>JBDRIV010000003.1:0-183517 GCA_043815505.1 bacterium
TAATAACAGTGTAATAACAGTGTAATAACAGTGTAATAACAGTGTAATAACAGTGTAATAACAGTGTAATAACAGTGTAATAACAGTGTAATAACAGTGTAATAACAGTGTAATAACAGAGAATATGTATTACTGGATTTCTTTTAAAAATATGTTATAATAATAGCGTTGACCCATAATTCGAACATATCCCGAAGTTTTTATTACTTCATTGCCCTTAAGGGGCGGCTATACCAATGAGGTAATCCTTCGGGAAAACGGATTTGGGTCAACTATAGCCGTCCCTTTATGTTAAATAAACAATATGAATTACTATCTATATGCCAGGAAATCAACTGAGAGTGAAGACAGACAAGTCCAATCAATTGATGACCAGATTAATAAACTAAAAGAACTGGCTGATAATTTAGGTTTCAAAATAAAGAAAATCTTTACAGAAGCTAAATCGGCCAAGAAGCCTGATAATAGACCAATATTTGATGATGTACTAAAAAGACTCGAAAAAGGAGAGGCTGATGGAATACTATGTTGGCAAATCAATCGCTTATCTAGAAACCCAATTGATAGTGCCAGAGTTCAATGGCTTCTACAAGAAGGAAAAATAAAATCTATTAGGACATATGATAGAGACTACCTGCCAGAAGATAATGTACTGCTATTCAATGTTGAGAGTGGTATGGCAAATCAATTCATTCTAGATTTAAGAAAGAATGTAAAAAGAGGTTTAGAGAGTAAAGCTCAAAAAGGCTGGTTGCCATCAAACCCACCTCTTGGGTATCTAAATAATAAACTTACAAAAACTATTAAAACAGATTCTGTTCGCTTTCCTTTGGTTAGAAGTATGTGGGATTTAATGCTTACAGGAAACTACACACCACCAAAAATTCTTAATATTGCTAACAATGAATGGGGTTTTAGGACGAGAAAGTTTAAACATATGGGAGACAAATCTTTATCACGCAGTGGTATCTACAGGATATTCACTAATCCATTTTATACAGGAACATTTGAATATGGAGGAAAAGAATACAAAGGAAAACATAAACCAATGATTTCTGTAGATGAATACGATAAGGTTCAAGCAATTCTTGGAAGAGAAGGAAGACCCATATTAAAACATCGTAACTTTGCGTATACTGGAGCGATTCGATGTGGGGAGTGCGGTTGTTTAATTACAGCAGAAACAAAAACCAAACATATAAAGAGCACCAATAAAATAAAACAATACACGTATTATCATTGTACAAGACAGAAAAAAGATTATAAATGTAAACAACCAAGCATTACAGTTGAAAACTTAGAAATGCAAATTGACAATGAACTGGAACAAATGACCATACTTCCTGAATTTAGAGACTGGGCATTAGAATCTCTTAACGATGAAAATGATTATGAAATTAAAGAAAGACAGAACATTTTTGAGAACCAACAAAAAACCATAGCTAGTATTCAGAGACAGTTAGATAATCTTACAAAAATGAGATATAGGGAATTAATAACAGATGAGGAATTTAAAAAAGAAAGAAATAACCTCTCCAAGGAAAAAGCTACCTTGCAGCAAAAACTGCGATTAACTGAGGATAGAACAGATAATTGGTTGGAGCTTACCGAGAAAGTGTTTGAATTTGCTACAAATGCTAGAGAATCGTTTTTAAACGGTGATAAACGGACAAAACGTGAAATTCTTAGAACTATGGGTACTGAGCTTAAAATAAAGGACAAAAAGCTTTATATCAAGCAAGAAGATTATATTGATACTATAAAAAAAGAGTATCCTGCCCTTGAAAAGGAATACTTAACCTTAGAACTGGGCAAAACACGCTTAAATAAGGCAAAAAGCGAGTCTTTGAACTCGCTTCGTACCACTTGGCTCCGGGAGTGGGATTCGAACCCACGACCCACTGATTAACAGTCAGTTGCTCTACCGCTGAGCTATCCCGGATTATAGAATTGCATTGCAATTCTGGCTTATGGCCAATGGCTTATTGCATATGGCCTACTTTTTATTCAATGATTTTTGGAAGGAACGTATTTTCTTTATTAATATTTCTACTTTCTTATAATGTTCTACTCTTTCTGATTCTGATATATAATTTTGATCTCTTGCAATGCCTAATAGGTTTACTGTTTCTAGTCCAGATCCTATTGAAATATTCAAATATTTTATAAATCCCTTATCAGTACCACTTGATCCTTCAGCAATATTATTTGAAATTGAAACCGAGGCTCTTCTCAACTGATTTGTCAGTGCATATTCTTCATTCTTCGGAAATGCTTTCGTTGCTTTGTAAATGCATTTATTATATTCGATCGCTAGTTTCCAGATATCTAGAGTTTCAAATCTAAACATTTTACTCCCTTCTCCCAGTTCGTAGTGCTATTGGCTATTAGCCATAAGCCCTATGCCATTTAGTAGTCGCGTAATTTATTAATCATCTCGTGATCTCTAATCTTCTCTAGTGCCTTGGCTTCAATTTGTCTAATTCTTTCACGCGTAACTCCAAATTCCTGTCCCACCTCTTCCAAAGTATGAGCCACACCATCTGTTAATCCAAAACGCATCTCAAGAATTTTTTGTTCGCGTGGAGTTAAGAACTGAATTACATCTTTAACGTGATCGCGCAGTAATCGCAGTGATGCTGTTTGGTCTGGTGACATTGATTTTACATCTTCAATAAAATCTCCTAGAGTTGAATCGTCGTCGTCTTCACCAACTGAAGTTTCCAGCGATACAGTATCTTGTGAAATTTTAATGATATTGCGCGCTTTGTCAAGCTCAATCCCCATTTCAGCGGCAATTTCTTCTGGCAACGGTTCACGCCCTAAATCTTGCACAAGTCGACGTTCAATTTGGGTAAATTTATTTATTGTCTCAACCATGTGCACCGGAATTCTAATGGTACGTGATTGATCAGCCAGTGCGCGAGTTATTGCCTGTCTAATCCACCACGTAGCATAAGTTGAAAATTTATAACCTTTTTTATAATCAAATTTTTCTACGGCGCGAAACAAACCTAAATTCCCTTCTTGAATTAAATCCAGTAGAGTCAAATTTCGTCCCGTATATTTTTTAGCAATAGAAACAACCAAACGCAGGTTAGCTTCAATTAATTTTGCAAAAGCTTCGCGTTCGTTTCTATCTTTTCTTTTGGCCAACTGAACTTCTTCTTCGCCAGTAAGCAAGGGTACTTTTCCAATCTCACGCAAATACATTTGCACGGAATCAGAAGAAAGTTTTGACAAATCTATAGAAGCCATAAAATCGGCGTCTTTTTTCTCTGCATCTTCCTTTTCTTTTTGCTCTTCTTTTGTAAGACCAACTTCTACTCCGAGCAAATTTGTTTGCGTTTTTACCAAGGAAATTCCCATGGCATCCATTTTTTCGAGCACACTTTCCAAATCGGCCAAATGATCTTCGATATCAGGAATGGCTTTAATAATTTCTGCTTCCGTAATAAAATTTTGGCTCATGCCTTTATCAAAAAGGTATTCCAATTTATCTTCGTCAATTGGCTGTACTACTTTTGGTTTGTAAACTCTTTTTTTGCGACGGCTCGCTTGAGCTCGCCGTGAACTCACTTTTCTAGCACGTGGTTTACGAGTTGTTTTCCTTTTAGCTAGTTTGCGCTTGGCGGGTTTACGACGCGCCGGCTTTCTCTTGGCTGGTTTACGTTTCGCCGGTTTACGTTTTGCTGGTTTACGTTTAGTTTTTCTGCGAGTAGTTTTGCGTTTTGCAGGTTTCCTTTTAGCAGGTTTACGCTTCGCCGGTTTACGTCGGCTCGACGCGGCTCGCCGTGAATTAGTTGTAGTTTTTTTTCTAGGCATCCCAGTAGTACAATTTACTAATTATTTTTCTTATAATACTCTTTTAATCTTTTTGCTAAATATCTTCTACCTCCTGTGGTTTTCAAATACTTTTCTCTTCGTTGTGCATCGTATCTATTTGTGCATCCTTCATAATATATTAATTCTAATGGCCTTCGATACGAAGTTGATATTACTTTTCCACTATTATGAAGCTTCAATCTCCTATCTATATTGATAGTATATCCAATGTATCTTTTATGATCTTTTTTACTTTCTAAAACATATACCCAGAATAGTTCCATTCTATTATCTTCACTTGTACTACTGGGCATCTTAAAAGATAAAAATTCAAAAAGAAAAATTCAAATAAAATAAATTAATCCGTTTTGATAGTGTTATATAGTCTTTTGGAAACTGTATCAAATTCGCGCTCAAGAGTTTTTAATTTATCTTGATCGCCAATTTTTTCCTCATGTTTAATGGCAGTTTCTATTGATTTTAATTTTTGTTTTAGATGAGATACCTTAATGTGACTTACTAAGTCATCAATTTCTTCGGTTATCTCTTTGGCCCCAACATGATTGTCAGGGTGTAATTCCTCATAATTCATGAGGTAGACTTTAGCCAGATAGGCAAGTTCGGATGATTTTTTTTCTAATACATTCAAGAATGCCTGCTGGTCGAATTTTTCTCTTTCCTTACTATAATACATTTTCAATACATTGTAAATAGATTTTACCTCGATCGGCAGCATTACTGGTGTTATTTTTTCCATTACGCGGTCGATTTCTGAAGGAAAAGTTAGTAGCATCCCTAATAGTAATCCCGTTGGTGATTTTTGGAAGTTTTCATTCTCTTCTGTTTTGGCTTCTTTTTTAATTGGCGCTTTGGGCCTGTATTGTTTAGCTTCATGTTTTTTTAGAGCGTCGAGTAGAATTTCTTCTTGCACATTAATTCTTCTGGCTAAATCTCTGACATAATGATGGCGCTCTATGACATCTTCAATTTTGGCAATGCGATTGAGCAAAAATTTGGTAACTTGTTTTTTGTCATCAACATTTTGAATATTTTTGCCTTTAAAAGAATAATCAAAAAAGTAATCCATAATTGATTGCCGGGCAGCAATTACTTTGTTCCATTCTTCTTTGTTGGTGCGAATTAGATCGTCGGGATCTTTGCCCTCGGGAATATTTACCACGCTAACATTGAATCCTTTGGCCAGTAGCAAATCGATTGAGCGTTCGGTGGCCGAAGCGCCGGCGGGATCAACATCAAAAGCCATCGCCACATTCATGGTAAATCTTTTTAACAAATCTATTTGACCTTCAGTTAAAGCTGTACCAGATGTAGCCACCACATTTTTTACACCTGCTTGGTGTGAAGCGATTACATCCATCTGACCTTCCACCAGAATTGCTAAATCTTGTTGTTTAATTTCTTTTTTAGCGCGGTGCAAATTATAAACCAGCTGACTTTTATTATAAATCAAGGTTTCTGGTGTATTAACATACTTGCCCATTTTTTCGCCGTCTTCGGCTCTTAAAATTCGGCCGGTAAATCCAACCAAGTCTCCTCGCACATTATGAAGCGGAAACATTAAACGATGACGGAATCTATCAAATATTTTATTGTTGTCTTTAGCAATCGCCAATCCGGCATCCACAATTTCTTTTGAGGCGTAACCTTTTTTCTGTAAAAATTCACTTAAGTACTCCCAGCCATCTGGAGCATAACCAATTTGAAATTCTTGCAAAGTTTGTTCTGTCAAACCGCGCTCGGTTGTGTATTCACGCGCCACCTGACCACTACGACTTTCTTGCAAACTTTTTATAAAAAATTTGCTCCCCCATTCCGAAATTTCCAACAATTTCATTTTCTGACTTTTGTTGGGTGCTCGGAACTGTTTTAATTCCACACCCGCTTTTGGTGCCAAATGTTTTAAGGCTTCAGGGAATTCCAAGCCTTCCATTTCCATTACAAAAGTAATAGCATCACCGCCGCGACCACATCCAAAACAATGCCAGATGTTTTTTTCTGGGCTCACCATAAAAGAAGGCGTTTTCTCATTATGAAACGGGCAGAGCGCCTTAAAATTGGTACCAGCTTTTTTTAGTTGCACATATTCACCCACAATATCAGCCACTGCCAACCGCTCCTTAATTTCTTCTACTTGATTGTTTGCTTCGTAGACCATAATATCCTTGCCTTTTGCCTTAAATTACACTTTTTGTAGTTTCTATAATACGGACTTTTGCCCTTTTTGACAAATGATACTTGTGCTAAAATTGTTAATAAGATAAGTAATTAATTTCTATGAAAAACTCTCGCGGTGGCGCCATGTTAATAATTGTCATTTTAGTATTAATTTTGCTTTTGGGCCTTGCGCTTTTTTGGTATTTCTATATCCGAGCCGACGTGAGTTCTAAAGCCGATGTTTCTGAAACTAAAGGAACAATTACCGGTTCATTGGGATACCCCTCGGAAGCGATTCCAACCAATATGATGATTTGTGCTGTGGAGCGTGATACAGTTGAAGAATATTGTACCGCCGAACAAATTACCGATGATGCCTACACTTATGGCAAGGGATATTCGTTGGTGGTACCAGAAGGAGTTTATTATGTTTATTCTTATGTTCCCACTTTAGATGATTTCGGTGAAGAAGTAATTGATTACAAAGCTTATTATTCTGATTTTGTAACTTGCGGACAAAGTTATGAGTGTGAAGATCACGAGCCAATAGAAATTGTGGTGACAGCAGGAACAATTTATTCTGAAGTTGATCCTATAGATTGGTACGCACCAATTGAATAAAATATTTTTAAATAAAGAGGAGCCTTTCGTTTTGCAACAATTGGCTCCCTTTTTTATTAGTGTTTGTACTAGTTTCTAGTTTGAATTATTGTCGATAATAGGATCAGTGGTAGTAATAAATTCTGCCTGCAATGGGAAATTATTGACACGGTTGATGATAGTAGTATGATCGGCATCTCTTACCTGGACCGAGAGTTGGTAAAATTTTTTTTCTTCACTTGTTGCCTTTTTTGTGTCTCCAAGTTCAATTGTGATAATATCACTCACATCCACCTGATCAAGCTCTGCGTTATCAGCCGGCAGGAAAACCCAGACATTGATACCAATAAGCTTGACCCATCTTCCATTTACTAAATTGCATTTGTGGTGGGGGGTGGTGGTATCAGCTACTGCCTGAATTACTGTAATAGTTTCGAGGTTCAGCGGCCGGGTAGTAGTGAAGTAGTTGCGTTCCGAAATCTCTGCTTCCCAACTTACATTATTACTACGTGGAGATACCGTAATTTGCAAATGATTACGAATTCTTCTCGATTCGAAAATGGTAACATGATCACCAGCCTCAAAACCACGTGCCCAAGAAGCGGAATGAGGTAAACGAATTTCACCTTTAGGTTCAGCTAATCTAATAATGTATCTCTTCAAATTAGCTCCCTGATAAGGTCTGCTAATGGCTACCACCGTTCCCGTTCTGATTATTTTGCCTGTCATTTGTTTCCCCTTCAGTATAAGTAGCATTCATCATTATTAAGATATGGTCGATTCACATCCAACGGCTTATCTCCCCGTCTCACTTTGGATTGTGGAACGGTAAGATGGCTAATGAATTTTCTTTTCTCCCGATCAGCACAAAGATGAAAGCATCGATTGTTGGCAAAGAATAAAGTAATAACATCTTTTTTCTTAATTTTTTGTACAACCGGTGCAAAAGGTAAAGTGATTTTTACATCATCATCGCAAAAATATAAATCAACTTTGTTTTCGTCATATGAGACAACATCATTTACTACTCCTATAAACACGTGTTTCGTTTGCCCTCTCATTACTGGTCCTCCTAAAATTATTGGGTTATCAAATCACGATGATTGATACAGATAGCTTCGCCATGTCCTTTAACAAGCAGTATATAATCAAATAAATTCAGTCCTAGATCACAGGAACTCACTTTGATAGTAACTGTTTCACCAACTTTAGGTTGTCGACGTTTGAAATAATCCTTATCCAGTTTCAAATCAAAGCCTGTGCCTTTCAATTGGATCAGCAAGTACTTGTGACTATCAATGGGCGCATCACCCACTGCAGTAATGATTGTGGTGATTCTTTTAATGATCCTCGGTACCTCAATTACCTTTTGACTCATCATAATTCTCCTTACTATTCTTAGGTGATTAATCTACAATTTCGAGCTAAAAGCTAGTCTAATTTTTGAAAGTACGATGTTTTATTAAAGCAAACTAATATATCTTTTGCAAGTCTTACTTTTTCACAGTCCTGTGAAACAGGTTTTTTTTATTTCCTAATTCAAAGGGTCCTAATATTTATGCATTTTTATTTTAATTCCCTTTTTTTATTTTTTAGTTTAACAAAATTTATTTATTATCTTTATTTATTTTGGCAACTTTTTCTAAATAAGAAAACTTTCCCTTTTTAAAATATAAATAACCGATGGCAGCTACAATTAGTGCTCCGACAAAATTAAAAACTATATCCCACATAGTATCATCTAAACTGTTTCTTTGAGCATCCGTACCAATAGTTTTATCCAGTGTGAATTCTAAAATTTCCCAAATTGTTCCCGCCGTCATGGCCAAGGCTAAAGCAAAGAACGCTACAAAGACTGGGCTTAAAACAATATGAGTTTTTTCCAAACGCGTTAGTGTTAAAATCCAAAACAAACCAATAAATCCCATTACAATTCCCGAGAGGCCGTGTAAAATTAAATCCCACCACCAAATTTTCCAATACCAAGCAGTAACATCTCCTAAAAATAAGGAAGCAAAAACAAAAATAAGAAATGCTATTTGAAAACTGGGAGGAATGAAAAATTTAGTTCGTTTGATAATAACAAAAGGAATGTAAGTTAGAAACAGTGCCACCGCCGAAAAAAACAAATCGTACCAATCTTGCTTGATGGCACTAATAATAATGGCACTAATGTAAAGCACATAAAGCAGACCAGCGATTATTTTTTCATATTTATAACTTCGCATTATTATATTATTTTTTGTGCCGGATGCTTTCCAATTTTCTAACTTGGGCTACTAATTTCTCTAGTGCAAAGTCAACTGATTTTAAAAGCTTATGGCTAGTTTCTTCTGCCAGCAGTCTATCTTTTGGCATATCAAGATTGTATTTCACTGCGTACGCGTTGTGTTTCTCAAATCTCTCAATAGAAACTTTTAGATTGGAATTTTCATAATTACCGTGCTGTAATAATCTATTTAGGGCGTTCAGTTTTTTTTCTTCTAAATGTTTTTTTACAATTTTCTTTTCATTATCATCAATGTTCTGAAAATAATATTGGATGTTCATTTTTTACTCCTTAATTTAATTATCATATTTGTTATAGCCAGAATAACACCGACTGCAAGTAGACTATACCCTATTACGCTATTTTCGTTAAATACAATTCCAGCCGCAATAAAAACAAAAGCTAGGGAAGAAAATATGCTGAATTTAACTGGTTCCTTTCGACGCACAAAAACAATGAATGCTGCGGTGAGAATTACAAACGACATGATGGCAATTGAAATGTATGGTATGGTCATATTATTTTTCAATTACAATATATTTTTCTTCGGGAATCAGTTTAATTTCTAAATCTTCGCCAAATTGTTTTAGTTTCTCCAATCTATCATCAATATTCTTTGAATAATGACAAATTATTTTAAAAGGGAAAATTCCTAATCCCTCATTATATGTATTGGAATCATTGCCATGATAGTATTTTGCCAAAACCAAAGCACCAGCTGAAGACCCAACAACAACTTTGTTTTTCCATAGTTGCGTTAAATTTGGTACTGCTGAAAGTTTTTTAAGAAGCTTTAACGACCTGCCTCCAATCATATAGATCACATCAGCTTCTTGTATTTGTTTTGATAAAAGTTCTATATTTTTATTCGCTAAAATGAATTCTAGTTCTTTGTCATTAACAATTTCTGAGAAATGATCTTTAACTTTATTAAACTTTTCATCCCACCTTTCTTTTTCAGCAGCAAAACAAATCACAAGAACATTTATTGGTTCTTCCAAACCTTTTACTATTTCTAAATAATATTTTTTGTTGCTGGTGGATCTTTTAGTTGCATATCCACCATGTAAAATGTATTTGGTCATAATTAAAATACTATCTACTTCTATTCTACCCGCAAATCCCCCTTTCAGCAACTTTGACGTTCTAAGCACATTTGTTATGATTAAGCCATAAATTAAAATGGTATGAATAAAATATTTAAAAATAAATATTTTTTGAGCGGTTTGGTTTTAGTGATATTTTTGCTGATATTTTTTTATCAGCCAAATTTTTATAACCGCACTTTAGTGCCTCTCGACATTTTGCAAGAATTTGATTCTGTTTATAAAGTTCAAGATTTTCAGAGTCATAACTTTTTGCTCAGTGATATCGTTGATCAGTTTTATCCCAATAATTATTTTCTAAAAGAAAGTTTAAGCCAAGGAGAAATTCCTTTTTGGAATCCGCACATTTTAATGGGCACGCCATTTTTGGCCGATAGTCAAACGGGAATTTTTGAATTTACTCATTTACTATCTTATATTTTTGAAATTTCCGCTCTTAACCTCCCTCTTTTTTCTGCTCTGATTTTACTTTTCATTTTGGGATTTTCTTTTCTATTATATTTACGCAATTTGAAAATTTCGTGGCTGGTATCGATTTTTGGCGCTGTGGTTTTAATGTTTTCTGGCACCATAATTGTTTGGTTAGATTATCCTTTAGTAGCGGCCTTTGTGTGGTTGCCGTTATTGCTTTTTTGTATTGATAAAATTGCTGTAGTCAAAAACCTCCGCTTTCTACCGCTTTTAGCAATTGTTATTTGTATCTCATTTTTAGCCGGTTATCCGCAAATTGCTGTTTTGAATTTAGCCTTGTCCGGAATTTATTTTTTACTTCGTGCTTGGCAAAAGAATTTATTCAAAACAAAAATATTTTCTTTAACTTTAATTTTTCTTTTGCTTGGGGTAGCCTTAAGTGCCTGGCAAACTGGTCCATCTTGGGACTTCATTCAACAAAGCCAGGCGGGAGAAACGGGACGCGGTTCAGCTATCACCAACTCTTTTACTGAAGAAGCAAGTGGTCAGTTTAACAACTTAAAAAGTACTTTCAAAAATGGCTGGGAAAGAACAAAAGATTTTGCTGGTTTAGCCTTTTCGCCTAAACATTTTGGTTCGCCGGTGGAAAGAGATTACCGCGATCCCGGCAACGATCGTTTTGCCAATTTTAGTGAAGTGGCAATCTATTCTGGATTATTTACAATTCTTTTAGCCATCACCAGTTTAATTTGGATTAGAAAAAAACAGATTATACTTTTTTGGCTGACTATAATAATTGTTTCCTTTTCTTTGTTTGCCAATTTACCTTTTCTGAATTTGCTGAAATATTTACCAATGCTAAATAAAATTTCTCTTAATCGCTTGCGTTTGTATTTTGTTCTGGCGATTGTAATGCTAGCAGTTTATGCTTTACAAAAAATATATCTTTTCCTTAAAAAAACAAAAGCCAGTGCTGCTCAAGTTATTGTAGTTTGTTTAATAATTCTAAGTTTCGCCAATTTATTCTATTTTTATCACGATTATAATTTGGGCAACGAAAAAGAAACTGCCATTTTTTCTAATCCCGCTGTTCAATTTTTGCAAGACAATACAGAATACGAACGTGTTACCGGCCTCAGTTTACCAGATCAAGGATTTCGTTCTCCCCTAATTCCCAATACCAGCACCCTTTTCAATCTTTACGATATTCGCGGTTATAATCCCATAAAAAACAAAGAATTTACCAATTTTGCTGACGCAAATTTATCTGCCAGCGGATCTTTCACTTTAACTGACAACAAAGTGAGTAGTGAAACTTTATCTCAGCTGAGTGTGAAATATGCTGTTTGCGCGCCCGATGTTTGTAATTTGGCAGAAAATAATTGGCAAGAAGTTTATGCTGATGAAAATGTTAAGATTTGGGAAAATCCAGAATTTTATCCCCGCGCCTATTTAGCAGACGCCAACTTAAAGCCAATTAAAAAAGCAGACATTTTAGAATATTCTGCTAATAAGGTTTTGGTGCGCGCAGAAACTGATAATTCAGAGTTATTAGTTCTAACTGATGCTTATGATGATGGCTGGCAAGCTTTAGTTAATAATGAAAAAGTTGAGGTGGAAAGAGTTGGTGATGTTTTCCGCGGTGTGCAAGTTCCTGAGGGCGTAAGTGAAATTGAATTTTCCTATTTGCCCTCACATTTCTATTGGTATTTAGGAATTTCTTTTGGCAGTTTACTTGCCTTACTTGTTTTGAGTTGGTGGTTTTGTTTTCGATGCAAGATAGATAAAAAATAGTATTTTATTACAATTTCTATTCTTGGCGGAGAGGGCGAGATTCTCCTTCGACAAGCTCAGGATCACCCTTTGGGTGGGAACTCTCGATACCGTGAGGTATTTATTTCTTCTGTGCGGAGAGGGCGAGATTCGAACTCGCGATACCGTGAGGTATACTTGCTTTCCAAGCAAGCGCACTAGGCCACTATGCGACCTCTCCACACAAAAGAAATATTGAGTTTTCTCCCCCTACGGGGGATCACCCTTTGGGTGACAAGCGAGCGCACTAGGCCACTATGCGACCTCTCTAAAAAACACAAATTAAGAACTTATCTCGATCTTGTCGAGAGACTCTCTTAGTTAAACAAAAAAACCCTTGTTTGACAAGTAAAAACATTCCGACATTCTTGCGAATGTCAGAATGTTCAAAATATTTTTTTGATTACTATTTTAATTTACGGAACATCAATTTTCCTCCACCCCATAAAACAGTGAAAGTTAACAAGGTTCCAGCCACACTGGCCAAGGCAGACGCCAAGATTTCGTTACCCATACCAGGAATTACATAATCGGGCATAATATTTATTATCGCTTCACGCGCATTATTTACAAAGCCTATTTCTTCTGCTGCAGCTTCTAGCCCGTCCGGCCAAGCGGAAGCAAAAAGAGAAACAAAACCAGCGATAAACAAAGCGGCTAAAAATACGTAAACCCATTTATAATTCATCTTTTTTCTTTAAGAAAAAATGCAACTTCATCCCTTGCTTTTTCAACAATAACAAAACCACGGTGGTAATTACAGCTTCCAACAAACCAATTAAAACATGAGACTTCAACATTGGTGGAATAATTTCTTTTAAGCTAGCTGTACCAGACAAAGAAATTTCTATTGAAGCTAAAAGCGCCGCCACGACCACCACGCACCAAGAAGCCATAAAAATTGCTATAGAGAATCCACGTTTGCTTTTAAATGTTTTGCGTAAATAAAAAGCTAACCAATATCCAAAAACAGAACCAACCAAACCCATATTAATAATGTTAGCACCGAGTGCCAGTAAACCGCCGTCAGCAAAAAATACAGATTGCACAATC
Source organism: bacterium (assembly GCA_043815505.1). Classification (GTDB taxonomy): domain Bacteria; phylum Patescibacteriota; class JABMPQ01; order JABMPQ01; family JBDRIV01; genus JBDRIV01. Next base: position 13,252 of record JBDRIV010000003.1, read on the forward strand.
AAAACTGAAGCAATGACAATTAAACCAAGCGAAGGTCCTAAAACTGCTGCCGCCAAAACGCCACCTATTAAATGACCACTCACTCCTGGCAACACCGGCAAATTGATCATTTGCGTGGCAAACACAAAAGAACCAATTACTGCCATTTTGGCAATCTGGCTTTGGCCGTATTTGGTTAAACGAGTTTGCACACTCACATCGAAACTTCCAATGTTAGATTCGGTAGCAAATTTCTGTTGCAGAACTTTAACGCGAGCAAAAAAACTTTTTTTAGCGCGATTAACGGCAACTGATAAAGCGGCCACCGCAACGGCAATTAAACCAAAACTTGGCCCATCTCCTAAAAATCCATCTGGTAAATGCATAAAGTAATTATATTAATTTGAAATTAGAAGCGCCGGTTGGCGCTTCTATTTAAAGGATTGAGAATCTCTCAATAAATCTGTATCCTTGCATGGTTAGAGCATAATATCCTCCTCCTCGATGAATAATGAAAGCAAAAGAATGTATTAGATAATTCCATTCATCTTCATAATGCTCATTTGGGATAATGTCCCATTTTTTGAAAATGTGCCATTCTTCTTTTTGTTGACAGAAATCAATAATCCTACCTAATAGAATAAAAACAGTTTTATTACAAGTAATGGGTCGCCCAAGACGAATTACATTAGGTGTCACAACTTCTCTCGTTCTCCTTCCTAAAATCGGATCTTTTCTGTCAGCAAACCATTCTTTCATTTTCTTTCTCCTTATATTAAGGTGCCTATTTATTATTTTACCAAAAGTTTGTATAAATCCAGACCTTTAGTCAATTTAGCGTTTTTTTACTTTGTCTTCTTTTTTCTTTACAAGAATCGTGGTGGGTAAAATTGTATCGGGGTTAAGCGACATACTGTCAATTCCAGCTTCAACTAAGAATTCGGCAAATTCTGGAAAGTCAGATGGTGCTTGACCGCAGATTCCCACTTTGGTTTTATTTTTCTTAGCAGTGTTAATCAACATGCGTACCAAAGTTTTTACCGCTTCATTGCGCTCATCATACAAATAGCTGACCAATTCGGAATCTCTGTCTAAACCAAGAGTTAATTGAGTAAGATCGTTTGATCCAATGGAGAAACCATCAAACAATTTGGCAAAACCTTCAGCTAAAATTACATTGGATGGAATTTCGGCCATGACATAAACTTCCAAACTTTTTTGACCACGCACTAAGCCAAATTCTTTCAAAACATCGAGAATTTTTTGTCCTTCTTCTAAAGTTCGGCAAAACGGAACCATAATTTTTACATTAGTCAGACCCATTTCTTCGCGCACTTTTTTTAGGGCTTGGCATTCCAATTCAAAAGCTGGTTTAAAGCTGGGTGTGTAATAGCGAGAAGCACCGCGCCAGCCAATCATAGGATTAGCTTCGGTTGGTTCAAAATTTTGACCACCAACTAGGGTGGCATATTCATTTGATTTAAAGTCAGACAAACGAACAATTACGTCGCGAGGATAAAAAGCAGCAGCAATTTTTCCCACTCCTTCAGCCATTTTTTGCACAAAAAATTCTTTGCGCGATTTATGACTTTTTGTTAGTTCATCAATTTTTTTCTTATCAATGTCAGAGATTTTATTGTAGTGAATTAAGGCAAGTGGATGAGCCCTAATAACATTGGCAATTATAAATTCAATTCGACAAAGTCCCACACCGTCCGATGGTAGTTGCGCATCGTAATAAGCCGTATCAGGATTACCAGTATTAATCATGATACTGGTTTTTGGTTTTTGGAAATTTTTCAAATTTGTTTTCTTGATTTCAAATGGTTGCAGACCGTTATAAACAAACCCAACATTTCCTTCGGCACAAGACACAGTAACTTTTTGTCCTTGCTTAATCTTTTTAGTTGCATCACCACAACCAACGATACAAGGAATTCCCAATTCGCGCGAAACAATAGCAGCATGTGAAGTTCTTCCCCCAGCATTAGTTACAATAGCTGAAGCAATCTTCATAATTGGCTCCCAATCGGGATCGGTTATTTCTGTCACCAACACTTGTCCTTTTTTGAAACCGCCAATATCTTTTACATCTTTTATTATATTGGCTGCACCCGCTCCAATTTTACTACCCACACTTTGTCCTTTACAAACAACCTTTCCTCTTTTTTTCATTTTATATTCTTCTAAAACTTTAGAAGTTGATGAGGCGTGAATTGTTTCGGGACGAGCTTGTACAATATATAATTTGTTATTTTTCCCATCCTTAGCCCATTCAATATCCATAGGACGCTTGTAGTGATTTTCTATTACTACTCCCCATTTAGCGAGCGTCATAATTTCTTTATCCGTTAAAACAAATTTTTTACGGTCATCTTTGGAAACCGGAACGTTTTTAGTTGGCGAATTTCCTTCCAAACTATAAATTAATTTTACTTTTTTCGAGCCAACAGTTTTTGTAACAATTGGTTTTAAGCCCGGCTTCATGTTGGGTTTAAAAACATGATACTCATCGGGATTAACCACACCTTTTACCACGTTTTCTCCCAGTCCATAAGCAGCATTAATTAAAACAATGTCTTCCAGGCCTGATTCTGTATCAATGGTAAACATTACGCCAGAAGCTGCTAGGTCGGAACGAACCATGTCCTGCACACCAACCGAAAGGGCAATGGAAAAATGATCAAAATCTTTGTCGGTACGATAGGAAATAGCACGATTTGTAAAGAGTGAGGATATACATTTTTTCGTTGCTTCAAGTACTCCATAATCTCCCGTAATATTCAAATAGGTTTCCTGTTGACCAGCAAAAGAAGCGTCAGGCAAATCTTCAGCAGTCGCCGATGAACGCACAGCCACATCTACTGGTTTGCTACCAGATAGTTTTTTGTACGCTTTGGTAATTTCTGCTTCCAGTTCTGGTGGCAACTCTGCATTCAAAATTGTTTGGCGTACTCGGTAACCACGTTCTGAAAGATTTTTCATATCACCCGTATCTAGGTCAGACAAGATTTGTTTTATTTCATCTTGAATACCAGATTTTTTTAAGAAATACCTATAAGCATAAGCGGTTAAGGCAAAGCCATTAGGCACATTAATACCTTGCTTGGTAAGTTTTTGATACATCTCCCCCAGCGATGCATTTTTTCCTCCTACATACGGAACATCTTTGATTCCGAGTTCTGAAAACCAGAGTACAAATTTTTTCGATTTTGGTGTCGCCATTTTGTCAATTTAAATAATATTTATAATTGATGAACTTTTATCCAATTAGTATTACCAGTCCTACCTACCGGTTGACCGGCAGTGATGGTAACTTTGTCGCCTTTTTTAATCAAGTGTTTTTTCTTAACCGTTTCGATTGCTTGCACAATTAATTCGTCAATCGATTTACATTCTTTCATTAAAAGTGGAGTGACTCCCCAAACGAGTGTTAGTTGGCGCATAACTCGCGGATCATTAACAGCTACAATTAGCGGTAACTGAGGACGAAACTTAGCAATTAAACGAGCTGTGTGACCAGATAAAGAAATTACCAAAATTGCTTTAGCTTTAACATTTTCTGCTACGTCACTGGTTACGCTGGCAATAGCTTCGTCAATCTGTAAATCCTTTTTGCCGTTTAGTGGATAATCAATATCATCATAAACAGATTCTTCCGTTTCCTCAATTATTTTAGTCATGGTTCTAATCGTTTCTACGGGAAATTTACCAATGGCCGATTCCTCGGAAAGCATAACAGCGTGTGTGTGATCAATAACGGCGTTAGCCACATCGGAAATTTCGGAGCGCGTCGGCGTTGGATTATAAACCATAGAAGATAACATTTGGGTGGCAATAATCACTGGCTTATATTCTTTCAAACATTTCAAAACAATTTCTTTTTGCATAAGTGGAACTTTGGCCAGTGGTGTTTCCAATCCTAAATCTCCGCGCGCCACCATTATAACATCAGCCACTTCTATTATTTTATCCATATTAACGAGTGCTTCGTGTCTTTCAATCTTGGCCATAATTCTGGTGGTAAGACCTTTTATCTTGTGTTTCTTTTCCAAAGCTTGAACCAGTTTTCTAGCAAGAAGTATATCTTTGTGATTGGAAACAAAAGAAATAGCAATAAAATCACAACCATTTTTTACGGCAAAGTCCATATGTTTTTTGTCTTGACTAGTTATAGCTGGAAGATTGACAAAAGTAGTTGGCACATTCAAACCTTTATGTGAACCTACCCGACCACCAGACATTACTTTACAATAAACTTTGCGTGTTTCCATACCAGTAACTTTTAATTGGACCAGACCGCCATCTATTAAAACCGTATCATTTAATTTTACGTCTTTGTATAAATTGGCATAAGTAATTGGGACACAATTTTCACAAAGTTTTTCCACATCTTGATGGCGATATTTTTGATCATATAACAAAACTCGATTACCACGTTGCAAAACTAAATCACCACCAATGGCTCCCGTTCTAATGCGTGAACCTTGTAAATCAGCAATTATTCCGAGTGGAATGTCCATTTCTTTTTCCACTTCTCTAATCATTCTTATAAAATTGGCATGCTCTTTTAAATCTCCATGCGAAAAATTAAGCCGACAGGTATCCATACCAGCTTGAACCATTTGTCTAAGAATGGTTTTGGTATTAGAAGTTGGTCCGAGAGTACCAACAATTTTTGTTCTTTTTTTTGATATTTTCATTTTTATTTAAAATTTCTGAAAAGAAATCAAAATACACCAGAACGCAGATTGTAAAATCTACATTAAAATCTGCGCTGTTGATGACTTTTGATTAAATGTCTAAATCTTTCAACCAATCTCCAATCAGTGGAAGCTTCCACCATTTACCGCCAATTGCATTAACTAATCCAATAAGCATCAAGATCATAAAAACGAAGCCTAAAATCCAACCAAATATTGGAATCCAAACTGTAAATGCAGAAAGAATAAACAAGGCTGTTCCCTGTTTGGCATGGAATTTAGCAAATTTACTATCTCCCTTGGTTAAGAGAACGACAATAGAAATTATCCAAAGATAGCTGATAGCAGCGTAAGTTTTGTTTTCTTCTATGTCTTTATCTTTGCCGGGAACTTGTGGTTTTTCTTCAGTCATTATTTCCACCTCCTTTCATAATTTTATAATTTTCTTGTGTATATTATAGCAAATTTTGAGTTTATTTTCAAACAACCCCGCCCCAGTTTTGGAGAACTCAGATGCTTAAAGTTAAGCTTACTAAAAATATCTTTTAGATATTAATAAATTCTGAGTTCTATAAAACTGGGGCGGGGTTTAATCTTTGCTATTTACTCTTTGCTCTTTTCCTACATCATCCCATCCATACCCATACCGCCAGGCATTTGTGGTATTGGTACATCATTTTCTTTTTTAGGTAAATCTGTAACGGCCGCTTCTGTGGTTAGAACCATAGCAGCAATTGAAGAAGCGTTTTCCAAAGCAGAACGAGTTACCTTGGCAGGATCAACAATTCCCGCTTTTAACATATCTTCAAAAGTATCAGTTTCGGCATTATAACCTTCGTTACCGTCACGTTTCTTAACTTCTTCCACAATTATAGAACCTTCTTTTCCGCCATTGAAAGCGATTTGTTTTAGCGGTTCTTCTAGCGCTTGTTTCACTATCATAGCTCCAGCTTTTTCGTCGTCATTTTTGAAACTTAAATCATCAATTGCATCCATAGAACGTATAAAGGCAATTCCACCACCAGGAACAATTCCTTCCTCAACAGCCGCTTTAGTTGCTTCCAAGGCGTCTTCTATTCGGTGTTTTTTATCTTTCATTTCCGTTTCGGTAGCAGCACCAACTTTTAGAATGGCCACACCACCAGAAAGTTTAGCCAAACGTTCTTGTAATTTTTCTTTATCAAATTCGGAATCCGAAGCTTCGATTTCTTTTTTGATTTGTTCAATGCGAGCTTTGACTTTTTCGCCGTCGCCTTTACCATCAACAATGGTGGTATTTTCTTTAGTGGCGACAACTTTTTCAGCAGATCCTAAATCTTCTATAGTAGCGTTTTCCAGTTTAAGACCAATGTCTTCTGAAATAACTTTACCGCCGGTTAGGATGGCAATATCATCAAGCATTTCTTTTCTACGATCGCCAAAGCCAGGAGCTTTTACTGCTAATACTGAAAATTTTCCTTGTAATTTATTTACCACAAAAGTTGCTAAGGCTTCACCTTCAACTTCATCAGCAATTACTACCAAATCCTTGGTACCAGTTTGAACAAGTTTTTCAAGTAGTGGCAAAATGTCATTTACTGAAGAAATCTTTTTGTCGGTAATTAAAATGTGAGGAGTTTTCATTTCGGCTTCCATACGTTCAGCGTTAGTTACCATGTAAGGTGAAACATAACCTTTATCGAACTGCATACCGTCAACAACTTCTTTCTTAATTCCAAAAGTTTGACCTTCTTCAACTGTGATTACGCCGTCGGTGCCAACTTCTTTCATGGCTTCAGCAATTAATTTTCCCACAGTTTCATCTTGAGCAGAAATAGTTGCCACTTGAGCAATCTCTTCTTCGCCAGCTACATCTTTTTTAATTTCTTTAATTTTTTCCACGACAGCAGCGGTAGCTTTTTCCATACCACGTTTAATAGCAATGGGATTAGCACCCACGACAACATTTTTTAGGCCTTCCGCAATCATTGCTTGAGCTAAAATTGTGGCGGTAGTTGTGCCATCACCCGCTACGTCGTTGGTTTTGGAAGCAACTTCTTGAACAAGTTGAGCTCCCATGTTTTCGAATTTGTCCTCCAATTCAATTTCTTTAGCCACGGTCACACCATCATTAACAATGCTGGGTGTTCCGAAACCTTTGTCTAAAACTACATTACGACCTTTTGGTCCTAGTGTAACTTTTACAGCGTTGGCAAGTTTGTTAACGCCGCGCATTATTCCGGCTCTTGCCTTCTCGCCAAATTTGATTTGTTTAGCCATATCTTTATTTCTTAATTACTAATTTAAAATTGCTAAAATATCTTCACTACCAACAATCAACATGTCTTCGCCGTCGATTTTTACGTCGGTTGGTCCATATTTTGAAAATAAAACTTTGTCTCCAACTTTAACATCGGGAGCAATTCTTTTACCATCATCTGTTAGTTTTCCTTCACCAACTGCCACTACCTCGCCTTTTTCCGGTTTTTCTTTTTCGTGGGTATCAGGAAGCACAATGCCCGAAGCAGTTGTTTCATCTTCCTCTATTGGTTTGAGTAAAACTTTATCGTATAAAGGTTTAACATTTGCCATTTTTATAGCTTAATAATATTTGAATATATTAGCACTCTAATAGATTGAGTGCTAGTTAATACATTATAGCGGAACTGTATTTTACGTCAAGATTTTCTTGCAATTTTTATTTTGTGGCTTAATTAAAGCAATATCTCACTGTATTTAATCTGATACTTTTCGCGGTATTCTTTACGTCTGTCCCCTTCATGAAACTTTAACATATCATCAGAAATTATTACGGCGGTGGAATCTTCAAACTGTTTTGATTCTTTATTGCGCACCATTTTCGTAGTTTGAATTTTCCTTAAACCTTTTTCTGTTAGATCACCTAAAATCGTACACATTACAAATTCGCTAACCCGCTGCCACAACTTGGAAAAACCATTGTGTTTTACTAGGCGCGGATAATCAACTGGCTCCACTTTGTAAATATTGGGGATTTCTTTTTTTATCCAGCTGTTAGTTTGCCAAAATTTATTGTATATTCCGAAGTCGTCAAAAATAGGAGTGACTTGGGCCGTAAAATAAAGTAAATAAGGATCACCAGAATGAAGAGCAATGTTTTCTAAATTCAATTTATGTTCAGTGGCAAAAAAACTTAAACAAATTCGGCGAGATATTTTTTTTCCATGCCGACGAAGTCCTAGCACTTGAATCAACAAAACTGCTAAAAAACGGGTCGTCCAAATCCTCCCTGCTTTTGTAATGATGTATAAGTCGATATCGCTACCCGACTTAGTATTATGATTGGCTAAGTTGTTGCAAACAGCCACCATTCTAACAAAAGGAATAAACCGCAGCGCGCGCGTTGCTAAAAATGCTCGGCGCCAATAAGAAATGGCGCGATTGTTTCTTCTTAGTCTAGTCTCAATTAAATTAGAACGATCTTTAATAAAAACAAAACCTTGTTTTTGTCCGAGACGTTTTTTTAGTTCTGGGCTTTCCTGCAAAACCTTGGCAATTTCTTCGTAAGAAAATTTCTGCGGTGCCCACAAAAACTTCCATAACTCCAGCAAAGTTAAGGGATAATCAAAAATGTCAAAATAAACTATAGTTCTTAAAATTGATAATTCTAATGCGTTCATAAGACTTTTAGCAAAATTATTTTTCGTTACAAAATGCAGAAATTTTAAAGCGAAAATTATGAAGAGCGCGGAGCTTATGCTGTAAGCATAGGCGACAAGCTCTGAATAATTTGCAGCTAAAATTTCAAGTTGCAGTAGAAAGGATAATTTTGCAAAAGGTCTAACTATTCACGATAATACTTTTGTAAAAATTTACCAGTAATACTTTTTTTGTTCTGAGCAACTTCGGCCGGTGTGCCAGTTGCAACAACCAAACCACCTTTGTCTCCACCTTCGGGCCCTAAATCAATAATATAATCAACTGATTTAATCACGTCCAAATTATGTTCAATTATTAAAACTGAATTTCCTTTATCAACCAAGCGATGTAAAACTTCTAGTAATCTTTTCACGTCTTCAAAATGCAAACCGGTGGTTGGCTCGTCCAAAATGTATAAGGTTTTGCCGGTGGCGCGCCGAGAAAGTTCGGTGGCCAATTTTACACGTTGCGCTTCCCCACCAGAAAGGGTGATAGCCGATTGTCCAAGTTCAATATAACCTAAACCAACATCGGATAGAATTTGTAATTTTTGGCGAATGGCTGAAATGTTTTGAAAAAATACTAACGCTTCATCAACATTCATCTGCAAAACTTCAGCAATATCTTTTCCTTTGTAGTGAATTTCTAAAGCCTGTTCATTATAACGCCGACCCTTACATTCCTGACATTCCACATAAACGTCAGGTAAAAAATGCATTTCTATTTTCACCACGCCGTCACCCTGACAAGCCTCGCAACGTCCACCTTTAACATTAAAACTGAAACGTCCGGCTTTGTAACCACGCATCTTACTTTCTGGAACTTGCACAAACAAATCGCGAATGTGTGTAAAAACACCAGTGTAAGTAGCTGGATTAGAACGCGGTGTGCGTCCAATTGGTGACTGATCGATGGTAATAACTTTGTCCAAATTTTCGGTACCGGTAATTTCTTTATGTTCCCCCGGCTCGTCTTTAGCTTTGTAGAATTTTTTCGCTAAAGCTTTAGATAATATTTCTGTAACGAGCGTGCTTTTTCCCGAACCAGAAACACCAGACACACATACGAACTTTCCTAAAGGAAAGTCAACGGTAACATCTTGCAGATTGAATTCTGATGCTTTGTGAATGGTAAGTTTTTTGGCAGTGCCGTTACGAAATTTTTCCGGAATAGGAATAGATTCTTTGCCCGACAAATATCTTCCTGTAATTGATTTGAGAGATTTTCTAATTTGGGCAGGAGTGCCTTGAAAAACAATTTTACCACCTTTTTTACCGGCGCCGGGTCCAACATCAATTACAATGTCGGCCGACTCAATCATTTCTTCGTCATGTTCCACCACAATTATAGTATTACCTAAATCGCGTAAGTCTTTCAGGGCTTTAATTAATCTTTTGTTGTCTCGCTGGTGCAAACCAATGGAGGGTTCGTCCAAAATATAAACCACACCTACAAGCTGTGAACCAATTTGGGTGGCCAAGCGAATGCGCTGTGCTTCCCCGCCGGACAAGGTAGAGGCATTTCTATCAATGGTAATATAATCGAGTCCGACGTTACGCAAAAACGATAAGCGATCGCAAATTTCTTTTAAAATTTGTTTGGCAATAGTTTTTTCTCTTTCGTTAAGTTTTGATTTTTTCGGATTTTTTAAATTATTGAAAAAGACTATCGCCTCTTCAACCGTTAAAGATGTTACCTTATCAATTGTTTCATCAGCCACTTTGACACTCAAAGCTTCCGGTTTCAATTTTTTTCCCTGACAAGTCGGACATTTCATTATTTTCATATAACTTTCTATTTCTCGACGCATATAATCGGAATCGGTATCTTTATAACGACGCTTAAGATTTGTCACCACGCCTTCATAACTGGTAGTATATTCCATCACCTTACCACGACCAGTTTCATTTTTTAAATTATAATATTTATTGCCGGAGCCATATAAAATGATGTCTAGTTCTTTTTTAGATAAATCTTTAACTGGTTTATCTAAAGAAATTTTGTTATCGGCCGCCACCGCTTCCAACATGCGTTGGTACCAAGTTTGACGTGAAGCTGTTGATGACCAAGGACGAATTGCACCTTGATTGATAGTTAAATTTTTATTCGGCATTACCAAGTCGGGATCAACTTCAAGCTTGGTCCCAAGACCAGTACAATCTGGACAAGCACCGTGAGGAGAATTAAAAGAAAAAGTTCGTGGTTGAATTTCTGGCAAATTAATTCCACAATCTAGGCAAGCAAAATGTTCGGAATAAAGTTTTTCTTCTTCCGTGTCAGTATTTTGTAAAATAACTGTACCGTCACCTAAATCTAGAGCCGTTTCTACCGAATCTTGAATTCTTACCGAGCCGCCAGTTTTAGTAATGGCTAAGCGATCCACTAAAACATCGATGGTATGTTTTTTCTGTTTATCCAAATTCAGGTCTTCGGCTTCCTCAATTGGATACACAACATTATTTATACGTACGCGAGCGTAACCTGCTTTGCGAATTTCCTGCAAAGTATTTTTATGTTCGCCTTTTTTATCTTTAATAAGTGGGGCAAGAAGATTAATTTTCGTTCCGGCAGGTAGTTTTTGAATATTTTTTACAATTTGCTGAATAGATTGTTTATCAACTTGTTTACCACAAACGGGACAATGGGGCCTGCCAGCTCGAGCATAAAGTAAACGTAAGTAATCATAAATCTCTGTTATTGTTCCAACCGTTGATCGCGGATTGCGAGAAGCAGATTTTTGGTCTATAGAAATGGCTGGTGACAAACCATCAATTTGTTCCACGTCAGGTTTTTCCATCAAACCTAAAAATTGCCGAGCGTATGCTGATAGTGACTCCACGTATCGTCTTTGTCCTTCGGCATAAAGAGTATCAAAAGCCAGCGATGATTTTCCTGATCCAGACAAACCAGTAATTACAACCAATTTGTCGCGCGGGATTTTTAGAGAAACATCTTTTAAGTTATGGACCTTAGCCCCTTTGATAGAAATAAATTTCGCCATTTGTGTTTTAGTATGAGTTAATAGCTGAATAAGAAGTATACACGAAAAATTAGGTGTTGGCAAGAGTGATGGGTTCTAACCTAAATAAAAAAGCTCCAGGTTCACACAATGTGTGTTCCTGGAGCCAGGAAGGTTCATGTTTTGCCTAGAAATCTCCGAGCACTATATTAATGTCTGGATAGACATCGCAGTTCCCGCTAATGACGATGTAGGGCTCCACGTCAAACTCCTCGATGATGGCCTTGGCAATCTGCAGGCTGACTACTTCGTCGCCATGAGCACAGAGACCGGAGAAGGAAATAATGATGTCGCTATCCGGATGGTTGGGAGCCCGCAAGATGCGAATCCCACCGCCATACCGACCCATTTTGGCATCAGCACCTTGGAAAGAGGAAATGATGTCTTCGCCTCTCCTTTCCAAGCGGCAGGCTTTCTCCAGCGCAGCCGTCATGTACTTGGCCGCTTTCTCCTGGGGAACGAAACCGATCGGTACGATGAGTCGAACATTACCGATCGCTCCCTCAACCTTCTTGCGCTTCTCGTTCAGCAGAGTTGGCGCGTCATCCTCTATGACGAGCGGATTGGAGTTGGAAATGACCAGATACCCTCCGTTCCTTTTCTTTTCAGGATAAAGCCTGTTGTAGACGCCGACCACTTCTTCAGCAACCTTTTGAGCTTCGTTTAAATCAATGTTCATCGTTCGAACCCTCCTCTATTGTTTAACAAACATGACTGAATTACCGCATACGAACAAAGCACTATAACTTGTACTTTTGTTTTTGTCAACATTAGTGTAGTATACTTACACTATGAACAAAGAAGTTCTACACAATGCAAAATTACCACAAAAACCTGGGGTTTATATTTTCAAAAATAAACACGGGGATGTTTTGTATGTGGGAAAAGCTATTAATTTGAAATCGCGCGTGACATCCTATTGGAACGTAAAAAGTTTGGCACCAGATAAACAAATAATGATGCCACTGGTTGCCAAATTAGATCATATTGTCGTTAACAACGAAGTAGAAGCGCTTCTTTTAGAACAAAATTTAATAAAGAAATATAAACCGCGTTTCAATGTTTTAATGAAGGATGATAAAAGTTACAAGTACATAAAAATAACTTATAACGAACCGTTTCCAAAAATTATTTCCACGCGCACAGTTTTAAATGACAAAGCTGTTTATTTGGGCCCCTACACAGACGGTTCAGCTATCAATTTGGTTTTAAAAATTTTGAACAAAGTTTTTCCTTACTGCAATTGCGGTTTAGATTTGAATCCGAACAAAATCAAGGCCGGAAAACTTAAAGCTTGTTTTCGCTATCATTTGGGGAAATGTCCAGGGCCATCGGTGGGTGCTATCTCGCAAAAAGATTATCGCGCCCTAATTAAAAAGTGTGAGAGTTTTTTACGAGGAAATTATTCTGAAGTTTCTAAAGAATTGAAAAAAGAAATGACCAAAGCTTCCACTACTAGAAATTTTGAAAAGGCTTCTGTTTATCGTGATCGTCTACAAGCTTTGCAAAAAATAATTATTAAGCAAAATGTTGTAACGGCCAAAAATGAAAACCAAGATTTTATAAATCTATCTAAACAAGGCCATCAAGCAGCTATTGTTTTAATGAAAGTTCGCGACGGAAAAATGCTCAATCAAATTAAAACTGTTTTAGCCATTCCCAAAGATGTTGACGATGAACAAATAATTTCTTCTTACATTACAAACTATTATCAATTCACTTCCGATTTACCGAAAGAAATTGTAGTGCCTGTAAAACTGAGTTTGTCAGCTACTTCTTTAGATAAATTCATTCGCAGCAAAAATGTTTTAGGTAAACTTAGCAAAGCTAAATTAAAAATCACAAAGCCTGAGCGCGGACGTAAAAAACAACTTCTTAAAATTGCTGCGATAAATGCTAAAAATGAAATTTTGAAAGCCACGGCCAGTTTTGAGCAAAACAACATAAAGGAACAATTAGCTGTAAAAAATCTAGCTAAGCTTTTAAAAATTAAGAACTTAACTAGAATTGAGGGTTACGATATTTCTAATATTCAAGGCCAAAATGCTACGGGTTCAATGATAGTTTTTCAAAATGGAGTTCCCGCCCGAAATAATTATCGTCGCTTCAAAATTAGAATGGTTGCTAAATCAAATGATGTAGCTATGATGGCAGAGATGTTAACACGACGGTTCAAACAATCTAAAACCTCAGAAGAAAAATGGCCACTCCCCGACTTGGTTGTGATTGACGGTGGCAAAGGTCAATTAAATGCCGCTTTAAAAGTTTTACAAGAACAAAAAATAAAACGTCCCGTAATTTCTTTAGCAAAAAGATTAGAAACAGTTCTTCTGCCTAAAAACAGAGTTCTAAAATTGGATAAAAAGTCACCAGAACAATATTTGCTGGAACGATTACGCGACGAAGCTCACAGATTCGCCATAACTTATCACAAGAATTTACGCAGTAAACAATTCACCAAATCGGCTTTAGATGAAATACAAGGAATTGGTCCCAAAACAAAAAAACTCCTCTTACAAAATTTTGGTACAGTTGCTAAAATAAGAGAGGCTTCAGCCAAAGAAATTGCGCAGATTACAGGAAGAAAACTGGCCACCAAACTAAAAGCAGAACTATGAAGAAAAAATTAGAAGAATTACAAACTGAAGCCGAAAAAAGAGCAGCGCGGAGAGCAGTAAGAAAACGCCCCCGCATGAAAGTCTCTGGCAAAAGTGTTTTTGGTTTAAAGAAAATTATTGAGAAGAAAAAGAAATCTAAATAATTATCCCCATCTCACTTTCAAACCTTGTCCCTTTTTCTCGTATAGAACTTTTCTATAGAAATGTTCTTATTTTATAGATAGGAAATAATCTCCTTGGCTATAGACTTTGATGGTTTAATTAAAAAATAGTAAACGTTATAACCACTTCTTCTCGCACCAATAATATCTAGTGCTTTCATTTTTGCCAAATGATTTGCTGTAGCCTTGTAGGAGATTCTAATTTCTTGACAGATTTTTGATATATTCGCCTCATTTTCTGATTTCAAGAACTTAACAATTTGTAATCTTTTTTTATTCCCCAAAGCTTTTAAAAATTTCTCAATTGTGTTTATATCCATAGAAAATTACTTAAATATTTACAAAAACATTATACCATATCACTTAGGACATTTCTATAGAAAAGTATCAAGGAGGTTATTTGCTCTTTATTATCTAGGGAGATTGGTATTTCTCTCCTCTAAATAATTTAAGAATTCATGAATAAGTTTTTAATGAATTCTTTTTAATTCTTTTCTGCCATGTGTATCATGTAATGAATGTCGGATGTCTAAAATAATTAAAACCTGCTGTATTTTTTAGAATAAAACGGGGTTGTGGAAATCGAAATGAGATTTTATGACAAAAAGAAAACCCAGCTTCAGTTTTCACGCAAAGCGAGAACTTAGGCTGGGCTATTTGAATAAAGAGTGTTTTGTGAATCCTGACAAAAACCTAAGCGGCTTTAGCCAGTTCGCCGATGTAGAGAACCCCCGAAGAATAGTTGCCAAGGGCGTAGCGCAGACTGCCGGCGCTGCCGAAGTCGAGCCTGTCATCATCGGTCCAGAAGTCCAGCGAGTAGTCCGCGGACTTCCAAGAAAGGGCGGCCAAATCCAAGCCCGGTGTCTTGTAGCTGTGAGTCAGAACGTCTGCCCACATGATCATGGCGATGGGGATTTCTGTACCCGGAAGAATAAACTCAGATGGCAGTGTAGCCATCTGCTCCCGATCCGCGTTGATTGAGAATCCTTGTGTGGCTTGGGGGAAGTACAGCGCGATCACTGGACCTTGCCTGCGCAATTCTCGCAATTCTTCTTGTCGCGAATCGGGTACAATCGAAACCTGACCGGACAATGTCCCTTTGCGGTGATTGAGGAACTCCCGGCCCGGGAACGCTTCCGTGTAGCTTTTCCCTACTACCTCGAGGTAACGCTCCAGCTCATCGCCAATATCATCGATTGTGAGTTGGGGCAGAACCAGAGGCAGGTGAACGCCGTTCGTGATGTTGGCCAGTTGCTCATTTTGCTTCAGCAGTTCGAGCAGACGTTCAGTCTCTGCCTTCAATTGTTTGGCAGTGATGCCGGTGTCCACACCCAGCTTGCCGTGAAGTCTCAAAATGCGGTTGGCATAGTGGACTCCCTCGGTCAGCGCGGGTTGATCCAGACGGAAATTGTAGTTGGCGTCGCACACCGCGGCTGCCAGATTTTTGGGAATGCGCCGGCCGAATTTGTTAAATAGCGACTTGATAATCTCCCGCAAAACCAACTCGGCCTCAAAATCACCACACAAAACTCGATCAAAAACGTTTTGCATAGTTTCTCCAGCAGGAATTTTCAATTTCTTAAAAAATGCGTTCACTCGCCCCAGTTCACCAAGTTGTAAAGAACCCATCGCTTTTCCTCCTTTCAGGCTTATTTTTCGCCCGAAATGTCCGCTTATATTTAAGCGGTTTACCCCTAGCTCCGAGGTCGAGAGGTCTTTTCCAAAACGGAAAAGACACTTCAAAATAGCTCAAATTCAAGCAATTGTCAAACAAGAAATAATTTCTAATAACCCATTACCTATTCTAATGTTCCTAAAAATTTGGGAACAGGAAATTGCAAAAAACATATATTCATATAGTTGAGTTCAAATCTTTACATTTAAACTCCCCTGTGCTATATTGGAGCGGACTAAAAACGGATTAAAAACTCTTAATTCACTTAAACTCACTAGTATGGAACTTGCTATCAGCATAATCGCTATTATTATCTCCGTCTTGCTAATTATCGTTATTATGATGCAGAACCGTTCGGCCGGTCTATCACAGACTTTTGGTGGCGACGGCGGCGTGCAATTCGAAAAACGTGGTGCCGAAAAATGGATGTATTACGCCACTATCATTTTATCTATCCTATTTCTCGGAACAAGCCTAGCCTTGCTTCTGATATAATTTGCCATAAACTTTTCAGGGTCTTCAAACATGAAACCTTGACAAATTTACAACTTCATATATACTAACAAGTTCGTAAACCTCATACTCTAATCAAATATGGAAGAAGAAACTAAATCTACCGGTTTGTTGAGCCGGGTACTTAATTTTTTCAAGCAGCTGCGAAAAATTCCTTATGTTTTAAATAAGAAAGAATACCGCTTATTTAAGATAGTTTTTGCTGTTATTGTGATTATGTTAGGTATTTCTATTTGGCAATTTGTTATTGCTAAAACTGATGAAGTAGCTAAACCGGGTGGAACTTACACCGAAGGAATTAAGGGTCAGCCCGAATACATTAATCCGCTTTTAGCCCAAACCAATGATGCCGACATGGATTTGTCGGAACTAATTTTTTCTGGCTTGATGCGCTACAACGGTCAGCAGGAATTAAAACCTGATTTGGCCGAAGATTTTCCCGAAGTTTCTGAGGACGAAAAAAATTATGTTTTCCATTTGCGCCAAAATGTAACTTGGCACGACGGCACTCCTTTTACAGCTGATGATGTTTTATTCACCGTACAAAGTATTAAAGATAGACAATGGCAAAGTCCGCTGGCTCAAAATTTTTCCGGTGTGGCAGTGGAAAAAGTTGATGACTACACAATTAAATTTACTTTGGTTAAAGATGCCTTCTCCCCCTTCTTGAAAGAAAATACAACTTTTGGAATTATTCCTAAACATTTATGGGAAGGTGTGCTGGCAAAAAATGCTCGGCTTTCTGAATTAAATGTAAAACCAATTGGTACCGGACCTTATATGGTAAATCAATTCCAAAAAGATAAAACTTATGGCCGTATCATTTCTTATCAATTGGAACCGCATAATAATTATCATTTGGGACAACCTAATTTGAAAAAATTAAATATCAACTTTTATGAGGATTATGATGAAATAATTTCTGCTTATAATGCTGGTGAAGTTGATGGCATTAGTTATATTTCACCAGCTAAGCGCGGAGACATTACTCGCAAGATTAATTTTTACGATCCAGGTCTTCCTCGCTATTATGCAATTTTCTTTAACAACAAACGCAACGAGAATTTGCAGGAAGATGCGGTGCGTCAAGCTTTAGCTCACGCTGTTGATCGTCAGCGGATTGTAGATGAAGTTTTATATGGACAAGGCGAAGTGGTAAATTCTCCCATTCTGGCTAATTTTCTTGGTCACAATCCGGAAGTTAAAGTTTATAAATTCAACAAGAAAAAAGCTGAAGAAACCTTGCACAGCGCTGGTTGGAATAGAATTGATGAAGAAGGACATCGTTGGAAAGGTGAAACTAGATTGGAAGTTACTTTGTATGTAAACGATCAGCAACAATTTATTGATATTGCCAATATTATTAAAGAATCGTGGAATGCCATTGGCGTACAAACCAATGTTCAAAGTTTTGATTCCACAACTCTACAAACCGATTATATAAAACCACGCGAATACGAAGCTCTGCTCTTTGGTCAATTGCTTGGACATGATCCTGACCCTTACATTTTCTGGCACTCTTCACAACGCACTGACCCAGGTTTAAATTTATCTTCTTATCATGATGATTCAATTGATCGTTTACTTGATGAAGCACGCAAAACAAATGATGAAGAACAACGCAATTTAAAATATTTGGATTTCCAAAATCGTTTTGCTGAAGCCATTCCGGCCCTACTTTTATACAGCCCGACTTATTCCTATGGCAACCGCACAAAAATTAAAGGTGTGGATCTGGATTATATTTCCCTGCCCAGTGATCGTTTTACCGACGTTCATCTCTGGCATATTAAAACTAAGAGAGTTTGGAAAAGCTCAGACAAGTAGTTTGCAATTCAAACGAGGAGCGCATCCAGGGAAAACTGGAGCTGGAGAGCACGCGTTTGGATTGAGAGGAGGAATAATACGTAAATCGAAACAGTTCAGCTTCGCTAAACTGCGTAGATTGAAGTGTTATTCCGACGAGCCGGGGTGGTGGAATTGGCAGACACGCAGCGTTCAGGTCGCTGTGGACTTTAAGTCCTTGAGAGTTCAACTCTCTCTCCCGGCACTTCGACTTTGCTTGGCGTAAACAAAATTTCAATATTCAAATTTATATTAACCAAGCTTTAAGCTTGTTTAACTAACTAATTAACAATTAACTAAAAACTCATACTTACTCTGTGAGTTAATACTATGGTAAGAAAATCTAATCAAAGAAGCGCCTCTCGGCGCAAATCTTCTGGTAACAGAAAAAGACATACCAGTAGACAAACACAAAAATCAAACAAACAACAATCAAGAAATTCCCATCAGCGTTACAAAACACTGATTGATCACCGATCGCGAGACGGCAAAGCAAAATTGCGCGTCATTCCGCTCGGTGGTTGGGAAGAAGTCGGTCGCAATATGATGCTAGTTGAATACAACCGCGACATCATTATTGTTGATATGGGCTTACAATTTCCAGAGGAAGATCAATTAGGAATTGATTATTTAATTCCCAACATTTCCTATCTCAAAGGAAAAGAAAAATATGTTCGCGGGGTGGTAATCACTCATGGTCATTATGATCACATTGGTGCTATTCCTCATTTGATGGAAAAAATCGGCAACCCGACAATTTTCACCATGCCTTTAACGCGCGCTATAATTGAAAAACGTCAGGAAGAATATAAAGGAAAAGCTCCACTGAATATTTATACAATCTCAGAAGATGATGAAATAAAACTGGGATCATTTTCCTTAGAATTTTTCCGTGTAAACCACAACATCCCTGATTCCATGGGTGTGATTATTAATACTCCGGAAGGACGGATTGTGCATACTGGTGATTTCAAATTTGATCATGCTCCTGTTAATGACGAACCGGCCAACATTGCTAAAATGGCCAGAGTTGGCGGTAAAGGAGTTTTGCTTCTTTGTGCTGATTCAACTAATGCGGCTCAAGAAGGTTATCAAGTTTCAGAATCAACCATTCAAAAAACTTTGCACAAAGTTATTGCCGAAGCGCATGGACGCGTAATCGTTTCCACTTTTGCTTCTCTTTTAACTCGGGCACAACAAATAATTAACATTGCTGAAAATACTGGCAGAAAAGTCGTAATCGAAGGCCATAGCTTAAAAACCAATGTTGATATTGCTAAAGAAATCGGCTATCTAAAAATGGACAAGAAAACTATTGTTTCCATTAAACAGGCTGATGATTTACCGGATAATAAAGTTATAATTCTTTGCACTGGTGCGCAAGCTGAGGAACGAGCTGTTCTAATGCGCATTGCCAATAAAGAACATAAGGACATTGAAGTAGAACCTGGTGATACAGTAATATTTTCTTCTTCGGTTGTGCCTGGCAATGAACGCTCGGTACAAAAATTGAAAGATACTTTGCTCCGCCAAGGCGCTGTGCTTTTCCACAAAGATATGTTGGATGTGCACACTTCCGGTCATGCTCGTCAAGAAGATTTGCGCTTTTTAATTTCTCTCATCAAACCAAAATATCATATGCCAATTTACGGCAACCACTTTTTATTGCGCGCTCATGCTGATGTGGCGCTGAACACCGGCATAGATAGAAATCATATTTTTGTTTGTGACAATGGTAGTGTGTTGGAATTTGTTGGCGGTGAAGGAAAAATGAGCAAAGAAACTGTCATGGCCGAAGCGGTTATGGTTGATGGTTTAGGTGTTGGTGACATTTCCAATGTGGTCTTGCGCGATCGTAAAATGATGTCGGAAGATGGTATGATTGTAGTTATTGCTACGGTGGAAAGAAAAACCGGCAAGCTTTTAAATAGTCCTGATATTATTTCTCGCGGTTTCATTTACATGAAAGGTTCTAAAGGCTTAGTTGAACAAACGAGAAAAAGAGTTAAACAGATTTTGGTTGATAAAGACCCTACCTCATCTGCCAATGAAACGTATTTGAAGAAAAAATTGCAAAGTGATTTAGGAAAATTCCTTTTTCAGAAGACAGAACGTCGTCCCATGATTCTACCTGTCATCATACAAGTATGATGGCCTATGGCATAGAGCGAATAGCTTCTGGTAACTATTGTGTCATTTGCTATTTGCCATTAGCCCTAAGCTTATGAATAATAGCGAAAACTTTACTTTAGTCAGTCATTTTTGTAAACTAAAGCTATGAAAAGAGTTTTTAGCGGCATTCAGCCGTCAGGAGAACTTCATATTGGTAATTACTTTGGTGCTATAAAAAACTGGGTGGAACTGCAAAAGACGCACGAAAGCTTTTTTTGTGTTGTAGATTTGCATGCTATAACAGTTCCCTACGACACCAAAAAATTACAGGAAAGAATTCGCCAAGCGGTAATGCTTTATTTAGCCTGCGGAATTGATCCTAAAAAATCCACCATTTTTATTCAATCTCATATAAAAGAGCATGCCGAACTTGCCTGGTTGTTAAATACCGTGACTCAGATTTCAAAACTTGAACGCATGACTCAGTTTAAGGATAAAAAACAACAGCATGCTAAAAACATCAACGCTGGTCTGTTAAATTATCCAATTCTTCAAGCAGCTGATATTTTGCTTTACAACACTGACATGGTGCCAGTTGGTGAAGATCAATATCAGCATATTGAACTGGCCAGAAAAATTGCTCGTAAATTTAATAATCAGTTTGGTGAAGTTCTAAAAGTTCCTGACGATCCTAAAGAAACACATTGGGACTCAAATGCTTCTCACGCCGCTGTTAAAATCATGTCTCTAACTGAACCTAGTAAAAAGATGTCTAAGTCGCTGGGTATAAAAAGTTATATTGGTTTGTTAGATGATGAAAAAACTGTGCTAAGCAAAATTAAATCGGCAGTTACTGGTTCGGAACCAAACATTGCTAAATCAGCCGGAAATTTAATTGGTTTATATTCAATGGTAAATAATTACAGTCGTAAAGATTTAGAAAATATGAAACAAGTGGATGATTTGAAAAAATATAACGGAAATTTTTCTCAATTCAAAGAAGATTTAGCTGCAAAAGTTTCTCAGCTACTTAAACCTATTCAAGATAAATATAAAGAATTAGACAAAGATTCTAAATTTGTTGACAAAGTAATTGCCGACGGAACTGCCAAAGCTCAAGCAGAAGCTTCAGCAACGATGGCCAAAGTTAAACAAGCAATGGGATTATAACAAATAACAAAAACCCCGCCGAATGCGCGGGGCTTTTTTAATTACATTTATTCTTCCAAATCAGCAAAGTCTATTTCTTTATACTCTCGCAGTTTGTCGAGCATTAGTTTTTTATTTTTTTCCAGTGCTTCTGGCGTTGTTCCTTCGGCTCTAAAAATTATAGCCGGTTGTGTGTTAGAAACTCGTACCAATCCCCAACCATCTCCAAACAGAACTCTGGCACCATCCACATCTTCAACTTCATATTTGGTTTTGAAGTATTCTACCAACTCCGCCACAATTTCATTTTTTCTACTTTCTGGTGAAACTGCTAAACGATATTCTTGCGTAGCATAATACTTTGGTGCATCGGATAACATTTCTGTTAATGATTTATCGTTTTCAGCTAAAATTCTCAGTAATCTGCCAGCAGCATAATAAGCATCATCGAAACCATAATACTCGTCGCGGAAAAACATATGACCAGACATCTCACCAGTTAGTTTAGCATTTTCCTCAAGCATTTTGGCTTTAATATGAGAGTGACCAGTTTTGTAAAACATTGGTTTACCGCCGTGAGCCTTAACATCATCAACCAAACTTTGTGAACATTTAACTTCAATAATTGCCAGCTCTCCTGGATATTTTGCCAATAATTCACGGAAAAACAGAATTAGCATCATGTCGCCCCAAATTATATTTCCTTCGTTATCAACCACACCCAACCGATCAGCATCACCATCAAATCCCAAACCAATGTCAGCTTTTTCTTCTTTAACTTTTTTAACCAAGTCCTGCAAGTTTTTTTCTTTCACTGGATCAGGTTCATGGTTAGGAAAACTTGGATCAATATCACAGTACATAGGAACAACTTCCATGCCATATGCTTCCTTTAAAACTTTCTCAGCATACAGAGAAGCTGTGCCATTTCCACAATCAACCACAACTTTCATTTTCTTTTTAATTTTAATTTTGTCTTTCAAATTCTGCAAATAATCAGCTTCGATTTCTCGCTTCTCCATACTTCCCTTACCTTCTAAAAATTCTCCCTTTTTCATAACTGCTAAAACATTTTGAATCTCTTCACCGTGCATGGTAGCCTCACCCAAACCAATCTTAAAACCATTGTATTCTGCTGAATTATGAGAAGCTGTTATCATCATGCCACCTTCAGTTTCATATTTTACGCGAGCATAATAAAAAACAGGGGTAACAGTTTCGCCAATATCAATAACTTTGCAACCGCAAGACATTAAACCTTTGGTTAGAGCTGCAAATATTCTGTCGGAACTTTCGCGTGTGTCGCGGCCAATAATTATATCAGCACCTTTCATTATGGTTCCGTAGGCTTTGCCAAGTAATTCCGCCACCTCATCAGTTATTTCTGTGTCAGCAATGCCACGAATGTCATATTTTTTAAAAATTGATTCTTCTATTTTCATTTTTTGTTTGTTAATAATAAATAACCCTAGAATGTAGGGTTAATTTATTAGTGCGAAATAAACGGCAATAGTGCCAAGAACCTCGCACGTTTGATAGCACATGTTACTTGCCTTTGGTGTTTCGCACAGAGTCCTGTGCGTCGGCGTGAAACTATGCGGGCAAATGGTGACATAAAGCGCTTCAGTAATTCCACGTCTTTATAATCAACATTATCAATGGCTGCCGCGCATAACTTACAAACACGTCTGGACATAAAAGATTGTAATTAAAAATTAAAAATGTAAAAAAGTTATTTTTCTCTTTACTCTTTTATCTTTTCTCTCTTAGAATGGGATATCTTCGATATCAATTTCTTCTTCGGTGTTAGCCTCAGCCACGTTGGCTTCAGGCTTTTTGGCTGCTTCAGGTTTAGCAGCTTCAGTTGGTTTGCTTTCAGTTTTAGCTTCGCGAACGAAACTTCCGCTGGAAGCGTTATCGCTTTTGGAACCGAGCATAATCATTTCTTGTGCTACGATCTCGGTTCGGAAACGCTTTACTCCGTCTTGACCTTCCCAGTCGCGAGTTTGTAAACGTCCCTCAATGTAAACTTGGCTTCCTTTGCGCAAATATTGTGAGCAAATGTCGGCCAGTTTCCCCCAGGCAACTATGTTATGATACTCCACTCGACTTTGTTTTTCTCCCGCTTTATCGGTCCACTGAAAATTGGTGGCGACGGCGTAAGAAGCAACATTTTGTCCTGTAGGTGTAGTACGGCTTTCTGGATCACGGGTCAATCGCCCAATGATCGTTGCCTTGTTTAGATCCATATGTGTCCTTTCGTGAGTTCAAATGAACTCTATACCCCAGAGGTCAGACCCGCTGTCAATTAACTCTTTCTACTACAGCTTGATATTTTGAGCTACAAATTATTCAAATTTCGTCGCCTATATTTATCAATACAAGCTCCTCACTCTTCATAATTTTCGCTTCAAAATTTCGGCGCTTCGTAACAAAAGGTTAATTCACAGCAGGTCTATTAATAATTAAACGTCTAAATCTTTATCCAATAGTTCGTCAATTTTTTCATCCAGCTTATCCATATCAACTTTTGGTTTGCTGGATGATTCTTGTTTTGATTCTTTTTCAAGTTTCTTGTCTTCTGCAACTTTTTGTTCTTTGGTCGTTACTCCTCTGGCTTCAACTTTAACCTTTTTATCTACATCGTCCAAATCAAGTTTTCCTTCCGATGGAGTTAATTCTTTATCAAGTCTGACAACCAAATGACGTATAACATCGTTATCACGTCGCCATTCTTCTTCAACTTTTTTAATTATATTTGCTTCAGCAGAAAATTTAAGCAAAAAATAATAGCCGTGATCATCTTTCTTGATTGGGTAAACCATTTTCTTTTTACCCCAAAACTCGTCTGATGAGATCTCGGCTCCCTCGTCAGATAGTTGTTTGGACAGGCGCGATTGAACTGCTTTAGCCTCATCCTCTGATAGAGAAGGCTTCACAATCGCGACAACTTCGTATTTATTCATGAAATTTTATTAAATTGTCTTATTAATTTAAGTGTATGGTAGTTTAACATGCGTTTTTTATTTTGGCAACCCAGTAGTACAATTTAACGATTTTTTTGAAATAATACTCTCTATTCATTGTGTGATTTTTTGTGAAAAGCAAATATTGTGATTTTTTTAGCATTATTGTACTACTGGGCAAGGGTTTAGAGAATTTACCTTATATAAGCCAATGTACGCTATTTACAATTGAAGGATTTGGTGCTAGTATTAAGTTTATGAGTTTTTCTTTGGGCATCGTTGGTCTTCCCAATGTAGGAAAATCAACGCTTTTTTCTGCCCTAACTAAAAAACAAGCTGAAGTGCAAAACTTCGCTTTCACCACCATCGATCCCAACGTCGGTGTTGTTAACGTGCCCGATGAGCGTTTAGATAAACTGGTAGAAATTTGCAATCCTAAAAGCGTAGTTCCTACCACTATAGAATTTGTTGATATTGCTGGACTCGTTAAAGGAGCTAATAAGGGTGAGGGTTTAGGAAATCAATTTCTGGCTAACATTCGTGAGGTTGATGCCATTGTTCAAGTGGTTCGCCTTTTTTCAGATTCTGGTATCACTCATGTTTACGAAACAGTTGATCCGTCTCGCGATATTGAAATTATAAATACTGAATTAATTTTGGCTGATGTGGAAACTTTGGAAAAACATCATAAGAAAATTGAAGGCAAGGCTAAAAGTGGCGACAAATTGTTTATGCACGAATTAGAAATTACCAATAATCTTTTACATCATTTACGCCAAGGTGGTTTGGCCAAAGATTTTAAATATAATAAAGAAGATGCCAGTTTCATTAATAATTTGTGGTTACTTACTTCCAAGCCAATTATGTATGTTGCTAATGTTTCAGAGGAACAATTGAAAGCAGAAGTTGATTTAAAAATTTTACCAGCAGATTCTATTGCCATTTGTGCTAAACTGGAAAATGATCTGCTGGCTTTAGCGGATGAAGAAGTAGCAGAATATCTGCAAGAAGCCGGCATCAAACAAACTGGTCTTGACACTTTGATTCAGGCTGGCTATAAATTATTAAACTTGGCCACTTTTCTGACCGCTGGACCAGATGAAGTTCGCGCTTGGACAATCACCAATGGTTCAACCGCACCACAAGCAGCTGGAAGAATTCATACCGATTTTGAAGAAAAATTCATAAAAGCTGAGGTGATAGATTATAAAGATTATGTTGAAGCGGGTTCAGAATTAAAAGCCAAGGACAATGGCAAAATGCATTTAGAAGGAAAAGAATATATCGTTAAAGACGGCGACGTAATATATTTTATAATTTAGAATTATAGAACTAACAGCCAATAGTTTATCAATTAGTGCCATAAGCTATAAGCTATAAGCTATAAGCTATAAGCTATAAGCTATAAGCTATAAGCTATAAGCTATAAGCTATTTGCTATAAGCCATGAGCCAAATAATATGTTATCAATCAGTGATTTAAAAAAAGTTGGCACCGTTATCGAAATTGACGGCGAGCCCTATGAAATTATCGACACCAACCACAAAGTTCTTGGACGTGGTGGTGCGGTTTTAAATACTAAATTAAAAAATCTCATCAACGGCAACGTCATTCCCAAGACTTTTAAAGGGAATGAAGTTGCTGAAGAAGCCAGACTTGATTCGGCCACAGCTCAATATTTATACAAAGAAGGAGAAGAGTTCTTTTTTATGAATTCGGAAAACTTTGATCAATTCTCTTTGCCAGCTAAACAAATCGGCGATTTGGATAAATTTTTAGTAGAAAATGAGGAAGTGGAAATTTCTCTTTTCAAAGATAAACCCATAAAAATAAATTTACCTATTAAAGTTACTTTGACTGTCAAGGAAGCGCCTCCAGCCATTCGTGGTAACACAGCTGACGGTGGCACTAAAGAAGTGACTCTGGTAACTGGGCACAAAGTAAATACTCCTCTTTTTATTTCTGAGGGAGACAAAGTGATTGTAGATACTAGAGACGGAACCTATGTCGAACGAGCGAAATAACTAGAAACCCTTAGGACTTTTCTATAGAATTGTCTTAAGTAAGATTAGGATTATGGATAATTCTAAAATAAATTTCATTTTTAAAAACGAGCAGTTTAAGTGCGAGCATTGTGGTGAAGAAGTTCAGCCACAAAAAGGCACTTGCCGAAATCACTGCCCGTTTTGTTTATATTCAAAACATGTAGACGAATTTACACCTGGTGACAGAAAAAGTATTTGCGGTGGGCTTATGAAATCAGAAGGATATGAAAAACAAGGAGACAAAATCTACATTCTACACTCCTGCAATAATTGCAATAAAAAAATCAGGAACAAAACTGCTCCTGATGATGATCTTGATAGATTGTTTTAAGGTGGTTCTTTAATAATGACCTTATTAAGTCCCAGATTTTTATATTCAACTATCAATAGAATATACTCTTTTTTACTCCATAAAAAGCTTGCTTTTTGGCTTATTTCTGCTAATATATAAGATATGAGTAAAACTATACATTCCAACAATTCGTTTCTACTAACAGTCTCTTTTATTGTATTAATAGTGCAAACTGTTCTATTGTCTTTCTTGACATGTTGTATAAACACATGTAATGTGTCCTCAGACACATTACATGTGTTTATGTAATAAAAGTGGTATAATATGAATGAATTCACCAACTTCTGTTTGGTGTTTTTTAATATAAAAAACAAGGGAGTTTAGGTTGCCGATGGGTATTCGGACAACAGACCTAAAATCCCTTGAGTAGGTCTAGCAGTTTGGCTTTTCAAACCAACAGGTTCAAGTTCGCACTTGCTGCATAACCTTGGGGTGCCTAATCCCTTTTTTTAGTCCTCAGGAACCCGATCGAGTTCAGCCACTGAAGGACTTGCAGACGCCGCAGGTCGAATTATTTAATATTTTAGCAATTCAATTAAACTGGATCTAATATTTCTGGAACATCGGCTTGTGGTTTATTAACCAATTTAGATATTTGATAAGAATTCATTTGTGCTGAGTTATACGGAATTAATATTTCTTTGAAACTCAATTCATTCATTGAATCCCCCAACCAAATCTTTTCTTCTTCCGGTTTTAGAATAACTGGCATTCTGTCATGAATATTGGCAACTGCCTTGTTGGCATGAGTCGTAAGAATTGTATAGGAAGGAATCATTTTACCTTTATTAGTTGTATAAGGTTCAAATAATCCCGCCATGGCAAAGGGTTCTTCTTTTTTAAGTAAAATTCGGTAAGGAGTTTTTTGTTCGCCTGTTTTCTGCCACTCAAAAAAGGAATCGGCTAAAACTAAACATCTATGCTTGTTGAATGCATTTTTAAAAGCTGGTTTGTCTTGAACTGTTTCTGCTCGTGCGTTTATAAAACCAGCCTGTTTTTTGTCTAACCATTTAGGACGTAACCCCCAAAGTCCAAGTGAAAGTTCTTCTGGTTTGATATTTGTTATAATTGGAAGCATTTGAGATGGCGCGGCATTAAAATGCGGCTGCAAATCTTTTGGAACCGAAACATTAAATCGTTTTTCAATTATTTGCGCTTTGGAGAAAAATGAATATCGTCCACACATAAATATATCTTAATTACTTTTACTATAACAGATTATGATAAATGAAAAAGAGCCCAGCTCCAGTTTTGAAAACTGGCGCGAGGCTCTTAATATGAACGTGTCGGAAATAACAACGATGACAGACCGTGCTCTTAACTTTCCATAAAGCAAATCATACCTTATATATTCTCATCTTTGTTAGTGATGGTCCAACGCAAGCTCACACACTGCCATTCATCAGCTGATTTGCAGAAAAGGCCAAAGCAGCCACTATTGGGATTAATGCTGGTGATAAGAGCTTGTCCAACTGACAAAGTTTCTACATCAATTTTAAAACCTTCTAAAATCCGTTCTGCCACCTCCGCACTCACGAGACGCTCATTGTGAATATAAAACCTGGCATCATCCAAAATTTTTCCAGCCTCCGGATTAGCCACACGGTCCAAAACCTGAATAATCATATTCTTCCTCCTTTGTATAAGATTGTGGATTAAAAACTCTTTTCTTACCTCCTTATAAAAAGTTGTATCATCTTCTCTACAAGGTACATTTTTCGTTCCCAGTAATGTATCACGATGATATTTTTTTGTAAAGAAAACCCTATTTGTAGTAATTGCTTCAAATAGGGAGAATGAAATGGATCATAGCTCGTTTCCAGACACCTTGTTCTTCTTCTTCAGTTGTTGGTTTGTGCAGTGATACGATCACTTCCTTTGCCTCCTCACGAGCTCGATCAACATTTTCGGCAGATACGACGAAAGTTTCTTGAGTTGTAAATTCTTCGAGACTGAATGTTTGTCTGTCTTTGTCACCTTCAATCAATGACCAAAATACTTCAAAATCTTTTTTATAAGCCATAATCTTCCCTCCTGTTTTAGAAAGGACGATTCAATTCATCAGCAAATTTATCATAACACAAGTATTAAGCAAAACAAACCCGCCCCAGTTTTATAGAACTCAATATATTTTAATGCAATTTACCTTTTGCAAAAATTATTATTCACGCATTTGAGTTATATAAAACTGGAGCGGGTTTAACTCCTTTATTTATTGTCCGCTATTTTTTCTTCAACATCTTTTTGCCAAATTTCTTTTTCAATTTTATTGGCAATTTTAGGATTTTCCCGCAAGAACTGCTTACTAGCTTCTCGGCCTTGTCCTAATTTTTCTTCTCCATATTCATACCAAGATCCAGATTTCTTTACCAAATCATAATGCACACCAGAATCGACTAAATCGCCATGGCGAGAAATTCCTTCGTTGTACATTATGTCAAATTCGCAAACACGAAAAGGTGGAGCAACTTTATTTTTTACAACTTTAGCTTTAACGCGATTGCCGACAATCTTTTCTCCTTGTTTAAGTTGGGCAGCGCGACGAACTTCAATTCTTACCGAGGAATAAAATTTAAGGGCATTTCCACCGGTAGTAGTTTCTGGATTGCCAAACATTACACCCAGTTTCATTCTAATTTGGTTGATGAAAATTACTGTACAGTGCGATTTGGAAACGGCACCAGCTAACTTTCTTAGGGCTTGGCTCATTAAACGAGCTTGCAGAGCCATGTGCGAATCCCCCATTTCACCTTCAATTTCAGCTCGTGGCGTTAGGGCAGCCACGGAATCCACCACTACTAAATCAACAGCGTTGGAGCGCACCAAAGTTTCTACAATTTCCAGGGCTTGTTCACCGTTTTCCGGTTGGGAAATTAGTAGATCATTTATTTGTACGCCAATTTTTTTGGCATACTCCGGATCCATTGCGTGTTCGGCGTCAACAAAAGCCGCTACGCCTCCAGACTTTTGAATGTTGGCAACCACATGCTGGGCAAGCGTGGTTTTACCAGACGATTCTGGACCGTAAATTTCAACTATTCTTCCTTTGGGAATTCCTCCAATTCCTAAAGCAATATCTAATGAAACTGATCCTGTAGAAATTGCGTCTACATCCACAGCTTCAAAATCCCCCAATTTCATTATTGACCCTTCGCCAAATCTTTCTTTGATTTGACTGATGGCCTCAACCGCTGCCTTGTGACGACCTTCTTGTTCGGCCGTCAATTTTTTGGTGACGGTTTTAGTTTTTGCTTTTTTGGGCATAAAACCTTTCTTAATGTTTAGGATCTTATTAGATCCCCCAGATATTACATTATATCTTTATTGCGAAATTATTTCAAATTAGTTGGTAAATTCTATATCTTGACCAACTTCAGCCGAACCTCCAAGTGCACCTTTGTCTTCACCATTAACAATCACAAAAGTTTTATCAGGCTTACCAGAAGCAACCACAATTTTGCTTACGCCAGTAAAAGTTTTTTCTGATCCCGGTAGCATAGTAGAAGAAAAATTCTCATCATCATCAATGGTCACGGAAATCCAAGTGGCTTCATCTTTTATTGACACTACTACAACTACAGGCTTGTTGGCTGTATCGCTCTCTGCTGTTTCTATTTCTACATTAGGAGTTACAGTTTCCTCTTCGGGTGGTTCGGAACGAACTTGAATTTGTTCGGTGGTAGAATTATTACGTTTATCAGTTGAGGTAATTGTTAAAGTATTAATTCCTTCCTGCAAAGTCACCATTTCCGAAAATATACCTTCTTCATTTACAAACACTGATTGGTCATTAATGGTTACTTCGGCGCCTTTTTTAGTTGAACCTTCAACCATGACGATACTGTCTTTAATTAAGGTGTTGTCTTCGGGATTGGTTATAACCAAATCGGGGTTGGAAGTGAAAGCGGCAATTTGATACCAAAAATAAGCAATGACAATTAAAATACCAACAATTATAATTCCATATCTAAACATTTTAGGAGTTATGGTTACGCGATTCTCAATCATGGGTTTCGGTGGCTCTTGCTCTTTATTCATATTATCGTAAATTCCTTTTTCTTGACGATACAAATTAAGCATTTTTTCTGACGACAAATCGAGCATTTTAGCATAATGGCGAATGAAACCTTTTACATAAACATCAGCCGGCAACTGTTCGTAGTCGCCGATTTCTAAATAGTATAAATATTTTTCCTGAATTTTAACTTTATCAGCCATTTCATCCAAATCCAATCCCATATTTTCACGCGCCTCTGCTAAAAATTCTCCTAAAGTTTTTTCACTAGTAATTTCTTTGGAAATAAAACCATTTCCATCAGAGTTGTCTGGCATTTTTTGGATTAATAGAGTTTTATCCGGTAGTACAACTACCAAATAAATAAAATAATATTATTTTCAACTAAGTCAATCTTTGTAGCAATTTCTTCAACCAATCAACTAGTAAGTTGTACTACCGGGTTAAGAAAATTCTTGTTTGGGGACGTCGTCATCAAAATCTTCCTCGTGGTCTTGTGCTGCTTGTCCCGAGTCATGTCGAAGGGAGCTTGTCGAAGCATCGTCCTCTTCACCTTTTGCTGCTTGATCCATTAAGTCTGAGGGTGGGGCATCGTCACCCAACTGATCTTGTTTCACCAAAATTTCACGCGGTTTAGCACCATCACCGGGACCAATAATTCCTTCTTCCTCAAGCATATCAAGTAATCTAGCCGCTCTAGCATAACCGACTCGCAAACGACGTTGCAAAAATGAAGCTGAAGCTTTGTCGGCTTGTAAAACAGTTTTTTTGGCTTCATCATAAAGTTCATCCTCGGAAGAAAAGTCGTTGTCATCACTTCTAGTACTGCCGCCGTTTATTAATCTAGCGGAATGTTTTTCGGTAACTTCTTCTAAATAATCTGGCTCACCTTCTTGTTTAATAAATTTAGTAACTTTTTCCACTTCACCTTCAGAAACTAGTGAGCCTTGAATACGGCGCGGTTTGCTTAAATCGGAAGTGATGTAAAGCATATCACCAGAACCAAGAAGTTTTTCGGCGCCGGCGGTATCAATAATCGTGCGGGAATCAATTTGTGAAGCAACTGTAAAAGCAATACGCGACGTAATATTAGCTTTAATAAGGCCCGTAATAACATTGACCGAAGGTCGCTGCGTAGCCAGCACTAAATGAATTCCAACTGCACGTGCCATTTGCGCCAAACGCACAATGGCAGCTTCAACTTCATTGGGAGCCACGACCATCAAATCGGCCAACTCATCAATTATAATTACAATGTAAGGTAAACCATTGGCCTTAGCTTTGGAATTATAAGATTCAATGTCGCGAGAATTAGTTTCGGAAAGCAATTGAAATCTTCTATCCATTTCTCCCACTGACCAGCGCAAAGCATTAATGGTTTTATCAACTTCATTTACTACCGGAGTTAGCAGATGAGGCAGGCCATTGTAATTGGTCATCTCCACTTTTTTCGGATCAACCAAAATCATTTTCAAATCTTCTGGTGAGTTTTGATAAAGTAAAGTTAGAATTAAAGTATTGATACAAACAGATTTTCCACTTCCAGTAGCACCAGCAATTAAAAGGTGAGGCATTTTAAATAAATCGGCAATTTTTGGTTTGCCAGCCACATCTCGTCCCAGTACCACAGAAAGATTTGTTCGCCTGTTCTCAAATTCTTTAGTTTCTAATATTTCGCGCAAACGAACAGTAGCCACCGACTGATTAGGGACCTCAATTCCTACCAGCGCTTTACCCGGAATTGGCGCTTCAATTCTAATCGGATGGGCAGCCAGCGCTAAAGCAATATCATTTTGCAAAGTTACAATTTGATTTATTTTTACACCCGTGGCTGGTTTTAACGAATACTGCGTCACAGTTGGTCCAACGCTAACATCACTCATTTCTACATCAATCCCAAAATTGGCTAAAGTTTGTTGAATCTTGCGTGTGTTAGTATGAATGTCACCCGAAGTTGGTTTGTCTCCTCGTCTTTCTAATAAATCTAGAGGAAAAGGTTTCCAGTTGGCAGATTTCTTTTTACTGACGACTGGCAAATTTTCTTCCGTCTCTTCTTCCATATCAATATCTTTAGAACTAAATTCTGCTTCCACTTCTTCTTCAGAAACTTCATTACCATCAGAAATTTCTTTTATTTCCACATCTCCTTTAGGCATTGCTTTCTGAGAAACATTTTTTATGGCGTTAACTCCCTTGGAAGATAAATCTAAACTTTTATCTTTAATAATATTTAATTTTTCTAAGATTTGTTGAATGGATAAATTAAACATCATAAACATGCCAGCCAGAAAGGCAGCAATATAAATTATAAGCGCGGCCCAAAATCCCATGGCAGACATTAATGGATAAGCTGTAGCATAACCAATATATCCTCCACCTTTTCCATCACGGGCAACGTTCAATAATTCATTTGTGTCATAAAAAACGTGAAGCAATCCGGTTAAACCGATATAAAATATAATAATTCCAAAAACTTTTCCCTTGGTAATTTCCATGTTTTCTGCTCGCACTTTAGCATAAGCAATAAAGGCAAATAGGATTGGCAAAGTTACTGCTGTCCAGCCGAATACTTGGTAAATTAAGTCGTTCCAAAATTCTCCCATCACACCAGCTAAATCAAAAAGGGAAAGCAAGGTAATTAAAGCTAACACAGCAAAAATAATTACAAAAATAGATTTTTTTGTAGCCGGTGAAAGATTTAACGCCCAATTAAATCCAGGGGGCATTTCATTTTTTGGTGGTCGTCCAGGACCACGTCCAGATTTCTTCTTGGTGTCTTTTTTTGGCGGACGGCCAGGTCCGCGGCGTTTTTTGGCCATAACAAAAATATCTTTAAAATTATGTATGTTTCTTAGAGTATTATACCTTATTTTTGTTAAATGTGAAAGAGGGGTTTTTAGCCTTGTTTTAGGTATTTTTGAGCAAATCAACAACCACCAGCTTAACGCTGGTGGTTGTTGATTTATAATTTATTTTTTCTCTACCTTTTATTTTTTCTTCTTACTAGCCTCAAATCCAGTTCCAGCGGGAATTAATTTACCGATAATTACATTTTCTTTCAAACCTTTCAATTCATCTTTCTTTCCAGTTATGGCAGCGTTAATGAGAACGCGAGCGGTTTCTTGGAAAGAGGCAGCTGATAAGAAACTGGAGGTGGAAAGCGAGGCTTTAGTAATTCCGAGCAGAAGATCATCAGCTTCGGGTGGAACTTTCCCAGCATCTTTCATTTTCTTAACTTCTCTGTCAAATTTTAATTTGTCTACAACCTCACCATCAAGTAAGGTAGATTCACCGGAAGCTTTGATGCGAACGCGAGAAAGCATTTGACGAATGATAACTTCCACATGCTTGTCATTAACATCTTGTCCTTGACTGGAATAGATGTATTGCACTTCGCGCAAAATGTAACGCATGACAGCATCACGTCCAGCTACTTGAAATAAACTTTGTAAATCAATTGGACCTTCTGTTAACTGCTGACCTTTAGCAACCACTTCACCATGTTTAACCCACAATACCGCATCGCTTGCGATAGTGTAAGATTTTTCCGTTTCCCCTTCACCAACAACAAACAATTTATCATTTTCTATTTTCACAACACCGGGTTCTTTAGCATTTACATTCTTTTCATTTTTATCGCGAGCTAATGTTTGACCTTTAGCAACCGCGTCATTGTCTTTTACCAATACCTGCAAATCCTTAATACTACCATATTCAACTTTTTTAACATCTTTTCTAACAATATTTAGAACTTTTTGACCATCTTCAGCTTCTTCGATATGAGCCAAGCCGTCTCGATCGGAAACTAAAGCTGGCTTTTTAATTCCGCGAGCTTCAAACAATTCTTCCACGCGAGGCAAACCTTGAGTAATATCTTCAGCCGAAGCTACACCACCAGTATGGAAGGTGCGCATAGTTAACTGTGTTCCCGGCTCACCAATGGACTGCGCAGCAATAATTCCTACCGCCTGACCAAATTTGGCCACACTGTTATAACCAAGATCCCAGCCATAACATTTTTGGCAGAGTCCTCTTTTGGCTTTACATGAAAGCACCGAGCGAATTAATATTTCCGAGACTTCTTTTTCATCAACGGCAGCGGCCATTTCTTTAGAAATGTAGTCGCCTTTTTTACCAATGATTTTATTTCCCACTTTCAAATCTTCAGCCAACACTCTACCAAGCACGCGTTCACCCAGTGAACGATTTACACTTTCGGTATCAACTCTTTTCATTAAGAAACCATCTTTATCTTTACAATCTTCTTCATAAATTATTACGTCTTGCGCAACGTCAATTAAACGACGAGTCAAATAACCAGCGTTAGCGGTTCTAAGAGCGGTATCGGATAAACCTTTTCGAGCGCCATGAGTAGAAATAAAATATTCCAGAACATTCAAACCTTCTTTGAAGGAGTTAATAACTGGCAACTCAATAGTTTTACCAGCTGGGTTAGCCATTAAACCTCTAATTCCCATCATCTGTACAATTTGAGGCCAACTACCACGAGCACCAGAATCTACCATGGAATAAACTGGACCGAATTTATCCAACGTATCAATGGAGACTTTGGTAATATCTTCTTTAATCTGCGCCCAGATTTCAATAATTTTTTTGTAACGTTCTTCATCGGTTAGCAAACCGCTCTTAAATTGCTGACGAACTTCTTCCACTTCATTATTACCGCGTTCAATCAAATCGGTTTTTTCTTCTGGTAAAACTAGGTCGTCCATACCCCAAGAAACTCCGGCAATGGTTACGGATTCAAAACCAAGATTCTTAATGTTATCGACAAATTCTATTGTTTCATCAACTCCCTTGGTTTCAATAATTTCAGCTAGCAATGCTTTTAGTTTCTTTTTAGTCATTAATTCATTCATATAGTAGAATTCTTTTGGCAAAATTTCGTTAAACATAATTCTACCAACTGAAGATTCAATTATTTCATCAGTTTTTATTCTCACTTTAATTTTGGCTTGCAAATGAACATCGCCATTGCTAAAGCTCATCATGGCTTCATCTTCAGTAGAATAAATTTTACCAGCACCAAGAACGTCTTCACGAATATTAGTAATGTAATAAGATCCGAGCACCATATCTTGAGAAGGAGTGGTGATTGGTTCACCAGTTGCAGGTTTGAGTAAGTTCCTGGCAGATGACATAATATTTTCTGCTTCTTCACGAGCCATAACAGTTAACGGCACATGCACAGACATTTGGTCACCATCAAAGTCAGCATTAAAAGCTGAACATACCATTGGATGAATTTGAATAGCTTTACCTTCAATTAAAACTGGTTTAAAAGCTTGAATGGAAAGTCTATGCAGAGTTGGGGCGCGATTAAGCATCACATAATGACCCTTAATTACCTCTTCTAACATGTCCCAAATTTCTTTGCGACCTTCTTCAATTAATTTACCAGCGCTTCTAACATTATGAGCATATTCATTTTCAATAAGTTTTTTGATTACAAATGGTTTGAAAAGTTCCAAAGCCATTTTCTTAGGAATTCCACATTCGTCCAATTTTAGATTTGGTCCAATAACAATTACGGATCGTCCAGAATAGTCAACACGTTTTCCGAGCAAGTTCTGGCGGAAACGACCTTGCTTACCTTTAAGCATGTCAGCCAAAGAACGCAAAGCGCGTTTTTGGCCGGTGGTTGCAGAAACTGCTTTACCACGACGAGCGGAGTTATCAATTAATGCATCAACCGCTTCCTGCAACATTCTCTTTTCATTGCGACAAATAACTTCGGGAGCATTTAATTCGTTTAATCTTTTAAGACGATTATTTCTATTAATTACCCGACGATACAAATCATTTAAATCTGACGCTGCAAAACGACCACCATCCAGTTGTACCATTGGACGTAAATCGGGAGGAATAACTGGCAAAGTTGTTAGAATCATCCATTCCGGACGAATCTCGGCCTTGATTAAACTTTTTACTAATTCCAAACGGCGCTTCATTTTTCTTTTATGAGAAGCGGTAACTTCAACCAATTCAACTTCCAACTGCTTAACCAGATCGTCTAAATTAATTTTTTCTAAAATTCTGCGAATTGCTTCAGCACCAATGTCAGCCTCAAAAACTTGACCATATTTCAAAGATAAATCGCGGAATTCTAATTCGGTAATAATTTTTAAAGGTTTAAGATCGTTTAATTCTTTTTTAGCAATTTGCAAGGCTTTTTTAAGAATACTGTGTTCTTTTTCTTTGGAATCAGAAATATTTACCACTCTTTTATCTGCTTCGTCTTCAATTTTCTTTCTTTCGGCTTTTGCTTCAGTTTTAGCCAAAGAAGACATTTTATCCTTGTTTAAATCATTAAACATTTTTTCATATTTTTGATCAATAGCTTTTTTCTTTTGTTTGAATTCGGAATTGATCATTTCTAAAGCGATTTTCTTTTCTTCTTCATCAACTTCTAAAACAATATAGTTAGCAAAGTAAATAACTTTCTCTAATTCCTGCACACTTAAATCGAGCACCAAACCAACTTTAGAAGGTACACCGCGCAAAAACCAAATATGAGAAACGGGAGCGGCCAATTGAATATGTCCCATGCGTTCACGACGAACAACCGCGCGCGTAACTTCCACGCCACATTTATCGCAAACTATGCCTTTATAGCGAACGCGTTTGTATTTACCACAATAACATTCCCAATCTTTGGTAGGTCCAAAAATCTTTTCGCAAAACAAACCATCTTTTTCCGGACGTTGCGTGCGGTAGTTGATGGTTTCTGGTTTTTTAACTTCACCGTGCGACCATTCCAACATTATTTCAGGAGAAGCTAGCTTTAAGCGCATGGCATCAAAGTTTTGTGTGATTGTTTGTTCGTGATCACGAAAATCATTACGGCGATCTTCAAAACGATCATCGCGTCGCTCGTCATTATTTTCGTTGTTAGTTGTAGTTTTAGATATAGATATTTCTGGCATGTGTGTCTCCCTTATTTCTTAACTTTTTTATCTTTGGCAACATCTCTTTTCTTAGCGGTGGCAGCTTTTTTTGCTGCTTTGTCTGCCTTTTTGTCTTCCTTTATTTCATCTTCTTCATTTTTAAGAAGATCCACGTCTAAACATAAACTTTTCAACTCTTTAGACAAAACATTAAAGGATTCAGGAATGTTAGGTTTTCTAATCGGTTCACCTTTAACAATAGATTCGTAGGTTTTACTTCGTCCCAGCACGTCGTCAGATTTTATAGTTAACATTTCCTGCAAAGTATGAGCGGCACCATAGGCTTCTAGGGCCCAAACTTCCATTTCTCCAAATCTCTGTCCACCAAATTGGGCTTTGCCACCGAGTGGCTGTTGAGTAACAAGTGAATATGGTCCAATTGATCGTTGGTGAATTTTGTCTTCAACCATATGATGAAGTTTCAACATATAGATAATTCCTACGGTTGTTCTTTCCGAGAAATTTTTACCAGTACGTCCATCAATCAATTGAACTTTTCCATCTTCAGGAAGTCCAGCTTTTTTCAATTCTTCTTTAATAGTTTTTTCTTTTACACCATCAAGAACTGGACTAGCCACTTTATAACCAAGTAACTGCGCTGCCCAACCAAGATGGGTTTCTAAAATCTGACCAATATTCATACGAGAAGCAACACCCAGGGGATTTAAAACAATATCAACTGGGGTGCCGTCTGGTAGATGAGGCATGTCTTCGGATGGAACGATTCTGGAAATAACACCTTTGTTACCGTGACGACCAGCCATTTTATCTCCTACTTGAATTTTTCGTAATTGCGCTACCGAAACTTGAATAGATTTAATTACACCAGTTGGCAATTTATCACCGTTTTCGCGAGAGAATATTTTTACATCCACAACTTTTCCATGTTCACCGTGCTGCAAATATAGCGAAGTATCTTTAACATCGCGAGCTTTTTCACCAAAAATGGCACGCAGCAATCTTTCTTCTGCCGTTAATTCAGTTTCACCCTTAGGGGTAATTTTTCCAACCAAAATGTCGCCGGAAGAAACTTGGGCACCAACGCGAATAATTCCTTCTTCATCCAAGTCTTTCAATTTTTCTTCACCGACATTAGGGATATCACGAGTAACAACTTCAGCGCCCAATTTGGTGTCGCGGACATCAATGGAGAAATCTTCAATATGAATTGAGGTATAACGATCATTTTGTACCAAGCGATCAGAAACTAGAATAGCGTCTTCAAAATTACCACCCTCCCAAGCCATAAAAGCAACTAACACGTTTTGTCCGAGTGCTAATTCCCCATCTTGAGTAGAGGCTCCATCAGCAATAACTTGTCCTTTTTTGACTTTTTCGCCGATATTAACAATTGGTTTTTGGTGCATACAAGTTGAGGTGTTGGAACGGACGTAATTTTGTAAATCATAAACTTTAGTATCACCAGAATTACCCAGAATTTTAATTTGGTCACCAGAAAGCTCAATAACTTTTCCTGCTTCTTTGGTTGTAGCCACAGCACCGGAGTCAACCGCTACTCTACCTTCAACACCGGTACCAACTACAGGAGATTCGGGTTTAATTAGAGAAACGGCTTGGCGTTGCATGTTTGAACCCATGAGGGCGCGATTGGCGTCATCATGTTCAAGGAAAGGAATAAGTGAGGTTGAAACCGAAACAATTTGCTTGGGAGAAACATCCAAATATTCAATTTTACCAGTTGGCTCGAAAGCCGATTCACCACGCACACGACACTCAGCTCGATCATTTACAAAATATCCTTCTTCATCAATCGGAGTGGTGGCGGGAGCAGTCACGGCGCGCTCTTCTTCAAAGGCATCCAAATAAACAATTTCGTTGGTGACAATAGATTTGATAGAAATTTTATCAATAGGGACAGCCACAATTTGATTGGCAATTTCTTCAGTAATTTTTGTACCAGCTTCTACCACTATTTTTTCAGTTTCCGGATGGAAAACATCTTTGTGAAGAGTTTTGCCAAGCAACTCAGATTTTTTGTTAGGAACTTTTCTTAAAACTTTTCGGTAAGGAGTTTCAATAAAACCATATTCATTTATGCGAGCATAAGATGCTAAATGACCAACTAGCCCAATGTTAGGACCTTCCGGAGTAGCAATTGGACAAATTCTGCCGTAATGAGATCTATGTACATCGCGGACATCAAAGCCGGCGCGTTCGCGCGACAAACCACCCGGACCCATGGCAGATAATCTACGTTTGTGATCCAGTTCGGAAAGCGGATTGGTTTGATCCATAAACTGTGAAAGCTGGGATGATGTAAAAAATTCTCTGATTGATGAAATAACAGGACGGGCATTTACCAGTTGAGCTGGAGAAACGGTGTTTAAATCACAAGTGGACATGCGGTCGCGAACAATTCTTTCCATACGAACCAGACCAACGCGCAATTTGTTTTGAATTAATTCACCTACGGAACGAACGCGACGATTGCCAAGATGATCAATATCATCTGGTTCATCTTGCTCAACATTTAATCTAATAATCTCGCGCATAATAGCCACAATATCTTCTTTTCTAAATACTCTGTTTTCCGGAATATTTTTTACGTCCATGTCCAAGCGTTGGTTCATTTTAAAACGACCAACTTTACCGAAATCATAACGATCAAAAGAGAAAAACATGGCTTCAATAAGTGATTTGGCATTATCCACTGTAGCTAGGTCTCCCGGACGAATTCTTTTATAAACTTCTTTGAAACCTTCGGCAGTTGAATTGGAAGGATCTTTTTTCAAAGTCGCTTCAATATATTTTTTATCAACGCGTGTATCAATATCTCTAAAGTTTTCTTTAATTTCTTCATCGGTACTAAATCCAAAAGCTCGCATTAATGCTGTAGCAGGAACTTTTCTTTTACGATCAATTTTAACACTAATTACTCCGGAGTTATCAGTTTCAAATTCTAACCAAGCACCACGATTAGGAATAACCTTGGCACCAAAAAGTTTTTCATCTTTGGAATATTCGGCCGTAAAGAAAGCACCTGGTGAACGCATTAATTGCGTAACCACCACGCGCTCTACGCCATTAACAATAAAAGTTCCACGATCAGTCATGAGCGGGAACTCACCTAAATAAACTTCTTGTTCTTTAACTTCTCCTGTTTGTTTGTTCAATAATTGAACTTGGCTGCGAAGAGCGGCCTCAAAGGTTGCGTTGCGTGACTTGGATTCGATTTCATCCATTTTAGGTTCGTCGAAATAGTAGTCACTAAATGACAATTCCAGGCCCTTGCCTGTAAAATCTTTGATGGGTGAGATTTCGTCGAATAGTTCCTTTAAACCTTTTTTTAGAAACCAGTCGAAGGATGCGTTTTGAACTTCAATGAGATGAGGAAGTTCGATAACATCATGTTTAGGTGTAAAATACCTGCGCCGTTCTTCACCAGACAGCGCTTGAGTTGTTTTTTCTGACATAAAAAACTTGCCCCTATTATTAAAAATACGAGCTTATGACCAAAGTTGGTCGCCCTAAGTGATTAGCTTACGAGTTGTATACATGTAGATAATGATACTATAAGTCTATTCTTTGTCAAATTTATTTTGGTAATTTGGCTATTATTGGCTTAATTAAGCCTATTATTGCCGTATAATTTTTCCATCTAAAAAGACTTTTTCTTTGCCTTTGGTAATGGCTGGTTTTTTTATATACAAAGGACTGGCAACAGTAATTTCTTCTTCATTTTGAATTAAACTTGCTAACTCGGGTAATAAATTATATGTTTTCACATTTTTTATTTCGATATCTTCTAAATTTTCTGCCAATAAATTTTCCTGTTCTAAAATTAAATCGCCTACTATTTTTTTAGGATTGATGTTCTTTATTTCTTTAAAATCCATAGCAGCAAAATCATTTTTACTAATCGATCTGGCAATATATAATGTTTCAGCGACTGCGGTGATAACAAAAAGCGTATCGACTACATCATCCACATGTTCAAAAAGTAACTGAAAACGATTTACTGCATATAGTGGAATCTGCAAAGCAAAACTTAAAGCATTAGCGGTGGCCACTCCAACTCTTAAGCCGGTATAATTACCAGGACCATTTACAACAGCTATTCCTTTTAAATCAGAAGTTTTTAAATTTAAACGATGCAAAACATTATCAATTTCAGGAAGTAATGTTTCAGAATGATTATTTTTTCCCGACCAAAGCTCCACTTCTAAAATATCAGCTCCTTGCAAGATCGCAACTTGAACTTTTTCGCTGGTAGTATCAATTGTTAAAATCATGGCTCAATTTTTTTGTTTATGTTAAAATGAGATTATTAATTTTATTTTATGTCTATTCCCTATTTTATCATCATTCCCGTTATCGTGGTAGCCATTACACAAACAATTAAGTTTATTTTGAAAAGCTACGATAAAGATACTAAAGAAATGGAACCTAATTGGCGTTATTTGGACGATTATGGTGGTATGCCTTCAAGCCATACAGCTTTTATGATGTCTTTACTAACAATTGTTTTGTTACACGACGGTTTGAATACTATCACAGCTGCTATTACTACAATAATTACTATTGTGATAATCCGCGACGCGCTTGGGTATCGTATGTATTTGCAACGGCACGCTGAGGTTTTAAATAAACTGATAAAAAGATTACCGGCAGAAGATCATAAGAATTACCCTCAGCATTTAGAAGAAACTGTTGGTCACACTATTTGGGAAATTCTCGTTGGTGGCGCTTTAGGAATTTCTATTTCAATTTTACTTTGGTATCTTTTAAATCTGGGCTAAATCTTGGATAATAAATTTTTTATTTTTTCCCTGTCGTCCCAGGGAATTTTTTTATTGTTTTTTACCACCATACTTTGTTCTGATCCTTTTCCGGTGACAATTATAATATCATTTTCATTTGCTAATTTGAGAGCTTTTTTTAGAGCCTCTTCTCTGTCCAAAATTTTAAAAGCATTTTCTTCTAATTTTTTTTCAGAATTAACAGCTCCGGCCAAAACACTATCAATAATTATTTCTGGATCTTCGTCGTAAGGATCTTCGTTAGTAACAATTACAAAATCAGTATATTTGGCCGCCAATTCTCCTAAGGTTTTTCTTTTACCTTTATCGCGACCCCCACCCGCAGCTCCCAACACACTAATTATTTTGTGATGAGGTTTTTTTTGTAATGTTTGATAAACTTTTTCCAAACTGGCCGGTTCGTGAGCATAATCAACATAAACTTCAAATTTTTTATTACTAGCAATTCTTTCCAAGCGTCCAATTATATGGGGAATTGATTTGAAATATTTTTTTAAGTCAGCCAAAGAAATTTTTTGTTGCAAGCAACAAGTTAAAGCAGCTAAAGCATTTTCCACATTAAAATCTCCTAAAACATCTAAAGTAATTTTTTCTTTCTCGTTTTTGGCCTTGGCAATAAATGTTGTTTTGTTTTCCTGACTAGAAATATTACTGGCCATAACAGTTGGAGCTACTGTTGGTACAGTCGATTCTTTAGTTGCACTTAAATATCCTAACTTTTCATCGGCTAAAAAACTTAAGAAGTAAGTAGCCTCTTTGTCAGCTAAATTTACAATGGCCGTTTTGGGAATGGGTCGAAACTTGGTTTTATCAAAAACTTGTTTGGTTGGCGTTTTTTTAAGATTAGCAAATAGTTCGCCTTTAGCTTTTTTATAATTCTCAAAAGAACCGTGCGCTTCTATATGTTCAGGTGTTAAATTGGTAAAAACGGCGATGTCATAAGCAATATGGCAAGCACGATACTGAGTAATGCCTTCACTCGAAGTTTCTATAATGGCATATTCACATTTCTTGCGCACCATTTTTCTTATCAATTTTTGCAAACGAAAACGTCCTGGCATAGTTTGCTTGGTGTTATTAATCCATTCCTTGCCTGCAATTTTAAACATTGCCGTTGTAATCAGACCAACTTTATATCCAGCCGCTTCTAATAATTTTGCTATATAGTATGAAGTTGTACTTTTGCCATTGGTACCAGTTACGCCTATGACAATTAAATCGTTGGAAGGATGACGATAATATGAAGCCGCCAAAAAACTTAAGGACTGGTGATAACGCCTAATTAAAAATTTAGGAATTAGTTTTTTTAGAAATTTCTTCATTTAAAATAGTAGAAAATAAATCTCGTAAACAATACCGCAAGCAAATAGTGTCATTAGTAATATTCTAACAGGTTCCGGCATATGTAATGTAAATGGCGATTTATTTCTTATTCCATAACGTTGAACTTTTTTATGCATCAATAAAATTATTATACCGTCAAACCCACCCATTACCGCTCCTACCAGTCCCATAGTTTCAATAAAAGTTGTTAAACGCAAAATATATATTATTAACGGAAATATTACAACCAAAAACCAAGCGGCAATTTTTGGTAGTTTATAATCTAGCTGATAAATTTCTCGTAAAACATAACCCAGTATTAGAAAAGAAGTTGTCATACTGAGAACTCCAAAAATTGCGCCGACGTTCAATACGGCACTACCCAATACTGCTCCTAATCCCTCAACAGCTCCTTCGGTTGTATCTTCACCAGTTACACCAACAACGACTAATACAAAAATAAAATACACAACAAATGGTAGAAGAATACCAGCAGTAATTGCTTTTTTAACTAAGTCCCGACGATTTTTTAGAATCTCTGCCACACTTGGTATAGCTGAAGCACCTGCAAAAGCAAATAGAATTACGCCGTATGGTAGAAACATATTGGCAGCATAAAACGTTACCAAGTTATCGGTATTTATTTCTGGTACACCAATCCAAGCAATTAGAATAATAACAAACAGCAACATAAAAACCATAAACATTTCTATTTTGGCTACGGTTTTTAAACCAAACCAAATTAGAAATGAAGCTATAGCATAAAAAATCAATCCGTAGGTGAAGGCCGGCAAAGGTAAAAATGGTTCGAGTAAAACAGATAAAAAATTACCGACTTCGATTGCA
This sequence comes from bacterium, assembly GCA_043815505.1. GTDB lineage: Bacteria > Patescibacteriota > JABMPQ01 > JABMPQ01 > JBDRIV01 > JBDRIV01. Next base: position 57,979 of record JBDRIV010000003.1, read on the forward strand.
TAGGCAATAAGCGCTCCATAAATTCCAAAAATAAGAGAGAACATCACAATTCCTTTTCCCCACTTTCCTAAATAACGCTCAGCATATCCAGGAAGTTGATGCTTGGATTTAGTACGAAGAACAACTTCTCCATAAGCTAGTGTCGTTATCCAAACTACAAATCCCAATATAACCAAATGAACAAGACCGGCTAAAAAGCCGGCTCGCGATACGACGTAAGGAAGTCCAAAAACCCCCGCACCTACAATATTCCCAATCAGAATAGCAATGGCTCCTAAGAAATTGTTTTTAGTATGTGACATGAATTATTTTTTTCTACCGAAAAGTGAATAGAAAAATGAGTGCGATATGGCCATATATGAACCTGTCTCACCTGGACGGACACGAATGTTTTTACGGCGACACCCAGCTGTGTGAGCATTATCACGCGTCCTGGTATAGGGCGGATAGCGGTGATAGCCGTACATTGTGCCGTTGAATCTTTTTTTGTTATTGTCAAAAAGTCCTCCGGACATTATGTTTTTGTTTATTTTATTTTGTTTTTTTATTTAAATGTAAATGAATCTATAATATCAGCAAATTTTTCTTGGTAGCGATCATAATCGTTGCTGGGCGCAAAAGCATGAATGAAGAAAACATCTTGGCCGCGCAGAATCCACATCTCATCTACGGTTCTGTATAATTCTTCCGATTCGTAATGCAGGCTGGTGGCTGGATAATTGTATTTGCTTTCCGCCACTATTTCCTCGTCAGCATCTTTGTATTGTGCCTCGGGAGAATCTTTGTATTTGTTGCGCACATTTACAAACCAAGCTTCTTCATTGTCTATATTTTCTAAATCAGATAATTTATTTTTGAAAACGAACACACCTGTGGTGGCGCTGAACAAATTGTCTGGAGCAATTACAGTTTGGGGATCAAAAATATACATAGCAATCTCTTCCCAACCAGCTTCCAGTGTTTTGTCTGTTGGTTCTTCGGCTTCACCTTTTTTCCAGCTGTCTGGATATTTAACAGAAAACTGATGAACATCATGCTGATAAGTTTTTAAGCCATCTTCCCCTACTTCATCTTGAGCTACGTCAGCGGCAATCATTTCGTAATTAATACTACCGTCTTCATTATAACCTGTTGGTTCAGTAACTGTCACTTCTTCCTGATCGCTATTTTTTTGCCGTAAATAAATGGCCAGGGCAAGAATTATGATAACAATAATTATAACTCCTATTCTTAAACCCGATGATAATTTATTTTTTGTCATTTATTTTTTCTTTTTATCAAAGTCTTAATAAAACGATAGATTAACCAAAATATAAACCAGAGAATAAGAATTATTGGTAGAACAATTATAGATAACCAAATTAGGATATCAGCAATTCCTTGTAATGAAACAATCAATGAGTGCCACGCTTGTTTAATAGTTGTAAGTGGCTTCCATTCATCGGTTGGAACTGTTACGGAAACATCTTCCGAAACATATACCGTAACGGTTGCTAAATCAGTTTTGTTTTCCAGATATTTAATTTTTCCTTGCGTTCGCTCAATACTGGCACGAACAGAACTTAACTTTGTTTCAATTTTTAATAGATCATCCACATTTTCTGCTTGCTCAATAAATGTTAGAAGTCGAGATTCTTCTGTTTGATAGTTTTTTAGTTGTGCTTGCAAATCAACATAGTCCTCAGTGACATCTTGTCCACTAATACTTTCTGAAGTGACATCAGAAACAACATCTTTAATAATCTTTATGGCAGTTTCAAATTCATCTACCGGCACTCTAATAATTACTGTGGAATAAGTGTAGCCTTTGTCAGTTGTGTAAGTATAGGAATCATCGGTATAACCACCTTTGACTTCTGCTAATTTATTAATTTCCAAAACCACGTCTTCTGTAATATCAGCGGTAACACTTAAAGTTGCAGTTTTGATAATTTTTTGTTCAGTTACCTCTGTTGTAGTATCGGTGGTTGTTTGATCTACAGATGAATCTTCAGCAATTTCAGATTCTGTAAGTGTTTCTTTGTCAGCCAAAATAGAATTATCGGAAGCAGATAAAAAACTGGATCCACTTTCAGTTTCAGCTGAACCATATCCTGGTGAATAAGCATCGTCAGTGTCGTCATCATAACTTGTGCTTTTGTAAACTGAGTAACCAATTCCAATTAAAGTAACGGTGGTTAAAACACCAATAATTACAACGGCAATGATTACACCGAGTATAATTTTTAAAAATCTTCCTTTTGTTGGTTTGTTTTTTGTCATAACTCCTTACTTAAAAATGTTAGTTATATTATACCAATTATGACTAAATGTGTAAAAGTTTATTTTGTATCCCGGTAGTACAACAACTTAAATATTTATTTGAACTTTCCTAACTGCACTGTTTTTATTTAAAAGACCGCCCATTGCCAATATCAAACGAATTATACTACTGGGTGTGTCCGGTTATTTTTATTTTATTATTACTATAAGTAATTTCTTCCCAAGTTACGTTATCACTTGTAACTGAAGAAAGAAGAATTTTTTCCATTGTATTACTTAAGAAATTACGCAAAAAGCCTGGAACGGCAATTATACCAACTTTTAATTCCGTAACTGGCGCTTCTAAAGCTCCGTTTTTAATTTGCGGTTTAATGGTCGCCTCCAGTTTTGTTTCGCCAACTTTTGTATAAACTCCATTTAATTTTATACTTTCATTTTGAATCGCAATTTGAACTTTTTTAATATCTTTTTCTTCTAAATTATATTTATCCAAAGCTGTCATAATTTGTTCGTCAGATAACTCCACTTCCACGAGTATGCCATCAGAACTTTTATCTTTGAACCAACCAGTTATCCCCGAAGTTATATTTTCCATCCAACCAGAACTTTCTTCTTCTACATTTATATCTGTGATGCGATCCGTATTAAAAGAATCGGTATTAAAAGAAAATCCTTTATTATTTATTTCCTGAATCATAGCCAGAGCTGACAAAACTGTTAGCACCAAAACTATAAATAATAAAAATATTAAAAAATACAAAAATAATTTACCGGAGCGAAAATCAATTAAACGCTCGGTATGTTTATCATCTCTAACTCTTAACAATTCATCAAAATCTGGTTTTTCTATTTTTTCTTTTTTAGCCATTTACATATTTAAAATACTGGTGGTGTCAATTATGTCCCAGGATTCAGCTTGATCATTCCAACGATAGGCTTTAACAGTATGAACCATGTCAGTTTCTGAATGGGTATATTGCACATCAGAAACACTCGATCCTCTTTTAGCATAAGTTGCTTTGACATCCAAAACTTTTGGTTTGGAAGCTCTGGTAAATTTTACCCGGCCGACATCCGATTTTACTTCTATCGTTTCAATTGTTTCGTTTTCGTGTTCACCATCTTCCATTTTTTCATCAACAACTTCGAAATTGTTTTTTACTTTTTCTTTTAATCTGTCCCATTGTTCGTCATTCATGATGGTAGACTAATTTTTTTGTAAATTTCTATAAGCCTGATACCAAAGTGGTTGCAATATTAAATCGTAAGTTCCAGTAAATTCATAGGCTCTACCTGGAAAACCTTGCTTGAACCTGGTAATTCCTGCCCAAGCATGGTTTTCTTCTAAAGTAATTCCGTGCCAATCATAGGTGGTAAAACCGCTTGCTTTAGCCTCTTTTAAAGCTTGCCACTGCAGTAAAAATGGTGCCATGATGTTTCTGTGTTCGTAATCGGAAGCGCCGTGTAAATAAGTTACCGTATCGCCAAAAAATGAAACTAAAATACCGGCAATGTATTTGTTTTCATATTCTGCTAAATAAAGTACAGCATTTTTAGTTTTAGCCAGTTCTGTGAGTTCTTTTGAATAATAACTTCTGGGGTGTCCAGCAAATTCTCCCCTTTTAGTAGTTTTTTCCAGCAAGCGATAAAAATCGGTTATGTTTTTTTCTTCAATAGTTTTTTCAATCGTAACTCCTTTTTTTTCGGCCAGCCGAATGTTGTATCTAGTTTTCGAATGCATTCCGCTAAGCAGATCTTCTTCGGAAAGTTTTAAATCCGTAATCCAGGTTACTGGCGGTTGCGTGTGGCGTTTTGATTTTCTGACAATTTGATTATCTGATTCAAAACAATCTGGTAATTTTTTACTTTCAATGAAAGGTTCGAAGCGAACAAAAATTGTTTTATCTTTGCGTCCGCGTTTTTTTAATTCTTGTAAAAATAATTGCCAAATATCTTTTGAGAAATTCATTGGCCCGCGTGGAATATAATAGTAGCTTCGTCCCAGTGGTAAACCAATTTTAATTATCAGAATTGCCGCCACCAGTTCTCCCTCATCTTCAACTCCTAATCTGAAAATATTTTGACCAGCAGATACCTGAAACTCTCCCCACGCAAATGATTGCAGTAAATTATTTCCTGCCAATTTGTTAATTTGCTTTTCATAGTCTGAATTTAATTCCTTGATATTCATTATTTGGATTTACCGGCTTCTTTTAGAACGTAGCGAATTTTATCTTCAAAGTTTTCCATTTCGGCTGGAATACTAACTGCTAAGTCGCGCGCTTCTTTATGTTTGTAGCCCAAACCTTTGAGAGCATCAACCACTTCTTCTTGATCGGGAATTAATTTTGTTTTTGGCGCTATACCATTAACTGTAACTTTATCTTTCAAATCAACAATGATTCTTTCGGCCGTTCTCTTACCAATTCCAGAAACCCGAGTGAAAAGAGATTCGTCTTTTTGGGAAATGGCTTGTTTAATTTCTTCGGCTGAATTCATAGAGAGAATATTTACTCCTGCTTTTGGTCCCACACCAGAAATGGAAAGAAGTAATTCAAAAACTTCTTTATCATCCATATTCAAAAATCCATACAAATCCATCGCATCTTCTCTTATATACTGATGAGTAAAAAGAGTAATTTCTTCTCCAACTTTCGCTTTTTCTAAAACTGAAAGTGGACAATGTGTTTCGTAACCCACTCCGCTGACATCCAAAATAACGTTATTACCGTGAATTTGAGCGATTTTTCCCTTTATTTGAGCTATCATCTTTTTGCTTAAATTAAATAAATTCTTACTCTATGATAGCAGAGATGAGAAATAAATAAAGTGCTTAAACTATTGGAAAAGTGTTAATTTTGTGCTAGTATACATATTCGCTATAATTGAAACATGAAATTTGAACTGGAAGCACAATTTAAACCAACTGGCGATCAGCCCCAAGCAATCGAAGAATTAACGATCCGTTTTAATGATGGCGTGAAACACCAGACTTTGCTGGGCGTCACCGGTTCGGGAAAAACTTTTACCATGGCCAATGTGATAAACAATATTCAGCGACCAACTTTAGTGATATCTCACAATAAAACTTTGGCCGCACAACTTGCTTCGGAATTCAGAGAATTTTTTCCCAACAATGCAGTTCACTATTTCGTTTCCTACTACGATTATTATCAGCCAGAAGCTTATATCCCCCGCACTGACACTTACATTGAAAAAGAAGTTGATATTAACGAAGAGATTGATAGATTGCGTCACGCCGCCACTCATTCCCTCGCCACCAGAAAAGATGTCGTTATTGTTGCTTCCGTTTCTTGTATTTACGGTCTCGGTCATCCCGATGATTACAACAAACTAAAAGTGGAATTGAAAAAGGGTATGTCCGTTCCGCGCGAAGAAATTGTGAAAGGATTGGTTAACATTCGCTACAATCGCAACGACATAGATTTTCATCGCGGGACATTTCGGGTTCGCGGCGATGTTTTAGACATCTTTCCAGCCGATGCGGAAAATATGATTCGCGCCGAATTTTTTGGCGATGATCTAGAAAGGATTTTGGAATTAGATCCCTTAACTGGTGAAGTATTGCGCGAATTAGAAGAAGAATTTATTTTCCCCGCTACTCACTTTGCCACCACCGATGACAAATTGAAAAAGTCTACCAGTATCATCAGCAAGGATTTGGCTGAGAGAATTAAAGAATTGAAAAAAGATAATAAACTAATTGAAGCGCAAAGAATTGAACAGCGAACCAATTATGATTTAGAAATGATTGAGGAAATTGGTTTCTGCAATGGCATTGAAAACTATTCCCGCTATTTCGACGACAGAAAACCCGGCCAACCTCCATTTACATTAATAGATTATTTCCCCAAAGATTTTGCTATGTTTATTGATGAATCACACATGACCATCCCCCAAATCCGTGGTATGTACTTTGGCGATCGCGCGCGCAAAGAAAATTTGGTGGATCATGGTTTTCGCTTACCATCTGCTATGGATAACCGTCCGCTAAATTTCGCTGAATTTGCCAAGCGCGTTAATCAAGCAAGTTATGTTTCTGCCACACCTGGTCCGTACGAATTAAAAAAGTCTGGTATAAAATCTGGTTTAATAAAAGACGCTTTTGCTAAAAAAGATGTCCGCGCCAATGTTTCTGAGCAAATTATTCGACCAACTGGTTTAATTGACCCAGAAATTGAAATCAGGCCGAGTAAAAATCAAATTGATGACTTATTAGAAGAAATTAAAAAGCGTACTGCGAAAAAACAGCGAGTTCTGGTTACCACTTTAACTAAGCGTATGGCAGAAGATCTGGCTGAATACTTGAAAGAGGCTGGAATTAAGGGCCATTATCTTCATTCCGAAGTTGACACCTTTGAGCGACTAGAGACACTCCGGGACTTACGCACTGGTAAATATGATGTGGTGGTAGGAATAAACTTGCTTCGCGAGGGACTAGATTTACCCGAAGTTTCGCTCGTGGCCATAATTGATGCTGATAAAGAGGGGTTTTTGCGCTCAGAGACTTCACTTATCCAGATTATGGGTCGCACCGCCAGACATGTTGAGGGACAAGTTATAATGTATGCTGATAAAACCACTCGTAGTATGAAAAACGCTATTTCTGAAACCCGCAGACGACGAAAGATACAGAAACAATATAACGAAAAACATGGCATTACGCCGAAAACAATTGAAAAAGCCATTACGAATGAAAGATTGGCGGGAGCAAAAACTTCTGCAGACAGAACTGTGGCAGATCTACCGACCAAAGAAATTCCGCAAGAAGAACTCCCCCGTTTAATCAAGGACTTGGAACAACAAATGGAATTAGCTGCTAAAAATTTAGAATTTGAAAAAGCAGCTGAATTAAGAGATCAAATTGGAGAAATCAAAGAAGCCAACAAAAAAAATAGGAAACTTGGAAACTGAACCAGAATTTGTTCGTCAGCTTTTTATTACCTTTTTTATAACCAGTAGCATCTGGTTTTTTATTTCGCTTGGTAAATTCATTTTCACTCCCCGTTTTGATAGCTCTGGTTATATTTTAACTTTGGTTTTGTTTTTACTTAGCTTGGCAATGATTTTAATTTTACTATTTCCTAAAATAAGAAATTCTTTTATATATTCTTTAATGGTTGCCAGTTTTGCCTTTTTGTTAATTTTTTCTGGCAACCAAATATTACAAAAATCGGAAGCAGTTTGCCAGACAATAAAAAACTCTGAGTGGCAACAAGAATATTATTCTCTCGCCGGCCAAGCTTTGCAGAAGGAAACAAAAGAAAAACTGGCAGAGTGTTTGTAAAACATAAAAATCGCTAAACAAGCGATTTTCTGATATGATTAATTATATTACTAAATAATTTCTATGAATATTGATAAGGCAAAAAGGATTGCTGTTGATTCAGTAAAAAAAGCTGGAGATATTTTGATTGACAATCTTAATGAAGAAAAGAAATTATATTATAAAGATACAAAAAATACTCGTGATTTTACAACGGAAATTGACTTAAAATCAGAAAATATAATTGTAAATGCTATTAAAGAATTATTTCCAGATCACGGATTTGTTTCGGAGGAAATGGGAAAGGAAAACGAAACTAAAGAATTTGTTTGGGTACTAGATCCAATTGATGGTACTTTAAATTATTCAAAAGGTCTTCCCCTCTTTAGTATTGGTCTTTGCTTATTGCAAAACCAAAAACCAATTCTAGGTATGAATTTCGATCCAATTACAAAAAATTTCTATTTTGCTGAAAAAGGCAAAGGAGCAACACTAAATAACAAAAAGATTTCAGTAAGCAATTGTGATGATTTAAATAAAGCTATGTTAATTTCTCACATATCTTCCACAGAAGAAAAACGTCGTTGGCTACTGGAGAACTTAAATGAAATTTATAATAGAGTTTTACAAATTAGATTTCTGGGAGTTGCTCACAACTCTCAATCATTTATTGCAGCCGGTCAAGCTGATGTGTTTTTTGAAATCAGTACATTTCCTTGGGATATTCTGCCTTGCACTTTAATCATTGAAGAAGCTGGCGGGAAAGTTACCGAAATAAATGGTGATCCTATTACACTAGAATCATCCACTATCCTGGCAACAAATGGCAAACTGCATGATGAAATGTTAAAACTTCTTGCAACTTAAAATGACTTCAGGATTCTTTTTAATAAATAAAGAAAAAGGGCCAACATCATTTGATATTGTCAGTCGTGTTCGTAAAACTTTCGATATTAAAAAAGTTGGTCATGCCGGAACGCTAGATCCGCTAGCATCCGGTCTTTTAATTGTGGTTGTTGGCAATGGAACCAAGTTATTAGAATATGTTGTTGGTCACAATAAAACTTATGAAGCAGAAATAAAATTAGGTTATGAAACTGAGACTTATGACCGAGAAGGAGAAGAAATTGTTATTGATAAAAAATTTGAACCGTCTAAAAAAGAAGTTATTGATATACTAAAATCTTTCTTAGGAAAGCAACAACAAGTTCCTCCTATCTATTCGGCTAAAAAACAAGACGGAAAACCTCTTTACAAAAAAGCTCGTGCTGGAGAAAAAGTTAAAGCAAAATCTCAAGATGTAGAAATTCTGAATTTAAAGCTAACGGAATACAAATTTCCTTTTGTAAAATTTAGTGTCGAATGTTCTTCTGGAACCTACATTCGCTCTCTTGCTTACGACATTGGTAAAAAACTAAAAACGGGTGCTTATCTCTCCAAATTGAAAAGAAACAAGATTGGAAGCTTTAATATAAAGGACGCCAAAGAAACTACTAAAATATCTACCAAAGATATGAAACCACTGGTTGAACTTTTGCCAGAAATGCCAAAGTTAATAGTTTCTCCTGCGGAAATTGAAAAAATTAGAAACGGCCAACCTTTGCATAGAGTGTTTCGCGCGAAACACTCTATGGTAATGTTAATTGATAACAAGAATAATTCCATCGCCATTGCTTCTTATGATAAAAAGGTCAAATTGCTAAAACCCAAAAAAGTCTTAATCAGCTCTTGATTATTATTTTTTTCCTGTTATACTAAATTTTGATTCATAAATTATTGAAATGCCAATAAAAGCATCTGCAAAAAAACACCTAAGACAATCTAAAAAGAGACACGAACATAATGTGGGTATTAAAAGACAAATGCATCATATTTCGCGTGAAGTTCGTGATTTGTCCGCGGCTGGAAAAAAAGACGATGCTGAAAAAGCGCTTGTTAAAGCTTATCAAACTTATGATAAAGCTGCTAAAAGAGGAATTATTCATAAAAATGCCGCTTCCAGAACAAAAGCTAGATTATCAAAAGCTGTGAAAAATACGGAAAAGAAAAAATCTGAATAAATTATATTTTAAAAACCTCGCTAGTTGCGGGGTTTTTTGATTGACAAATTTAGCTTGTTTGATATAAAGAAGTGATTTATTAGTTAGATTAACGTACATTTAAAATGTAAAGGAGGACGAGAGATGTCTTTGAAAAATGAGATGTGGGAAGTTTTGAAAACACAAGGCGCTGAAGCTTTCAACAGAATGCGTAAAGAAGAACCTGGTTTCCGTCCTAATTTTTCCGGTTATGATTTCCGCGGTTTGGAAATTGAGGGAATTGATCTTTCTTTTGCAAATCTTACCGAAGCTAACTTTCGAGAGATGACAATTCACAAAGCAGATTTCTCTCATGCTTCAATGTCCCATGCCAATCTTTCCTTCAGCGTGCTCTGCGACACCAGGTTTGATGCAGTTAAATCAGAATGCATCGAAATTATGAACAGCAAAGTCTTCAACTGCATTTTCGACCAAGCAAAAATGGTGGAAGCTAATATGGCTAGAACTATTTTTGTAGGTGGTCACTTCTACGGCGTTAATCTGCTTAAGTCTTATTTGACTGATTCTGAATACTGCTTACAGGGAGAGCATGGCGGAGCTATGACAGATTGTAATCTGCGAGGGGCTGAATTAAGCAATGCAGTCTTTCGTGGTTTGCTCATGGGTGGAACGGATTTTCGAGGTGCCACCATGCGCGGAACCGATCTTCGTCTGGCCAATCTGCGCGGTTGTATTTTTAAAGACCGCGAGGTCTCGAGAGCAAAGCTTAAAGGCGCTCACATTACTGTTCAGACTACAAATGGTTTTACCGAAGCGCGAATTTTAGAAGTTCTGCCCCTTAGCTGTTCTGATATAAGTGAGATCATACCTTCTTCAGCAAGTGAAGGTCATGAATTTTTTGTCACTTGGCAAGACTTGATTGTTAATATTCGCACCCTGCCCACTGAGCCTGGCTGGGATCCTTTCGACATCAACTACCTTAATTTGTAGTTAACTAACCTCTGGATTTGCAACAGCATTTCCAGAGGTTTTACTTTTTATGCTATATTAAATCTATGACTTGGGCATTTTTAACGTTAGCGACCGCGTTTTTATGGGCGCTAACAAACATTAACGATAAGATAATCCAAACTAAATGGGTTAAAGAACCGATGATTATTATGGCTGTCGTCGGTGGTTTTGCTTTTTTTATTGGTTTTATTGTTTGGATAATTATTGGTTTCAAAATCCTGCCTCTTTTTTACATGCTTCTATCTATCGGAATAGGAATATTTTCTATTCTCAATGCAGTTTTTTATTTTAAAGCTGTAAAACTGGAAGAAATTTCTCGCGTTGCGCCTCTGTTCTATCTATCTCCCCTTTTTACATTGATTCTGGCGGCAATATTTTTGGGAGAGATTTTTACTCCGCTTAAATATTTAGGAATTATTTTACTTATAATTGGTGCGGTTTTGATTTCTGTTCAACGCTCATTAAAATACTTTATTCGTTTCAACAAGGCTTTTTATTTTATGATAATTTCTGCTTTTGTTTATGCGGTAGAATCAACCACAACAAAATTTTTAGTTGATGGTGCTGATTATTGGACAATATTTGTTTTTATAAGCTTTGGCGTGTTTTTTGGTTCGCTACCAATCATTTTTATCTATTCAAAAAATCTTACTGGAACTATAAAAAAGTATGGCGTAAAAGTTATTGGCTTAGCGACTTTAAGCGAATTTTTTGGAACCAGCGGCTGGCTTTTATTTATGTTGGCAGCAACACTTGGTCCAATAACCTTGGTCAATTCTTTAGCTGCTACGCAAATGGTTTTTGTTTTGATTTTAACTATCACTCTAAGTGTTTTCTGGCCGCGGCTTTTTGCCGAAAAAATAAGCCCGAAAATTATCGGACTGAAACTTATGGCAATTGTTTTAATAATTGTTGGCGCTTATTTGATTATTTAATCACTCGCTACCTTCTCATAAACAATTTGAGAAATTTCAGCAATGATATCGGATAAGGCATAAACATCTTTACCGCGAGTTATAACACAAAGTAAATACGGTTGATCGTTAGAATAAAATATTCTTTTTCATTTTAAAGAAATAATTTTGTAAAGCAAAATAGTTATGCACTCTTATTGTTGCGAAATAAAAATAATTGCTTTAAAATTATAAGTACTATAATTTAAAAACTAAATGAAAAAGAATTTTTTATTCGTGTCAGCCGACGGATTAATATCCGATGTCGCCTGGCATGTTTTTAAAGAAGGTCATGAAGTGCGACTTTCTATTGATAATAAAGAAGAGGCTGATGTGGCTGACGGTTTTGTTCCCAAGGTTGCAAATTGGAAAGAGCACGTTGACTGGGCCGATGTGATAGTTTTTGATGATGTGCTTGGTTATGGAACAAAGGCTGATAAACTGCGTAAAACTGGTAAGGCAGTAATTGGTGGTACACCTTATATTGATCGTTTGGAAGATGATCGCTCGTTCGGACAAGAAGAATTGAAGAGGCATGGTATTAATATTTTAACTTATCAAAATTTTACTGATTTCGATGAAGCCATAGGCTTCGTTAAACAGAATCCTAACCGCTATGTAGTTAAACCTAGTGGTGAAGCCCAAAATCTTAAACGTTTATTGTTTGTTGGTCAAGAAGAAGATGGTAGTGATGTGATAAGAATTTTAGAGGCTTATAAAAAAGTTTGGATTCATAAAATTAAAATGTTTCAGTTGCAAAAAAGAGTAGACGGCGTTGAAGTAGCTATTGGTGTTTTTTTCAACGGTCAAGAATTCTTGTCTCCAATAAATGTGAATTTTGAGCATAAAAAATTATTTCCGGGAAATATCGGACCAGCTACCGGTGAAATGGGAACTTCTATGTTTTGGAGTGAACCAAATAAACTTTTTAATTCAACATTGAAAAAAATGGAAGAAACTTTGCACCTAGAAAATTATGTTGGTTACATCGATTTAAATTGTATTGTTAATAACTACGGAATTTATCCGCTGGAATTCACCGCCCGCTTTGGTTATCCAACTATCAGCATTCAACAAGAAAGTATGAATATGCCGATTGGAGAATTTTTATATACCTTGGCTAATAAGGGTCCTAATAATTTCAAGGCTAAAAAAGGTTATCATGTGGGTGTGCGCTTGGTTGTTCCTCCATATCCTTTCCGAGATAAAAGAACTTTTGATTCTTATTCCAAGGATGCCACGATTGTTTTTAAACATAAAGATAATTTGGACGGTATTCATATTGAAGATGTAAAATTGGTAAATGGTCAATGGACAGTAACCGGTTCGCGCGGTGTGGCTTTAGTTGTAACTGGTAGTGGCTCAACCATGAAACAAGCACAACAACAGGCCTACAATCGTATTCAAGATGTACTAATCCCTAATATGTATTATCGCACTGATATTGGCAATCGTTGGTATGAAGATTTTGATAAACTTCACACTTGGGGTTATTTGCGCGAAATGTAAATTTTGTATTAGAAAACCCCGCCAGTTGTATAAAACCGGTGGGGTTTTGAATGTGCAAGTTTTAGAATTATTTTTTAGCGCGGCCGAATCTTCTTCGAAGCGCACGATATCATTCTCGTCAAGAATCGAACCGTATCAAATCTCGACAATGCGCAGATAAGTGGTAGCGGCACTGTCCATTCGGTGCCACTGTCCGCGAAGAATTGTTTCGGTACTGCCAAAGCAAACCAATTTGAGATCATCATTAATGGTCACAGTACCGATGTCGTCTACGACTTGCCACAATTCATCGCGACCTTTGTGTGACTGCAAGCTGAGCCCCTGACCCGGTTTGACAAATATTTCCCTGACAACGGACCGCCTTGATTTCGAACCATCCCCAAGGACGTTCATCTCTGTGACCAATATCCTCCTAAGTATAAATCTCTGTCATCGTCCTTCCCTCCCTATAAAAGAATGTATGACACATTCGATTTGTAAAACAACATTTCCAATAAAATTATTATCTAATTCCAAACCTGTCAATTTTTTTATAATAATTTAAAACCTCGCTGTTGAATCAAATCTAGATTCATAAGCGAGGTTTGAAGTTATGCGAGTTTGGCAGGGTTGATGTTTTTTTCAGCTATTTTTGCCAATAACGTTGCACAGAAAGTTTGAATGCGAACTGATTTCTTAAATTCGGGAGGGATTATTTCTTCGACTGTAATTGGTGAGCCAAAAACGGTGGCCATGTGTAGGCATCTGCAGAAACGTCTGCAATCGAAATCTCCTGTAATTTCATTCTGCCGAATAGCATCTTGAATATGAAAAATGCATTGAGCTCTTTTTTGGCTTCTTTTTTCCTCTTTTTTTCTGGCTCGTTCATCTTCTGATTCGATTGAATTTTTGAGCTGTTTTATAATGCCATTGGCCCATAATTCAAAATTTTTTATAGTGGTCTCTGCTACAAACGTTTTTCCCTTACCCCCATTTACCATGTGCATACCTCCTATTTGGTTTTATTCTCGACCGTATTCGTCTTCATGCCGAACAATATCATTTTCGTCAATAACTTCTCCTAAAGAAACTTCAATAATCTTGATGTGTGTTTTTATTCCACTGGCAAGACGATGTTTTGTCTTCTTATCAATAAAAAACATGTGACCAACTGAAGCTTCAGAGGCATCGCTACCGATAAGCACAAAACCATCTCCCTCAATAACACTCCAAAACTCTATCCGATGTTCGTGATGTTGCAAACTAATAATACTGTTAGGATTAACGTAGATCTCCTTTACAACGTAGCCCTTTTCCACGGCAAGAATTTTAAAGTAACCCCACGGACGTTCTTCTTTGTAACCAACGTCTTTCTGGTTCCAAACACGGGTACCATTATTCATTTCGAATTCCTCCTTATATTATAGAAAGAGCGTACTATAACTCATATAAAACATTGCTTAATAATCTATTACTTTATGTTATTTTTGTCAATTTATAAGCACATTTCTGTTACAAAAACATCTAGTGCCAATACTCCCGATTGTTTCCCGTTTTTTATATCTTCGTCAGCTGTATTGACTTTTTATTTTTTGTGTAAGCATGAGATTCAGACAAAAGCTTTTAGAATCTTGTGTCTGAGTGTATTATTGCGTAATAAAAATGTAAAAAGTTCGAAACAAACTGGTCGAATAACTCCTGCTGATTCAATAATACGTGCGAGTGTTTCATGTCGTCTTTTTACACGCAATAACTGATCAATTTTAAGCGGTTTGTATTCCGGATCAATGATTAATTTTGCCACTTCTGCACCTGTAACCATAGCAAAGTACATTCCCTCACCGGTTAAACTAGAGGTAAAACCAGCGGCATCACCAACTAAAAACATATTGTCAAATTTATAACCACGATAATCACAATTTATTGATGCCGCTTCAAATTTAGCATCAGCTACATCAATGTTTTTTTGCTTAAGCCACTTATGAAAATTTGATCGGAGCTCGGATGCAGAAATGGATTCAGGACTGCCATAAACACCAATAGAAGTATAGTTACGATACGGAAAAATCCAAGCGTAACCTGAGGCAAAATATTTATTATCAAAAAAATTTTTCAAATACTTAAATTTCTGCTTAGTAATATAATGCATACCAATTCCTATTTTTTTCATGGGAATATTCAATGATCTTCGGACTATAGAATTGCTACCATCAGCACCAATTAAATAATCAAATTTTATTTCTCTATTACCAATCATTACTGAATTATCATTTATTTTAGTGACACGCATTCCGATTTCTAAGATTGCGCCTTGTTTTTGTGCTTCCGACGCCATCCACTGTCCTAACCTTTCCCGACTAATAGTAGCAATGCTTGGTTCCTTTGTTTTTACCACTACTCGCTGATAAGGAGTATATTGAATTGGTTTGTGAAAAAAGTATTCCACTAAATCTTTTGGAATTCCTAAATCCATAATTTTAGTAGTAAGCCCTCCGCCGCAAATTTTAGGACCAATTATTTCTTTCTGTTCTATTACTAAAACTTGCCGACCAGCAGCGGCTAGTTTCTGAGCACAATGCAAACCGCCTGGACCAGCACCTATTATTATTGTTTCATATTTCTCCATCTCATTTTATTTATGAACACATTTTGGTAACAAAAATATCTAACGCCAATAATCCTGATTGTTTCCCGTTTTTTATATCTTCGTCAGCTGTATAAAGTTTTTCCATCATTTGTTTCAATTCTTCAGAGGAAAAGTTTCTTGTTTGCTCCAGAGATTTTTTTACTACAAAGGGATGAAGTTTGGCTTCGCGGGCAATTTGGTATTCATTCACTCCCCGCTCTTGTAAATCTTTTACAATTAGAAGATTTCTTAATTGGTACTGAATCATGGTCATCATGTAAAGTTCGTGTTTGCCAGTTTTCATTTCTGTATGAAGAAAGGTTAAAGCTTCTTGTTTATTTTTTCTGCCCAGAGCATCTGTGAAAGCAAAAATATTTTCCTGGAAGGTTGGAGCTACCAATTTTTCTACATCGGCCACTGAAATTTCCAAACCATCTTTGTATAATGCTAATTTCTCCAATTCAATATCAATTCGATTTAAATCGCTACCGACAAACTGAATTAATTTACCTAGAGCCTCACTATTAATTTTTGCTTCTTTTTGAGCAACTAATTCTTTTACATAATTCGTAAGAGCTAATCCTGTGAGCAAATCAAATTCCTCAGCTGTTTTTGATTTGTTAAGAAATTTAAATAGTTTTATTCTTTTATCTGGAATTTCCTTTTCCCAAATTAACAAAACTGTGGATTCAGGAACTTTATTTTCTTCTAAAACTTCAGCTAAACTATCTTTAAATTCTTTTTTACCTTTACTCAAGGCGTTTTCCAAAAGTACTAATCTGGTTTTATTCAAAAATGGCATAGTAGAAATTTCAGACTTAACTTTGGCTAAATTTAAATCTGCATCTTTAAGATGAGAGAAATTTAATTCCCCATTTTGACTGGCTTTTAAAAACTTGTCCTTGAAGGTTTTAACTTTTTGTCCGGAGCGATAAGTATCTTCTCCGAATAAGAAATAGATCATAAAATTAAGCTTTGTATACGACTTCTATGTTCATTGTGTTTATCCCCCGAAGCAAAACTATTTTTACTCCAAATTTTACTAACAGTTTGTCAATCATTACAAGTTAATTTCTTTCTGAGTAACGCAGGGGGACATATTATTCCAATTTGGCCCACTGGCTGCTTCCACTTTAATGGGAACTTTTAGTTGATACGCTTTTTCCATTAAATCTTTGATTGTGGCTGCATATTTGTTTACCATAGAACTTTTCACTTCGAAAAGCAACTCATCATGCACTTGCACTAACATTTTTATATCTTTCTTATTTGGTAGTAAAATCTTTTCAAAAACTTTTTGCATGGCAATTTTAATAATGTCTGATGTTGTTCCTTGAACCGGCATATTGATTGCCATTCTTTCTGCACCAGCGGTAACCTGATATTGCCCCGAATTTATCTCGGGAATATAACGCCGACGCCCAAGCATTGTTTCCACATATTCTTTGTCGCGCGCTTCCGCGACAATCTTTTCCATGTAATCTTGAATCTTTGGATATTTGGCAAAATAAGTGTCAATAAAATCTTTGGCCTTTTTTCTCTCAATGCTTAAAGTTTGCGAGAGCCCATAAGGACTCATACCATAAACCACACCAAAGTTTACTGTTTTAGCAATGCGACGTTCATCTTTAGAAATATCTTTAGCATCCTTTTCAAAAACCGTAGCAGCAGTTTGCGTATGAATGTCGGCACCCGATTTGAAAGCTTTAATCATTGCCTCATCACCTGCAATATGAGCCAAAACTCGCAAATCAATTTGGGAGTAATCACATGATAAAAGCGTATTACCGCGCGTGGCCACAAAAGCTTCGCGGATTTTTCTGCCTTCTTCGGTGCGAATCGGAATATTCTGCATATTAGGATCTGAAGATGACAAACGACCAGTGGCAGTTACCGCTTGATTAAATGAAGCATGAATTCTATTTGTTTTCTTATTAATCAATTTGGGTAGAGAATCTACGTAAGTTGATTTTAATTTTGTCAGTTCGCGATAATTTTCAATTAATGAAACTATTTCGTGTTTATCTTTTATTTTCTGCAATTCTGGAGAAGCAGTCGAAAAACCAGTCTGCGTTCTTTTAATTCCAACGGTTGGTAACTTCATCACTTCAAATAGTATATGAGATAATTGCTGAGTAGAATTGATATTGAAGTCTTTACGTCTGGCTTTTTTGTAAATATTTTTCTCTAAGCTTTTTATTTTGACTCTAAATATTTTGGAAATTTCTTTTAAGTATTTATCATCAATTGAAATACCGTTTAGTTCCATGTCAGCCAACACTTTTACTAGAGGCATATCAATCTGGGAAAATACTTCTTGAAGTTTTGCTTCCTTGGCTAATTCTTTAGAAAATCTTGCTTGTAAACGAAATGTAATGTCAGCATCTTCAGCGGCATATTCTGCAATTCTTTTGGGGTCAATGTCCGTAATTGATTGCTTATCTTTTCCCTTGCCAACTAAATCGTCCCAGGTAATCATTGGTAATTGAAATTCTTCTATGGCTAAACGAGTTAGATTGTGCTGACGAGATCCTGGATTTAATAAATAGGAAGCTAGCATGGTATCAAAAGCAATTCCCTGCATATCAACTCCGGCGTTTAATAAAACAATATAATCATATTTAATATTGTGGCCGAATTTTTTAATTTTGTTGTTTTTTAAAACGGGTTTAAATATTTCTAGCAAATTATTTTGATAACAGTGTACATAATATGCTGTGCGCTCTTGGAAACAAAAAGAAATTCCCACTAATTCCGCTTGCACGGGAAATTCACTGGTCGTTTCGGTATCTACTGCTATTTCTGATTGTTTGCTTAATTCTGAAACTAATTTTTTTGCTTCCGCTTCGTTATCAATCAAAATATAATTCCTAGCTGAATCTTTTTTGTTCGTTACTTCTGGTTCATTTTGACCAATAACTTTTGGTAACAAGCTTTTAAATTCATATTTTTGAAAAAGCTTTACCGTTTGTGGATTTTTAAAATCAGGGACCGTGCATTTCTGCAAATCAAATTCAATTGGAACATCGGTAACAATAGTAGCCAATTCTTGGCTTAAATAAGATTCTTTTTTGTGTTCCAATAAAAGTTTAGCTGTGCGTGGTTTCATTTTGCCACCGCCATCTCCATGCTTGCCTACAAATTCATAAATCTTATCAAGCGTTCCAAATTCTTTTAACAAATCAACGGCGCCCTTATCACCAATTCCTTTAACACCAGGGATGTTGTCGGAAGAATCACCAGCAATGGATTTGTAATCAACTAATTGCTTGGGTTTAATTCCAAATTTTTCTTCCACTCCTTTTTCGTCAAATATTGTGGTTTCAGAAACGCCACGTTTCATGGTATAAACTTTGGTGTTTTTATCAACCAATTGAAAAGCATCTTGATCACCCGTGACAATAATGGTTTCTAAATCTTTTTGGCTATCTAACATTTTAGAAACCGTTCCAATCACGTCATCTGCTTCATAGCCCTGCTGAACATAAATGGGAATATTTAATTTCTCTACTATTTCTTTCACGGTTTCCACTTGCTGATACAACTCGTCTGGGGCTTTTACTCTGGTTGCTTTATAATCGGCAAAAGATTCGTGACGAAAAGTGGGTCCTTTTAAATCAAAAGAAACGGCTATGTAATCTGGTTTTATCTCTTCTAGGGCCGAAAATAAAATTCGAGTAAAACCATAAACCGCTCCAATAGGTTCGCCCGCTTTAGTAGTCAGGGGGGGCATAGCGTGAAATGCGCGATGAATTAAAGCGTGACCGTCAATTATAACAAATTTTTTCATGGCGCTTGATTTTTAAACTGAAATGTTTGAGCAATTGAATCAAGCAAATTTTCATTATCATTAGCTTCCGAAAATTTTTGGCGGAGAACAAAGAATTTATTTTTTGTTTCAAAAACATAAACAAGTTGTTCGTCGCTAATTATTCTCTGCGTGATTATTCCCTTAATTTTCATGGTCTCAATATCGTTAGCGCTAGCTACCATTTCTAAAAGCAGATCCGGACTTAAATTGTCATTTAGTAATTGGTTATTAATATAATCAATAAATGAATAAAGTTTTATATTTTGCACGCTTTGTAAATAGAATTTTTGGTCCGTATTTTCAATATTGGCAACAACAATTTCTTCTTCCGTATCATTTACAGCATAAGACTGCGGGAATTGAAATATAATTTCTGCATTTTCATAAATTTTCCAATCCGTTATATCACTTGCTTCTTTTAAGGTTGGTAATTTATTTTTAGGACTATAGCCAAAAATTGCTTCGTCACCATCCATAAAACCGTCATAATCAGTATCAACTTGGCGTGGATCAGTATTATATTTAGCTTCCAAATAATCGCTTAGTTTGTCGCCGTCTAAATCTCCTAGCAACTCCGCACGCGAACTTGCGGGAGCATCTTTTAGAAAACGTGAGACTTCACCCGAACTTAATTGTTGAACTTGATTTTCATTTGTGGCAAAATCAGCCTTAATGCCCACAGGATTCTGTTGTTTCAAATAACCATAATAAAAGCCACTAACAATCATCCCTAAAAATATAAGGACGCCAAAAGTGATTTTAATTAATTCGGAAGTTTTAGACATTTATTCTTTTTCTTTATATTCAAATCCCAAATGTTCATAAGCTCTTTTTGTGGCCTCGCGACCACGCGGAGTACGATTTAGAAATCCCAGCTGCAAAAGATATGGTTCGTAAACATCAACAATGGTATCTTCTTCTTCTGAGGTGGCAGCCGAAAGTGTTTTTATTCCCACCGGCTTACCTTCAAATTTATCAATTAAGGTTTTAAGAATTCTCACATCTACATTGTCCAACCCCATCTCATCAACCTGAAGTTGTTTAAGTGCTTCTTTAGCTATTTCTTCGGTGATTTTTCCTTGGTGTTTTACTTGGGAGAAATCGCGCACGCGTTTCAGTAATCTGTTAGCAATACGTGGAGTTTTGCGAGCGCGTTTAGCAATTTCTTCTCGTCCACCTTTATCAATTTCAATTTCAAGAATTTTAGCAGAGCGTTCAACAATTTTAGCAATGTCTGCTTCTTCGTAATAATCGAGACGATGAGTTACACCAAAACGATCACGCAATGGTGAAGACAGCATACCAATTCTGGTGGTAGCAGCCACTAAAGTGAATTTTGGTAAATCAAGTCTGACCGATCTGGCCGAGGGTCCTTTGCCAATTACTAAATCCAAATATCCATCTTCCATGGCGGGATACAAAACTTCTTCGATAGCGCGATTCAAACGATGAATCTCGTCAATAAATAAAATGTCACCTTCTTCTAAATTGGTTAGAATTGCCCCAAGATCACCCACTCTTTCAATGGCCGGACCAGAAGTGGTGCGAATGCTAACTCCCGCTTCGTGAGCGATAATATGCGCTAAAGTTGTTTTGCCAATTCCCGGTGGTCCGTACAGTAAAACATGTTCGATTGGTTCTTTGCGTTTTTTGGCTGCTTGTAAAAATATTTGTAAATTCTGCTTAATAGAATTCTGACCAATAAAATCGGCCAATTTTTTTGGCCTTAAAGTTAGCTCAAAAACGCTGTCCTCATTTTTTTCGGCAGCGCTCACAAGGGCTTCTTTCGTTGGAACTTTTTCTTCTTCAATCATGCCTTAATTATAGCAAATCACCTATTTTAAGCAAAAGTTGCATTTTGCCAAAATTCTGTTATAACTTTAAGTGGGATGAGAAACAAGTTAGAATATTCTGCTTGGGGGTGTTTAGAACGGATACTCCAAACAAGGGGCTAACCGGAGTAATAAAAAAGGACCCCGAACACCCTTCTCATCCCATTTTTACAGTTGTGAATAGTTCTTTTTAACTGAATATAAGGAGAGAAAATGATTATTCTGTTTTATGTTTTTCTAGTCCTTGTAATTATTGCTTGTAGTTGGAGAATTGGGTTCAGTATGTACAGACTTTACCACAATGATGGTCGTCATGAAGCACTCCATATCATCCCCTACCTGGTAGTTATTATTGCTGCTATTATCGTACTTTTTAATTTAATTGTGGCTGGGGGACAATAAAGGAGAGAAAAATGATTTATGCATGGATTACGCTATCTGCTTTGTTTCTCATCTTGGGAATCTGGAGACTTATTCGCAGGGTAAATAACCTTGGTTCAAATGCATTTATCGACTCGGCTTGTTTGATTGGTTCAATGCTTGTTATAGCTGCTGCTGCGGGATTTCTTCTTGGCTTTGTGATTTTCGACCAAAGTAAGTGGTATACAGTTCTTATGATCACATCTGGAGTAGGTCTTCTTGCAACCATTGGAACGAGTTACTATTACCATCGTGAATACAAGCGTTGTGAAAATAATATGTATTTAAACTATGTTTGTGACAGAGAGATTCAGTATCAAGGTATTTCAATAGTTCTCTTGATTATTCTTGTTATTTCAGCTGCTCTGCACTTTGAGATAATATTTACAGGAGGATAATATGTTAAACATATTCTGTGTAAATGTATTTGTGATTTTTGTTTGAGGCATGATTCTTTCGATTGTTTTTGCCTTGATCTTTAAAAGAAGAGCTGAGAACTTTGTCTGTGTTGACAAAATGCCTAGAGCCAACAAAACTGCACTCAACAGAATTATAAAAAAATTGTCCTTTATGGATTAGCATCCGCTTTTGATCCTTTCACTTCTTACAATCTGGGCATGGATGAAGTTTCCATGATCCAAAACCTATTGATTGAAAACGTCAGGTTTCAACTTGGCGTTTTTTTATTTTACCCCGAGCTGACTAAGGACTTGACAAATATATAAGCATCTGCTACAATGACATGTTTTGCTGATTTAATGAATTTACGATGAGCCCGCAGGCGAATCGGCAACAAAAAACTGTAGACGACTAAGAAGTTTTCTAGTAAGGATTCGTGAGGACCTCCTCTTCACATTTCCTTCTAAATTGCTTCTTGTCTACAGTTTTTTGTTGGTTCGATTGAACTCGCCACAAGTGGTTCTACAAGCTCGCCACAAGTGGTTCTACAAGTTTTGGTTTGAATAATATTAATAGCTCAATGTAAATTTTATTTTTTACCGTTAGGATTCAAAATCGCTTCTAAAACCTCTTTAGCTACGGCTTTTTTCTCAGCTTCTGTTTCGGTATTTTTAGAAAATGATATTTTAATATCTTCTCCTTCTTTAGAGTTTTTTGGAAGTAAATTTAAGGGTAACTCAAAACGTCCAATGGCTTCATTGGTGGCTACAAAACGGTCAGTTGTGATTTCCACAACTTTAGCAACTATCTTGGGATAGTATTTATCTAAAACTTCGTCTGGCATCCCGGTAGTACAACTTATTGATAAATTGATTTGTTTACCTTTCTTTTATTTTTGTAGAAAGGATTATTTTGTTCTTTTCTCACCCGGTTGTACTACCGGGCATAATTTAGGGCAAATATTAAAACTCAAAAATCAAAACTGTTAAGTGAACATGCAAATATAGCACGGGATTTTTTGATAGTCAATAAAACTCCGCTCATTAATACTTGGCGGAGTTTTTTGGTCAAATCAAGTTTTTACTTTTGAGCTTTAACTTTTGACTTATTTTACACCTTAGCTTTTTTCCGACTGCGCTTTGATTTTTCTTTAATGAAATTGAATTCGCCATTTCTACCTAGTTCAATTCTAATGGTATTTCCGCTTCTAAAATCTCCTGTCAGCAAAGCGTTGGAAAGTCGGTTTTCAATTTTCTTTTGAATTACTCGACGCAGAGGCCGGGCTCCAAATGATGGTTCAAAACCTTCCTCAACTAATTTTCTCTTTACGCCGTCAGTTACTTTTAATTTTATGTTTTGTCCTTGCAAAAGCTTCTGCACATCATCCAACATCAAATTTACAATTTGTTTAATCTGTTTTCTGTTCAGTGATTGAAAAATTATAATGTCGTCGATTCGATTCAAAAACTCGGGACGAAAAGCTTTTTTCAATTCCTGCATCAACTCACCTTTAATAGTTTCAGTAATGCTTCCCTTTTCATCTTTTTTACCTTTTTTATCTTCAAAACCAAATTTTTTAACGGCCGCGTCCTGAATAATATTGGAACCCAAATTTGAAGTAGCAATAATAACTACATTTTTAAAATCCACCAAACGACCTTTAGAATCTGTGAGTTGACCATCTTCCAAGATTTGCAACAGCACATTAAAGACGTCAGGATGAGCTTTTTCAATTTCATCAAGCAACACAATGCTATATGGTTTTTGTCGAACTTTTTCTGTTAGCTGTCCTGGTTCTTCATAACCAACATATCCGGGAGGCGCACCAATAAGTTTGGAAACATTATGACGCTCCATGTATTCTGACATATCAACTCGCACAATGGCCGATTCATCACCAAACAATTGTTCAGCCAAAGCTTTGGCCAATTCAGTTTTTCCCACGCCAGTCGGTCCGAGGAATATAAATGAACCTACTGGACGTTTCGGATCTTTTAAACCACTACGTCCACGACGTACAGCTTCGGACACGGCGGTAACAGCTTCTTCTTGTCCAATTATTCTTTCGTGTAATCTGTTTTCCAAATGTAAAAGTTTTTCAACTTCCTCTTCAGCTAATTCCTGCACTGGAATTCCTGTCCACTTGGAAAGCACTTCTTCAATATCAGAAGATAAAACAATTGGTTGACCAGTAGATCTATCTTTAGTCCAAGAAGCGTGGAACTCTTCTTTTTGTTGAGTTAGTTTGGTAATTTCTTTTTCAATTTTTATGATTCTAGATTTAACACCAGCTTTTTTGGCATCCTCTTTTTCGTTGGCCAGTTTTTTTAATTCCTTTTCCAGTTCTTTTAATTTATTAGGAGCGGCAATTGAAGCTAAACGAATTTTGGCACCAGCTTCATCAATTAAGTCTATGGCCTTGTCGGGCAAATGACGGTCAGTCAAATATCTATCAGAAAGTCCCGCCGCCGCTACAATCGCTTCGTCAGAAATCTGCACTTTGTGATGAGCTTCATAACGATCGCGCAAGCCTCGCAGAATTTCAATAGAGACATCAACGTTTGGTTCATTAACAAGAATTGGCTGGAATCTTCTTTCTAAAGCGGCATCTTTTTCAATGTGTTTACGATACTCATTCAAAGTAGTAGCCCCAATGGTTTGCAGTTCACCACGAGCGAGGGCTGGTTTTAGCATATTAGAAGCGTCAATGGCACCTTCGGCGGCACCGGCACCAACCATAGTATGCATTTCATCAATAAAGAGAATTATATTGCGTTGTTCTTTTTTAATTTCTTCAATTACTTTTTTAATACGTTTTTCAAATTCACCACGATATTTGGTTCCCGAAAGCGCACTACTTAAATCAAGCGAGACTACTCTTTTGCCAACTAGATTTTCTGGCACGTCGTCAGAAACTATTTTGGTAGCCAATCCTTCCACAATCGCAGTTTTTCCTACACCCGGTTCACCAATTAACACTGGATTATTTTTTGTGCGTCGCGACAAAATTTGTACCACTCTTTCAATTTCATCTTCCCGACCAATAACGGGATCGAGCCGACCGTCTTTAGCTTGAGTTGTTAAATCGGTTGAGTATTCATCTAGAGTTGGGGTGTTAGATTTTTTCTTTTTAATTCTTTTTCCTTCACCGACAACTTTTAGAACTGCGCCGCGAGCCTTGGTGTCGTTAACAGCATATTTTCCGAGAACTTGAGCGGCCATGCCTTCACCTTCTTTAACCAGTCCTAAAAAAATATGTTCGGAACTAACATAGTTGTGACCAAGATCGCGCGCTTCATAAAAAGCTTGCTCTAAGGCTTTTTTAGCACGGGGAGAAAGCTCCGGTTCGCCAACTTCTTTTTCGCCTTTGATTAAATTTTCTTCTAAATAAGCTTTTAGATCTTCAGTTTTAATTCCCAGTTCTGAAAATATTTGTTTGGTAATTTCATCTTCATCTAAAAGCCCCCGTAAAATGTGCTCCGTATCAACCATTTGTGATTTGTTATCACGTGCTGCCTGCACACTATTACTGATTACTTTTTTAGCTCGGTCAGAAAAATAGTCCAAAATATTTATGTAAGAACGACGCGGCGCTTGAAATTGTGGCAAACCACCAAACAAATTATTTGAACCGCCTAGCATAGAAGAAAACATTCCGTCGTTACCAAAAATAGCCTGTTCTTCAGCACAGGTATGACACAAATGAAATTCTTGGGTGCGCCCATTAACATTTTGTTTGATATTGACTGTTGCCGGACGTTGTCCGCAAGACTGACAAAGGTAAGCTCTATTATCCATATTTAACCTCCAAATTAATTTTAATTAAATTAGCACTCTAAAGTGTTGAGTGCTAATTATTGTAAAAAAGATTATTGTTTGTGTCAAGTCCAGCTCCAGTTTTATAAAACTACTCCTATTAATTATGTCTTTGTTATAATATGATAAAACTAGGGCTTACACAAGTAGCTTAAACTTGTTTTACCTGAATTTTCTTGGTTTTAGATTTCTGCGCTTTAGGCAAAATGACAGTTAAAATTCCGTTTTTAAGCTCCGCTTCAATTTCGTCAGCATTTACTTCCATGGGCAAAATTACTGAACGAGAAAATCCTCCCCAATAACATTCCTGATAAAAGTAATCATCTTCTTTAATAGTGGCTTCGTTTTTTCTCTCCCCTTTTATGGTGATCATGTCATTGTTGATGGAAATGTCTAAATCCTCCGGTTCTACACCAGCAATGGTTGATTTTATAATAATACTGTCTTCATTCTGAAAAACATCAATAGTTAGCTGACCTTCAAAATCTTCATTTTTTTCTTCATCAAAATAATCGTCTTCCTTTTTAGGAGATTTTTGACTCAAGTTTTCAATGTTATTTTCTAAAGCTTGTTCATTCATAGTTTTAGTTTTGGTGTTTTCAGAAACACTATTTTCTGAATCTGTCGTAACTCCTTGTGCTGAGCTGGCCGAAGCATCCTTTTCCTTAACAGCTACGGTATCTTTTTCGGCAGCCACTTCTTCGTGACTTTTTTGAAAGCGACGAAAAAAGGATCTTTTTTGTTTAGTCATAATATTTTTTTAGATGTGTAGTCTATTTATTATAAACCAAAATTTTAATTTTAACCACCTCTTACTTTTGGGGATAAACTGTGGAACTTATTTTGCATCGTTTATTTCCTCTGTTTTGTCATTAATCTGCATTTCTTTAATACCTTTACGTAACATGAAAAACATTATAATTAGGAGAATTCCTAAAAGTAAAAGAGAAAGGCTGGTACTGGCCAAGGCTAAAACGTTGTAAATAAAATGTAAAATGATGGCGATAATTATACCTTGGGCAATATAATTTTTCTGGTGAGCGTTAGAAAATTTTTGCACACCCATATAGAAACCGACTATACCGGTGGTAATGGCATGCATTAAAGTTGCTGTGGCAAAACGCAAAATAATTGCTTCTCCACCTTCGCCAATCATAACCAATACATTTTCAAAGGTTGCAAAACCAAGTGCTGCCGCCACTCCATAAATTATTCCATCAACGGGTTGATTAAATTCTTTGTCCAACCAAATAGTTTTTTTAACCACAAAATATTTTAAATATTCTTCCACTGGTGCCACAATAAATAAAGTACTAATTGTTACAATGAAAAAATCAACAGATTCTGAAAATCTTTCTCCAAAAAAAACAAAAAATGAATTATCAAAAAACTGTTCTATAAAAATCGCTGGGATTGTAATTAAAGCACCTAAAATGAAAACTTTGGCTAGAAGTTTAATCGGTTCCGGTTTTTTATCTTGACGACGGTAAAACCACAACCAAAAAATTCCTGGAATCAGGGCTATTAAAAAGTACCACAGGAATTGCATTAAGGTTTTGTTAACAATAAGCTCTGCTGTTGGCTAGTCCTCTAGCTAAATCTCGATAGGACATAACATCAATACTATTCTTGCGACAAAAATCAAGTAATTCAGAGTTTTCAGTTGATGGTCGAAACCAAATTTTTTGAATATTTGCTTTTATACAGTCTTCTATAAAAGCTTTGGTTTTTTCTGATGAAGTTGCAATGTAAGCCACGTCGGCCATATCTGGTAAATCAACTAGTTTGGTATAGATGGTAATTTTTTCCAATTTTTGCGCTTTCGCGCCTACCGCCATAACAGTGTAACCATTTTTTTGCATGGTAGTGTAAGCGTAATATCCTTCATCACCATCTTTTGGAGTCACAGAAAAAATAACAAATTTATTATCTTTGCTTATGAACCTTTCTGGTGGTTCGCGCAAATTGTTGAGGACGTCAATGCTATCCATAAAATTAATTTAATAGCTCGTCGATTTTTTTCTGTAAATCTTCCTTTCTATTCAATCCCATTAGTTGTTCTTTATTCTCTCCTTTGTGGAAAAAAATTAAAGTAGGAATACTCATTACTTGATATTTTTGTGAGATCTCAGGGTTTTCGTCAATATTTAGTTTGCCGATTTTTACCTTGCCCTCATTATCTTTGGCTAACTCTTTTATAATTGGAGCCAACATATTACAGGGACCACACCAGGGTGCAAAAAAATCCACCAAGACCAGCCCTTCTGATTGCAAAACTTCCTCCTTAAAGTTTTTATCAGTAAATGTTACTTCACTCATGTTTGTGTTTAATTATTGTTGCTATTTATTTCTTTTAATTTATCTTTAATTTCTTCCAGTTGTTTTTTAACCTCTTTAATTTCTTGTTCACTACTAAGATCAGCTCTGTAATCTGCTTCGTCACGAATATTATCTTTGGCTGCTTGTCTGTTTGATTGCATTAACAATACCGTCATCAACAAAATTGCTTCCAAAGAAACGATAAGCGTCAAGGTATTAATGTCTAAGCTGAGCCAAAGCCACAAGAAGAACCAAATAATATGTAACCAGAAAAAACTCCAAGAACCAACCCACAACGCTAGAATTTCTCCCGCCTTATCCATAAAAGATATTTGCCTTATTTTTTTTCTAGTTTTAAGTGGCATTAAAATAAGTTAAATAATTTAGCAATAAAGACTATGTAGAGCAATAAATAAAAGGCTCCTTCATAAGAATACATTTTTTTAGTAATACCGGAGATTGTAAACAAAATAGCAGAAACGATAAAAAATGGAATACCAATAGCTAAATCAATTTCTGTCATGGTTAGATCTTTTATCAGTGCCGGTAAACCAACAACTAAGGTGGCATTAAAAACATTTGAACCAATAATATTACCAATGGCGATATTAAATTCTTTGCGACGCACAGCCAGAACGGAAACCACCAGCTCTGGCAAAGAAGTACCGAAGGCCACGGCCGATAAAGCAATGGCCGAAGAGGCAATTCCCACAATGTCAGCAATTTCGATTAATGAATCGATGGTGTATTTGGCACCGATATAAATGAAAAAAGAAGTCACTAATAAAACTACAATCCAGGCTGGTTTAAATTTTTTCTCAGCTCGAACTTTTTTGGGCAAATCGGCAACTTCGGCTTCTTCTCGAGAATGTCGAGAAAGCGAATAACTAACATAAACTCCATAAGCAACCAAAAGAATTAATCCTTCTTGCCAATTAATTGTTCCATCCCAAGCAATAAAAGCCAGTAGCGCGGTGGCCATTAAAACCAGTGGCAGGTCAAGATTAATAAGTTTTCTTTTTATGGCTAGTACACCAGCGAAAACTGCACAAATTCCACTGATTAACAAAATGTTGGCGATATTGGATCCCATGGCATTTGCCACCACAATAGAAGTTACATCATCGGCAGCTGTGGATTTTAAAGTTGCAATTAAGCCGGTCATCAGCTCTGGTAAACTGGTGCCGATACTAACAATGGTAACGCCGACGATAAAAGCCGGAATGCGCATAGCCACCCCAATATTTTCAGCAGTTTTGGTAAAACGGTCAGCAGCAAGAATTAAGACTGCCAAACTGAATATAAATACTACTATCCAGAAAAATAATGTAATCATATGTTATTTAATTTCTTTTTTTGCCCATTTTCTGTACGCCGCCAATTCATGTTCGGAATTCCAGAAAAAAAGAACTGGCACGTCATAAGAATGAACTTTGTTAACTAATTTCTCTATTGTTTTTATTTGTTTCTTTTCGGTTTTAATTATCACTACTACCTCCTCGTCTTCAACCAAGTCTTCTTCCCAGTGATAAATTGATTCAATTGGCCATAAATTAACGCAGGCAGCTAGCCTGTTGTGTACAAGTAATTTCCCTATTTTTTTGGCTTCTACCTTACTGG
Source organism: bacterium (assembly GCA_043815505.1). GTDB lineage: Bacteria > Patescibacteriota > JABMPQ01 > JABMPQ01 > JBDRIV01 > JBDRIV01. The sequence goes on from JBDRIV010000003.1 coordinate 87,862, forward strand.
CAGCAACCAAATAGCCAATAATCATAAATCTTGCCAATATTTTAACACATTTTGAGCTATTTTGCTATGCTAGTTAGATGTTTTTTGGCTTTGAGTAGTAGTTTCTTGTCATTTTCGTGATCAAGCTGAGCGAGCGCTTTAGAAAAGCTTAGCCACTTGGTATTTTTAATTTCCCAGGATTTTTCAATTTCTTTTGTCTTGGTTGATGCTAAATAATATATTGTATCTTTATCAATTAATTTTCCCTCTCTTTGATATTTCCAGGTTACAGATTCTTTAAATTTGGGAATAAACTTTAATTTTTCTACACCCACTTCTTCATCAACCTCTCTAATGACTGTCTGTTTAGGAGTCTCTCCTTTGTCAATATTTCCTTTGGGAAATCCCCAATATGACCACTGACTAGATTGAACAATTAGAAATTTTTTAAAATCATCGGAAACGATAATTACACCAGCTGAGTGTTCTTCGCTTCTTTTGTCCTGCCCACGAAATAGTAACCAAGCTTTATCACCAGCTTTAGTAAATTTTTTCAAAACATAAACCCCTTTTAATTTTTTACCAGCAAACAAAACTTGAATAGTTTTAGAAGTATTCATCATTAATTCAAAAACACCAGTGTCCCAAATTTCTACTTTGCCAGCACCATGTTGTCCAGCTGATATCTCACCGGAAAATTTAGCATATGACATATCATGATCCTCAACCTGAATAGCTAAACGTTTGGCTTTACCTCGCTGGGGAATTCCTTTAGGTACAGCCCAAGATTTTAAAACACTATTAATTTCCAGTCGCAAATCAAAATGTTTATTTTTAGCACTGTGTTGATGAATTACAAAGATTGGATTTTTATTTGTCATTTATGTCTTCTATTTGTGAATTTTTTATTGCTTCTGCTATTAAATTTTCTAAACTTAGTTTTTCTTCTTCTTTTATAACCAAATCTAATTTGGCATTGGTAGTAGGATTTTTGGGCACAAAAAGAGTGCAACAATCTTCGTATGGTCGAATGGAGATTTCGTAAGTTCCAATTTTTTTAGCCTGGCAAACTATTTCTTCTTTATCAAGTCCGATAAGTGGCGTGTAAATTGGCAACTGAGATGCGGCGTGTGTAACTTTCATGTTCGGCAAAGTTTGCGATGCTACCTGCCCTAATGATTCGCCTGTTACCAGCCCAAGAGCGCTAACTTTTCCGGCAATATTATTGGCAATTTTTATCATAGCACGACGGTATAACAAAACTCTTAATTTATTATCGGCGCCGGCGGCAATAGCTTTTTGTATTTCCAAGAACGGCACTAAATGCAACCGACACTCAATTTGAAAACTAGATAATGTTTTAACAATGACTTTAACATTTTCTATCGAAGCTTTGCTTGTCTGCGGATAACTATGAAAATGAACAAACTCAACTACCGCTCCCCGCTTCATTAAAAAATAAGATGCGACCGGCGAATCAATTCCCGATGAAATTAAAGAAACTACTTTTTTGTTCCCGGCATTTGGCAAACCGCCAGCTCCCTTTTCTTTCTCTTCATAAATATAGGCTTTATTTTTACAGATTTCGATAAAACAAGTTATCTCAGGCTTGGTAAGATCAACTTTCTTTTTTAGCTTCTCATTTATGTACGAACCGACTTTAATTTCAATATCTTTAGAATTTAATTTGAAGTTTTTATCTTCTCGCCGGCAACGTATAGCAAATGTTTTAAATTCTTTTTTTGATAATTGTTTAAGAGCTTCTTTGTTCAAATCGTCATCACTAATTTTTGTTTCAGAAGCTAAAGCAAAATTAGCAATACCAAAAACTTTTTGTAAAGCTTCTTTTATATTAAGAATATCATCATCTGCAAAACCCCTGACAGAGATTTTATTGCTTTCTTTTTTTACTGCAAATTTTCCCAACAATTTATCTTGCCTAAGTCTACTAAACAAAGCATTCTCAAACAAACCGCGGTTGCGACCCTTTAAAATAATTTCGTTGGTATGAATTAAAAATACTTTCATGGGACCTTTTGCTAAATAACCTTTCGTTACGAAATGCAGAAATTCTTAAGCGAAAATTATGAAGAGTGCGGAGCTTATGCTGTAAGCATAAGCGACAAACTCTGAATAATTTGCAGCAAGAATTTCAAGTTGTAGTAGAAAGAGTTGTTTGGCAAGAGGTCCGATATAAAAAAGGCTTCTTTCTATATTGTAACAGAAATAAGCCTTTTTGCTTAAATTAGGATAGATAATCAATTAGCAGTCTAACACCGTAGCCATTTCCATAACCACTTTGTGGTTCATAAGCCTTTTTACCCGTAGATCGGAATGCACCAGCAATATCTAAATGAGCCCACTTAGCGTTCTTTATGAAGTGCTCCAAGAAAGCGGCTCCCATAATTACTTGCGCATCACGAGCACTACCAGAAGTAAAAGCATTTTTAATGTCAGCTTTTTGTGATTCTATTAGTGGTCGGTACTCATCAGATAATGGTAGACGCCAAAGTTTTTCCGCTGTTTTTTCTCCCGCTTTTATTAACTGGGTATTTAGAGTTTCGTCGTTAGAAAATATTGCTGCCATTTCAAAACCAAGTGCTAAAATCACCGCACCGGTTAAAGTTGCTAAATCAATTATTTTAGTTGGCTTAATTTTATCTTCAGCATAAGCAATGGCATCAGCAAGTAGTAATCGACCTTCCGCATCAGTATTTAGAATTTCCACATTCGTTCCATTATAGGCTTTAATAACGCTACTTGGTTTATAAGCATTTCCGCCCAAAGCATTTTCTGCCAAAGGAATAATGGCAGTAAGATTTTTCTTTAATCCTAATTGTGCTGCCACTTTTATAGTTTCTAAAACTACGGCTGCTCCTGCCATGTCGGTATGCATTTCTTCTAAATTTCCGCCGGAAGATGGTTTTAAATTCACGCCACCAGTATCATAAGTTACACCCTTACCAATTAAAGCGATGTTTTCTTTACCGCGAGCATTTCCTTTGTAAGATATAACTATCATTTTTGATTCATGAGCACTGGCTCGACCAACTATTAAAATTAAGTTGGCACCAAGTTTAGCTAATTCTTTTTCATCCAAAATTTCTATTTTAACTTTGGGAATGTTTTTCAATTCCTGTTCGCAATATTTGGCAAAGCCAGCAGGATTTATTTCGTCGGAAGTATCATTTTGCAAATCGCGAGCAGTATTTACTCCTGCGCATATCAACTTAGCCTTCTGCAAAGCATTTTCTAAACTTTTATTGAGGCGATTGTAAACTAATTTTATATTTTCAACTTTAATTTCCTCTGTATTTGGCTTTTTATATTTATCAAATTTATAATCGGCTAACCAGATTCCTTCTGCTAAAACTTGTACAACATCAGTAGCTTTGGCACCTTGGGGAAATGTTGGCAGTAAAATGCTGGCCGCTTTGCGACTTTGATTTTGTAAATAATTCTTTACGCCAGCTCCAGCTCGACGCAAAGTTTCTAAAGTAGCCAATTTATATTCACCTAAACCAACCAGAATAACAGTTTGATGTTTGGCAACAGAAATTTGTGTAATAGAATTTTGTGCATAAGAAAATTTTGCTTCTTTGATTAGTTGATTTAATTCTTTGGTTGTTTCAGTATCAAAAATTCTCGCAGGAATTACTGATTTGTCTTTATAGGCCAGCAGAACTGAAACTTGAGGAATTTTTTTATCTTTGTTGTTTTTCAGTGTAATATTTATCATATTATTTTTCCTTATCTTGCTCCATTAAAAAATGGTAGGCGGAAAGTAGAGCTTTAATGGCATCACCTACCGAAATATTATTTTGTTTATAAAGTGAGTCACAAACATCACCAGCCGTATAAAGCCCGGGAGTTTTATCCACCGCAAATGTTTTATGATTTACAACTACTTCGCCTCTCTCATTAATATCAGCCAAAGTTTTTACAATTTCTGAATTGGGCACGGAGCCGATTTCTACAAAAACTCCTTGTACAGGAACTTCCATTTTTTCTTTAGTGTCCACGTCTTCCAATACCAAAGCTTCTACTATAGTCTCACCTTTTACCTCAACAGGAGATTTGTTAAGTGTTATTGTAACTTTTTCTTCTTTCTGAATTTTGTTTACCGAACCTTCGTCAGCTTTCAGTTTTTTATTGCGGTCAAAATGTTGAATGGACTTTGCATATGGAAGTAAATCAATTACTGCTTCCACGCCAGCATTTCCACCACCAATTACGGCTACATCGCGGTCGCGAAAAAGTGGTGCATCACAGGTAGAACAATAAACCACGCCTCTGCCTTCAAACTTTTCTTCACCTGGAATTCCGAGGCGGCGGCGGCGTGATCCAGCCACCACAACCACAGCGCGAGCTTCGTAAATTTCTTTAGCAGTTTTTAATTTAAAAATTTCTCCCTCTTTGGTAACTTCCTCAACTTTTTCACCTTCATGAATATCCACCATGTCTTTATAATCTTCCAGATGCTCGGTTAAAGATTTAGCTAACTCCACACCAGAAATTGCTTTGTGACCAATCCAATTTCTCACATCATCAGAAACCAAAGACTGTCCGCCAATGTTATCGGTTAGAAAAATAGTTTTTAATTTTTTTCGTCCAGCATAGACACCAGCAGCTACTCCGCCAGGTCCCCCACCAATAATTGCAATGTCATACATTGTTTATGATTAATTCATTTAGTGAGTTTAACAAGAATTTTTGGTTTTGGCAATGAAAAAGGCCAAAGATTTCTCTTCGGCCTTAGAACATTCAAGTCAACTCTCTTGAATGATTTTGATTAGTGCCATGATACAGGGATTATCGCTATCTTGTTGCAGTCTCGGAATTGCTTCTTTTCCGGTTTTCAAAACAACTTTCATTGCAAAAACTACAACCAATGGTAAGTCTTTGGGATTGGTGATGCTGTTACACTGTTCCTTAATTACTTTCAATGCTTGATCCAAAACAGTCAGATCGATTCTTTCTATTGAATTAAGTGCACCTTCCATTAAAAGCGCTATAGCAAGTTTGTTATTTTCTTGTATGGCTTTTATGCATGCTTCTTCAACAGTAGCTACAGAAAAAAAGAAATCTTTCAGATGCTCAGATTCATCGCTTATTCCTTTCTCATTTATGAGATCCGTAATGAAACTTCTAAATTTCAAGATGTAGAAATCTTCTGAATACGAAGATTGTGGATTGTTTTGAACACTAACAAATTTATGTAAAAGTTTTGCCTGGTCATTATTTATCACATCCTGTAAGCTTTTGCAGATTTCCCGAACTCTAGGGCTTTGGCATATTGCCAAAGTAAATTCGATTTTATCTTTAGCCCTGTCAATGTCACCCTGGAGAAAATAGATACTACCCAAATTTAAATGAGCCATCTCTACAATTTCTGAATTTTGAGCAAGGACCTTATCAGATTCTATAATCTCGTTAAAACATCTAATTGCTTCGCTATAGTTACCAGTTTCTTTGTAGGCCAGTCCCAAACAATTAAGTATCACCAATCTCATTTCCTGATTATGTGCACCTCGATATGCGTCTTCCAGAAGAGGAATTGCTCCATCATAGTCATCGGCTTTAAAACGTTCCGTACCTTTTCTTAGATTATCGATAGCTATGAAATTTGATCTACCTTCTTCAGAATTTAAATCTGTGTTTAACTGATTACTTGTTTTTTTGGTTGATTGTTGAGTTGATTGTTGAGTTGAACAACCCACGAACGAAAACAGAACCAGAAGAACCAGAAAATCATTAATTAACTTTTTCATGACCAACCCTCCTTGTTGTTAGATTATCACCGCATCAAACACCTTATAAAAACCTATATTTTTAAACGAACATTTCTGTCAAATTTACATTATTGATATAAACATGTCAAATCATTAATTGTTTTTCAGCCCACTGGGCATGATGCCGAACAAGTTTAGACTTATGTTTTAGACCTATGGCAATTCCTAGAAGAGCTTCCTTGTCTCCCCAATTACCAAGAGCTATCATTACATTTCTAAGAAATCCCTCGTAGCCGGCGCGGCGGACGGGACTTTTCTTAGTCATTTCCAAAAACTCTTCTTCCGAAAGTTTAGCCAAATCATTTAGTTTGGGAGTTAAGAACTCTTTGCGTACAACAAATTCTGGCATAGTGCTTCCGGTTAATTTTTTATTCCACGGACAAACTTCTTGGCAAATATCACAACCAAAAATTCTATTTTTCATCTGCTTACGAAACTCTTCGAGAATTTCTCCTTTCCATTCAATTGTAAGATAGGCCAAACATTTTCTGGCATCAATTTCTCTATCTTTTATAATGGCACCGGTTGGACAATTTGTCAGACACATTGTGCAGCCACCACAACTTTCTTTGATTTCATTTCTACTTTCATTTTCCAGTTTTGCGTCGCAAATTATTTCTATTAGAAATACAAATGAACCTATTTGCGGGTTTATTAAATTAGTATTCTTACCAATAAACCCATGACCGGATTCTCGTGCAAAATCTCTTTCCAAAATTGGACCAGTATCGATATAAAATTTACTTTTTAAATTTTCAATTCTACTTTCTAAATAGCGAATATATTCTTTAACTTTTTTAGTTAAAACTTTATGGTAGTCGTCTGCCAAAGCATAGCGAGCAATCACACCACAGGAAGGATCACTTACTTTTTCATCAACAGTTTCTTCTATCCGATATGAAACTATTAAAGAAATAATTGTTTTGGCACCGGGCAATATTTTTTCTGGATGAAGTCTTCTGTCTTCGTCACGTTTCAACCATTCCATATCGCCGTGCATATCCTTTTCTATCCATTTAGAAAAATGACGACCTGTTTTTGGTCGCTTGAGATTTATTGCTCGAGCCTCATAAAATCCAAATTCTTTGGCTTTATCTAATTCTGTTTGGGTTATCATTTTTTACGTCTATAAGTTTCGAAAGAATATTTTATCATTTCTCCCGATTTAATTTCTTTGCTTTCGTGATCTTCCTTTTCAACCAGTTCCCATTCATCCCAGTTTATGTCTGGATAAAAAGTGTCGGCATCAAATTCCTTATGGATTCTGGTTAGTTCAAAAGTATCAGCGACTGCCATGCCCAGTTTATAAATTGTGGCGCCACCAGTTATAAAGGCTTTTTTGTAACCTTTAGCGTTTACATACTCAATAGATTTTTTAAAATCGTTTAGAACTGTTGCGCCTTCTGCTTTATAACCTTCTTGCAAAGATAAAACAATATTTTCTCTTCCGGGCAGTGGCCTGGCATTGTCGGGAAGAGATTCAAAAGTTTTGTCTCCCATAATACAAGGATGGCCCATGGTTTTGGCTTTAAAATGCCAGAAATCTTCCTTGATGTACCAAGGAATGTCGTTGTTTTTACCGATGGCCATATTCTTAGCCACGGCGACGATAACAATAATTTCTGTTGTCATTAGGGTTCGTAAAGAAATAAGTTTTTCAATTTTTCGTTCAGATTTGCGCCAGATTTGCCAAATTTGATTGAACAAAACTCGAATTGTAGCTTGTTGCTACAATGAGAATTTTGTGATTGATAATTTGGCAAAGATGATGTGAAGATGAAATGCAAAATGGAAAAGTTATTTTTTTATGAACCCTTACTTAAACTGCAATATCAAATTTAATACGTGGATGATGTTCGTAGTTTTCTACTTCGGAATCTGTGTACTCCCAATCAAAAATTGATTTAAAATTTTCTGTTTTCAAGGTAGGAAGTTTTTTCGGCTCCCGCAACAACTGCTCTTTTAAACCATTAACATGGTTTTCAAATACATGCGTGTCAGCTAAAAAGCCAACCAATTTTCCTTCTGCAAAACCAGTTTCTTTAGCAAGTAAATGAAGGAGAAGCGCGTAACTGGCAATATTAAATGGTAATCCCAGCGCTACGTCAATTGATCGTTGGTTCCAAAGCAAATTTAGTTTTCCGTTTATGGTGGTAACTTGCCAAGTATAATGGCAAGGAGGTAGAGCCATGCGATGAAAATCAACTGGGTTCCAAGCCGAAACTATCATGCGTCGATCATCAGGATTTTTTTTCAACATTTCCACCACATTTTTTAGTTGATCAATTCCCTTACCTTTTACCGGCTTATTATGTTCTACATATTCAGCTCCGAAGTTTCGCCACTGCCATCCATAAATTGGTCCGAGCTCCGGTTCTTCCATCATCTGTTTCTGAATTTTTGAATCATGACTATAAGGTACTTTTTCTGGCGAACACCATTCATCCCAAATATGGTTTTTCCGCTCGCGCAACCAATCTTTGTCAGTTATACCTTTAATAAAAAATTCTAATTCAGAAGAAACTAGACGAAGAGGAACGCTTTTAGTTGTTAACAATGGATAACCTTTAGACATTTCGTGTTCAAAAATAACTCCAGCCATGGTGTAAGCCTTGGTTCCCTGACGAGTTTCTTTTAAAATCCCTTCATCTAGAACTTTTTTAACGATATCTAAATAAGCTTTCATTATTTTGCAAAAATTTTAATTATCTCGTTAGCGCCGTAATCGGAAACATACAGCGCTCCGTCTGGTCCCTCTATTATATCAACCGGTTCAGTAAAACCATCAATGAAAGGCAAAACTTCTGCTTCATACAAGCCACTTTTTCTGGTGAGTTTCACACGGACGATTTCTTGTCCGGCTTCACCATCTTCAGATTTTTTAGATAAAACTACAAATAAATTATGAAAATATTCTTTGGGTAAATTGTTGCCGGTATAAAATGTTAATCCGCGAACTTCTGTTCCAGCTGGAAATGTCAGCAGTGGTCGTTTAGCTTTAGTGCAATCTAAACCGTTGCAATTTGGCCAACCATAATCGCCGCCGAGCGTCACCAAATTCAATTCTTCCATTTTGTCATCGCCCTCACTCACACTATCAACTACAAATAAATCACCAGTCAGAGGATGAAAAGCGATAGCAAAAGGATTGTAAAATCCAGAAGCAAATGGTTCAACATTTTTTCCATCTGGTAAAATGCGCATAATTTTTCCTTCTTCTCCCACTTCAGTGCTGGTAGCACCTTGTGCAATATATAAAGCACTATTTCTAAATTCCAAACCAAGAGTTTGTCTAGCACCAACTGGTAAGCCGGTTAAGATATCTTCGCGGTAATCAACCAAATCATTATCATTGGTATCAGCTAAAATACTAACCGTAGCTTTACTTGAGACATACAGCTGATTATTGTGATAAGCAATTCCGATTGGTGAATCAAGACCGGTAAAAAATACTTGGGAATTGGTTATTTCATTTTCATCTGATCGTATTATAAATATGTGGCCGTCGGCCGAAGTGGCATAAAGTTCTCCCTCTGATCCAAAAGATAAAGAAATTGGTCGAGAAATATTTTTGGCATAAACCGTTTTGCTTAAACCACTAAACTCTTCTGCTGTTTCATTTTCTTTTTCAGTCGTTTCTGGTGGCACCCATGAATTTATTTCAGTAGGAACTGTGGCGCGACCAGCCATTATTTTTGAGGTGGTAACACTTTGTTGTTCAGTAAAATTTACTTGGGGGAAAATTGTTCCGCGATAATAAAAGCCAACACCAAGCAAAACCAAAATTACTGGTAAAACTGAGGACCAAATTCTAATATATTTTTTTCTTTGGATACGTTTAAAATGAGCTGATTTTTTTACAGCTCTCTTGGTGGCCGGATTAATAAAATTAATATTACTCATTTTAAAATCTTGTTGTTTTTGGTAAAGCTACTGCTTTGTTGCCTGCCAATTTTACAAAAGCATCGCCGTAGCTACTTGCTCCCACAATACTACCATAATGCATCGGGATTACAATTTCGGCGGATATTTTTTTGGTGGCCGCAACAGCTTCTTCTTTACTCATGGTGTAAGTACCGCCCACTGGTAACAGCGCTACATTTGTTTTTACTTTTTCCATTTCGGGAATTAGATCTGTATCGCCGGCGTGATAATAAATTGTATCATCAACCTCAACAATATAACCAACCCATTTTTTAGCTTTCGGATGAAAGTCTTTATCAATGTTATAAGCGGGAATTGTTTTAATGGTCAAACCTTGTACAACTTTATAACCATTGGGCTCAATGGCAATAACTTCTTTATCCAGTTCGCGGGCACAATCTGCTGAAGCTATAATTTCAGTTTCAGCTTTTATAATTTTTTCTACCGCCTCTTTATCACAATGATCGTAGTGAGAATGCGTAATCAGAATTATGTCTGCCGGTGGTGCACCATCAGGAATTTGGTATGGGTCAAAATAAACCACCTTACTCCCCTTTACCACAAAACTTGAATGGCCCATCCATTTTAAATTCCTAATATGATGACTTGATAACATTTAGTCCTTTTTCTTTTTCTTCTTTTTAATGAAAAAACTGGTAATAAGTGACACCAACCACATTAATAAGGCAAAAACAATGGCGGTGGTAAAACCATCAATCTCAAATCCATCTACTATATAACTAACGAGCCATACCATTAAGGCATTGATTATAAAAGTGAAAAGACCGAGCGTCATTAATCTGATTGGCATCGAAAGCAACATTAGAATTGGTCTAATTACGGCATTTACCAAGCCAAGAATAACAGCGGCAATTAAGGCCTTGGTAAAAGAATCAACCGACACACCGGGCATATAGTATGAAATTAGCAAAATGGCTACCGTGTTTGCGAGTAAACGTATTATTAAGGACATATAAGTTATTTTAAGTATTTGCTTTTATTATAACGAAAAACGAGCTTCTTTTCAAAGCTCGTTTAGTTGTGAGATATTGATTGTATTAACCAGGGCTTATTTGTGCCCGTCCCCACCGGTTGCGTTAAAAATATTTTATAGGAATTTCCGCCATGTTCTACCAAAACTTCCGCTTGGCTATTTTCCCCATTGACGGCAGAGTAACTTAACTCAAAATTATCTTCTGCTAAAAAACCATAATCACGAGATTCAGTAATGGCAGCCAGTAATGGATCTTGGCGCCAAATATTTTTTTCTTCTTCAAAGTCAGTTCTCACCGCCGCCAACTTGTCATCTGCAAATTCTATCATTCCTATCGAAATGCCATTTTTGTCAGCTGTTATTTCTTGACCCTCGGTTACTGCCAATTCTTTAGTGACATTTTCAAGACAACCGCTTGTTACTAAGGCGGTTGTTAAAATCAAAATTGTTATTAGAAACTTATTCATTATTCTTCGGTTACTATGCATCTGATGTCTGGTTTAACAAATTTAAAACTAATCCATTTAGAATTTTTTGGCAAGAGGTCAGCAATTTTATCAGCCCATTCCACAATTACCAATCCGTGTTTATCATCAAGAATTTCTTCCCAGCCAATAACTTTTAATTCTTCGCGATCAGAAATCCTATAAGCATCAAAATGATAAACTGTTTTAATATTATTAAAAGTTTCTGGCAGTTTGTATCTTTTCATTAAAACAAAGGTGGGACTAACAATTCTGTTTTTCACTCCCAGAGATCGAATTAAACTTTGAGAAAAAGTTGTTTTGCCGCCGCCCAAATCTCCGCGCAAAGCAATTAAATCACCAGCTTTAAAATCTTTGGCTAATTTTGTGGCCAAAGCACGAGTATCATTTATAGAACGAGAAGTAATCTCCATTAGAAATAAAATCTAGCAATTAAAACAAGTAAACCAGCGCCAATTACATAAAGAGCGAAACCAAAGAGAGTGTATTTTTTTAAAATTTTCATCAAGAAATAAACGGCCAAATAACCAGAAGCAAAGGCAAATAACATTCCCAAAATTGCTTCGTTCCAATTTAAAATTGTGTTTTCAGCCAAAAGCTTGGAGCCTTCTAGGACCACAGCCCCAAGGATTGCTGGCAATGATAAAAGGAAAGCAAAGCGGGCAGCATTAGTACGCGTTAAACCACGAGCCATGCCAGCCACAATAGTAGCGCCTGATCGCGAAACACCCGGTAGCAGCGCAATACTTTGGGCAACACCAATTATCAAAACATCAAGCCAACGCAAACCACTAAGTTCCTTCTTTTGTAAAATGGAATTGAATTTTTTCTCTATTAAAATAAACACAAAACCTAAAATAATTAGAAAAGAACCGACCCACAAAGCGTCACGGAAAAACTCTGATACCAAATCTTCAGCTAAAAAACCAATAATGACAACTGGAATTGTACCCAGCACAATCCACCAAGCCAGTTTCTGTTCACCGCTTCCTTTTTTAAATATTCCGGATAAAATTTTTATAATATCTGTCCAAAAATAAATTACCACCGCAAAAAATGTTCCGAGGTGTAACATCACATCAAAAAATATGCCCTGATCGGTCAAATGAAATAAATCACGGGCAATAACTAAATGTCCTGACGAAGAAATGGGAAGAAATTCCGTCAGGCCTTGAATGATTCCTAAAATTATAACTTCAATTATATCCATAGGTTTATAAACTATTGACATTTTAACAGATTTTTAGCTTAAAACAAGCTCAATTGTGCACTTTTGTAATGCTTGACACTGCGTGTTACGAAGGATAAACTAATATGATAACTATTTTTTATGGCCCTAAGCGCAATTAATCAAGCAAAAGAAATAATAGACGACGCCAAATCAATTCTACTGATTACGCGTGAACATCCCACTGAAGACTCTATCGGCAGTTTGCTGGCGTGCGGTTTATTTTTGGAAAAAATGGGAAAAGAAATTGATCTGGTTTGTCCCTCAGGATTTTCTTCTGCTCTCAATTTTTTACCGCGCTATGATAAAATTAAAGGCACTTTAAAATCGGCCAATAATTTTGTAATTTCTTTGGACACCTCTCATGCTAAAGTAGCAGAATTTTCTTACGACTTTGATGAAGACGGCAACAAATTAAATATTTATATAACACCAGAAAAAGGCAATTACAATGAATCACATTTGGACACCTATTCTGGTTCTTATAATTACCAGGCCATAATTACTATCAATACTCCTGATTTAGAGCGCTTGGGTTCAATTTACGAAAAACATGCATCGCTTTTTTTCAAAACTCCAATTATTAATATTGATAATTCTTCTGCCAACGAAAATTTTGGTGAAGTAAATTTGGTTGATGTTAAAGCTTCGTCCACTTCAGAAGTTTTGTACGAAATGATAAAAGAAATTGATTTTAAATTGTTTGATAAAAATATTGCTACGTCACTACTAACAGGAATTACTGCCGGCACGCAAAGTTTTCAAAATAATCGCACAACTCCCAAATCTTTTCAAGTCGCCTCTTCTTTAATTGATCACGGTGCCGATCAACAGTTGATTGTAAAGAAGATTTACAAAACGAAATCTTTGCCTGCCTTAAAGCTATGGGGTCGAGTTTTAGCTCGTCTTAAACACGCACTCGGTTCTACTGTGGTTTGGAGTCTGGTAACAGCCGATGATTTTCGTCGAGCGGAAGCTACAGCCAATGATTTGGCAGGTGCTTTGGATGAAATAAGTTTGTCTGTTCCTGATGCTAAATTTATTATTATTATTTATGAAGCAGAACCGGGAATAATTTCTGGTTTAATTAGAATTCTGCCACCTTTAAAACCAAAAATTTATGAATCTCGCTTTAATGTTTTAAAGAAAAGCGATCGTGATTTAACTATTAACTTTACAGAAAATTCTTTGGCCGAAGCTGAAAAAATGATAAAAAACTTGATTAAGGAAACTGTGGTTATTTAGTTCCCTAACACAAATTAGATAGACTGTTATTGTTTATATTTGGCTTATATAAGCCTTTTTTATTCCCCAACTATTGACATTATTTATGTTTTGTGATAACATGTAATGTCTGTTTGTGGAAATGTACTAAAACAACTTGATAGGAGGACAAGGAAATGGACGTAATAAGAAAGGTTGTTGAGGACAGGAGTTTGATCAGGAGCCAGTTGTGGGCCCCAAAGCGGTATTTCGCAAGCATTCTGGGAATCATTTTCATGACCCAGATGATTTACCACTCATGGTCGGAACGATCGGCCGAGTCGATCTTCAGCTTCGTGAAAATCCCCGGTTGCTCCGAAACGATGATTTTCATCATCGGAGCATTGGTCACTAGCCTGGTGATCATATTGATCTTCAAGTGGTTGGTGATAAATCGCTCCAACCGCAAGCTCGCGAAAAGAATCAATGAGCGTATGCTCATTACGGATTACCTGGTCGAATTCACGATCACTTCAAGTCCTGATGAAAAAAAATTTATTATGAAATACTAATCCAACTCGCACCATCTGCGCGGAACCGAAAGCCCCCGCGCTATACAAATCAGGGCTTTCTTTTTTTTAATTCTAATTTTGCTATAATATAGAGTAGTTTAAACTTCTACATGCCCAAAAACCAACCAGCTGACCGCTTGACCAAAGGTACGTACGGAAACTACCAAAGCGGCAAGCAAGAAAAACTAAGCAAAAAACTTTCTTCCCTTTCTGAAGCTGCTTTAGAAAACCAAGTTGAGCAGACAGCCGAAAGAAATGGTATGCGTTACGCTAATTTGCGTGGCTTCCCGATTGATCAGGAAGCTATGATTTTGGTTCCGGAAGAAGAGGCACGCGATAATAATTACGCCATCATTAATCGCCAAGGGAAAAATTTGGTTGTGGTTACAACTATTCCTAATAACGAAAAAATTCGTGATTTGTGGCGTCGGATGGAAGATGAAAATGGATATACCATTGCCACTAAATATTTGGTTTCGCAAAGCAGTTTTGATTATCTTTTAAATCTTTACAAAACTGCTCCGAAAATTATCGTGGCCACCAATGATGTTGATATCACAGCAGAATCTTTATTGAAAGCGCAAGAAGAAGTAAAAAATATTGAGGCTTTGAAAGGAAAAATTCGCGAAGTAGAAACTTCCGAATTACTGGAACTAATTATTGCTGGTTCGGTGGCTTCAAAATCTTCTGATATTCACATTGATCCTGAAAAAGAACAAGTACAATTACGTTACAGAATTGATGGAATTTTGCAGAATGTTACTACTATTCCTCACAACACTTACAAAAGAGTTTTATCGCGCGTAAAACTTTTAAGTGGGATGAAATTAAATATTTCTAATGTCCCTCAAGATGGCCGCTTCACTATTGATTTAGGTGAAGGCCGAGCAATTGATTTAAGAATTTCTCTTTTACCAACAGCTTATGGCGAAACTTTGGTTATAAGATTACTCGGAACTGGTGAAACTTCGTTGTCAGTTAAAGATTTGGGAATGCGCGGTGACGCCTTAAAAATTATTGAAGAAGAAATTGCCAAACCAAATGGCATGATTCTAACCACCGGTCCGACTGGTTCTGGTAAAACAACTTCTCTGTATGCTTTTATAAATAAAATTAAAAAGCCGGAAATAAATATTATCACTTTGGAAAATCCGATTGAGTATCGTTTAGATGGAGTTTCTCAAACTCAAATTGATACCGACGCCGGCATGACTTTTGCTTCCGGATTGCGTTCCATTTTACGTCAGGATCCAGATGTAATTATGGTTGGTGAGATTCGCGATTTGGAAACGGCGGAAATTGCTTGTCAGGCAGCGCTCACTGGTCACATTGTTTTCTCAACCCTACATACCAATGATGCGTCAGGTGTAATTCCTCGTTTTATAAATATGGGAATTCGTCCTTTTGTTTTAGGTCCAGCACTTAATGCTATGATTGCTCAACGTTTGGTCAGACGCCTTTGTGAAAAATGTAAAATATCCTATAAACCAGATATGATTTTATTGGATAAAATGAAAGAAGAAATGGCTCAACATTATCCTAAAAAAGTTAGTAAGTTCTACAAAGCTAATCCTGAAGGTTGCAAAGAATGTAGTTTAACTGGTTATAAAGGCCGGGTAGGAATTTATGAAGTAATTAGAAATGATAAATTTATTAGGTCATTAATTGACGCTAGGGCTTCAGCTGATGAAATAATTGATGCCGCTGCTAGAAAACAAAATACCGTCTTTATGAGACAAGACGGCTTGTTGCGCGTAATTGAAGGTATTACTTCTTTAGAAGAAATTGATCGTGTAACATAATTGGCCTATAGCATATAGCTAATGGCTTATGGAATGCCTTTTACTAGTGACTTG
This sequence comes from bacterium, assembly GCA_043815505.1. Taxonomy (GTDB): domain Bacteria; phylum Patescibacteriota; class JABMPQ01; order JABMPQ01; family JBDRIV01; genus JBDRIV01. The sequence goes on from JBDRIV010000003.1 coordinate 103,895, forward strand.
TCCAGCCCCAGTTTTTTATTCCAAAAACTGGGGCTGGGGTTTTTTGATATAAAAAGGGGGGGGCGCTATTCTTCTTCCCGAATGGGAAAAATTTGGCGCCCCCGCAGGCTAGTCGCAGACGTGTGGGTCCCAGTGGCTCATAGTGTGTCCTCACGGCGATTTATGGTGCTTGCGCGACGAGTCGTCGTGTTAGCGGCGTAAGCACCTGTTCCAGGATTGATGTTGCCAGTCAGCAGGCCGACTGGCTTCACACTTGGACGGTAGGAGTGAATAGAAGGTTTTGTCCATTTCATCACTGGACCGATTATCGCACTCTCGAAATACCGCCTCTCTGGTACGATTAATTTATACCAAAACGATTTTTTCTTGTCAATAAAAATAGGGCAACTTCTGGTTAGACCATTAGTTGCCTTGTATATTTTTTCTTGTCACAACTTTTGAAATATTATTTTATAAAATCCTCCTTCTATGAATGGTTTAGCTGTCCTCACATTGCAAACGAAATAATTTCGGGGCGCCGGACGACTCTGTTGCAGTAGAGGCCGTCCGGGCACCCACGGGACCATGATAAATGAGAAGCTTTGCCAAAAGGCCGTTTTGACAATCATTTACCACAGACCACAGTTGAAATATTTTTATCCTAAGAGATTGTTTGTGTCAATAAAAAACCGCCAGTGACTTATTTTGATAAGTTTGGCGGTTGAGAGATAGGTGATAAAATTCTACCACCAGATAAGACTGTCTCTCTCCTTTCTGTCCTGGCGACTGTCTCTTTTCTCAGAACGGGAACGTTCAACCTGCTGGAACGCGCTTTTGCCAGGGCCGCCGTTGTTTATGATCTCCTCGCCGTTGACGTCGTAGAGCACGTCGTGAATCCACTGGGTCGGACCGGTGACACCGAACTGGGCGATGGCCTGTTTGCGCACCTTCTTGCGCTTACGTATGGCAACCATATTCTTTTTTTTATCCCTTTTCACCCTTTTTCTCGCCATCACCTTGCCTCCATAAATGCGTTAGAGATGCAGTTGAAAAAACAAAAAATGCTATTTGAAGCATCGTGAAATATTATAATAGTATTACAATTCTGTCAAGACTAATTATAACTCCCCCAAATGTTTATCAATTATTTTTAATCTCTCAGAAAACGAAGTTTGTTTTTTCTTTTCCAATTCTACCACTTCCTCGGGAGCGCCGGCCATAAATTTTTCGTTCTGCAGTTTTCTTTCAATCCCCTCCAAATATTTAGCAACTTCTTTTCTTTCATTTTCCAGTCTTACTTTTTCGCGGGTGACGTCAATTTTTCCCCGCAAATCAATTGCAACGTAACCTTTTTTGAGAGCTATTTTTAAGATACCTTTTTCTTTGCCAATTTTATTTTTTAGATAACAACGACTTAGATATTCAATTATTTCTTTTTGTTTACAGGCTGTTTTGTCGCTGACAAAAATATCCAGCTTTTCATTTGGTTTAATTTGATATTCGGCACGAACATTTCTAACAGTAGTTATAATCTCCTGCAAGTTAGCAAATTCATTTTCCGCGCGAGTATTTTTTGCAGCTGGTTTTGCTTTCGGCCATGCTGCAACGATCAATAATTCATCTTTTTCCTGAATGTCTGCCCAAATAGTTTCAGTAATAAATGGTATAAAAGGATGGAGCATAATCAGAACTTCTGATAAAACTTTAGTGAGAACGTCGGCGGTTATTTTTTCGTTGGCTTGAATTTTGGAAATCTCTACATACCAATCGGCCAATTCATGCCAAACAAAATCGTAAAGTTTTTGACCAGCATCGCCATAACGATAAGTTGTGAAAGATTCTTTTATTTCTTCTTTCAAATTTTCTAAACGGGAAAGAATCCATTTGTCAGCTAAGGTTTCACTCTTTAATGTGCGCGGAATTTTTCCAGAAAATCCTTTAGAATCAGTTAAATATCTGGCAATATTCCAAATTTTATTAGAAAAGTTTCGGTAACCAGCAATTTTTTCTTCATGCAATTTCAAATCCTGACCAGCTCTTGTTCCTACAACTAAAGCCATGCGCAAAGCATCCGTTCCATATTTGGCTGTCATGAGTAACGGATCAATTCCTGTTCCTTTAGATTTACTCATCTTCTGACCAGTTTTCGGATCCAAAATCATGCCGTGAAAATAAATTGTTTTAAATGGAACTTCATCTAAGAAATACAGTGAGAGCATCATCATGCGAGCTACCCAGAAAAATATTAAATCCCAGCCCGTTTCCATAACATCAGTTGGGTGAAACTCCTGTAGATCACTATTTTTCTTTCCTTCATTTTTTGGCCAGCCTAAAGTTGAGAATGTCCATAAGCCAGATGAAAACCAAGTATCAAGTGTATCTTCATCTTGATAAATTTTACTTGAACCGCAGTCGTTACATTTTTTCGGTGGTTTCAAGCCAACATGAATTCCTTTTCGTTTCTTGCCTTTGCCATACAAAGTTTCGTCGTAACAATCTTTACAATAATAAGCGGGAACTTGATGACCCCACCAAATCTGACGCGAGATGCACCAGTCCTGAATATTGGCTAACCAATTGTAATAAAGTTTGTTGAAACGTTCCGGAACAATTTTGGTCTTCCCAGTTTTGACAGCTGCTAAAGCTTTATCAGCTAGAAGTTTAACATCCACAAACCACTGCGTGGTAAGAAGTGGTTCAATTACTGATGAACATCTTTCACAAAGCCCAACTGAATGCTTGTAATCTTCTTCTTTTTCCAGTAGTCCAAGCTTTTCCATTTTCTCTACAACTTTTTGTCGTGCTTTAATTGATTCTAAATCCTGAAAATCTTTGCCGGCCGCTGTCGTCATTTTTCCTTCTTTATTAATAACAGAAATGGCCGGCAATTTATGGCGCTGCCCCATGGTAAAATCGTTTGGATCATGAGCCGGCGTTACTTTAACGACGCCGGTGCCAAAATCTTTATCAACTAATCTGTCCTTAATAACAGGAATTTCGCGACCAATAATTGGCAACACCAAGATTTGGCCAATATATTTTTGGTAGCGCTTGTCATCAGGATTCACAGCCACGGCCGTATCACCCAGCATAGTTTCCGGACGCGTTGTTGCCACTACAATAAATTCTTCAGAATCTTTGAGCGGATATTTAAAATACCAAAGCTTCCCTTGTCGATCTTCGTACTTTACTTCTAAATCAGAAACTACCGATTCACAGCGCGTGCAAAAATTTGTGAGACGCAAATCGCGATAAATTTTATTGTCATTATATAAACGAATAAATGATTCTTGCACAGCGAAGTACATATCTTTATCCATGGTGAATTTCTCCCGACTCCAATCACAGCTGGCTCCCATCGTTTTTGTTTGCTCAACAATTTTTGGACGAGTCTCTGCTACCCACTTCTTAACTTCAGCTAAAAACTTATCGCGTCCTAAATCATGCCGATTCAAACCTTTTTCTGATAGTTTTTTTTCAACCACCACTGTAGTTCCAATTCCCGCACTATCAGTTCCTGGCAACCACAAAGTTTTGCGTCCGTTCAGGCGCTGATAACGAATCATAATATCTTGAATCGTCAAAACTAAAGCATGACCTAAATGTAAATCACCAGTTACATTTGGTGGTGGCATAGAAATGGTAAAAGGTTTTCGCTTTTTAGCATTCGATAGTTTTTCCGGTGTAAAATAGCCCGATTTTTCCCATTTATCATAAATCGCGCGCTCGTTTTCTTTTGGATTGTAATTCTTTGGTAATGACATTGTCTGTCTTTTTTGTCAAAAAAAATACTGCTTATGTTTATAATAAGTCAAAAAAGGATAATTGTAAAAACGGATTGACGAATAGTAATTTATCTGTTAAATTTACTCTCGCATTCCCAAGCACGGAAATTGCTTGGATTTATGTTATAATAAATAAAAAGTTAAAGCTCAAAAGTCAAAACTTAAAAGGAATGCGTAAAAGCTCGTGGTCTGAAGCTGGGGTTGACCCTAAACAAAGATGTTATAGATTTAGTCTACAAATAATAAAACTGTATTCTAAGTCTATAATTTATAAAACATTATACAATCAATTGCTTCGTTCCGCGACATCAATTGGTGCCAATATTGTTGAAGGAAAATCCTCTAGTTCCCGCAAAGAGTTTAGACAATATTATGTAATGGCATTAAAAAGTGCCAATGAAACCAGATATTGGCTAGGATTGCTAAGAGATGGCAAAATAACCGATAGTGAAAGAATAAATAAACTGCTTGATGAAGCTATACAGATTTCTAAAATAATCGCCAGTTCTGTGATAAAATTAAAACAATAATTTTTGCCTTTTGACTTTTAACTTTTGAATTAATTATATGCCTAAAAGAACGTATCAACCGAAAAAAAGAAAGCGAGCCAAGACTCACGGTTTTACCAAAAGAATGCGTACCAAAAATGGACGTAATGTTCTTAAACGTCGTCGCGCCAAAGGTCGCAAAAAGCTGACTGTTTAACCCTGTAGTACAACCTTATAATGTATTTATTATAATTATGCTTTCAATTAGTTTTCGCAAAACAATAACAATCATCTTAGTGTTACAACAAAAAAGTTGTACTACTGGGTTTAAAACCTTATAATGCTTCCGAAAAAGAATCGCATACTTAAAGATAAAGAATTCTCCTACCTTTATCGGAAAGGCAAGTTTGTCAGCTGTGGTTGTATAATGATGAAATATTTACCTACCACCAAAGATGCTCCCTCTCGTTTCGGAATTGTAATTTCTACCAAAGTTTCAAAGAAATCTACGATTCGCAATAAAATTAAAAGACAGATCCGCGACGTTCTTAAAAAGAACTTCTCAAAATTTTCTACCGGTTACGACGCCGTTATCATGACCAATCAGAATATTCTGGAAAAAAGTTATACTGAAATTGAAGAAGCGCTAAATAAATTATTTGCCAAAGCTAAATTTATATAATGAAAAGACTTCTGAAAAATTTTGTCTTTCTACCTCGCCAAACTGTTGCTCGGCTAATTAATTTTTATCAACAAACTGTTTCCCCCGACCATAGCGAGATGGGAAAAATGAAACACCCGCACGGTTTTTGCCGCTACTATCCAAGTTGCAGTGAATACTCCAAGCAATCAGTAACAAAACACGGTGTGCTTAAGGGTGGTTTTTATTCATTGCTTAGAATTCTTCGCTGTAATCCGTGGTCGCGCGGTGGCGTTGATCAAATACCATTAAACAACAAAACCAAATGATAGGAAGTCTATACAATACTATTTTGTTTGAGCCAATTCTAAATTTACTGATATATATTTATGATTTGATTCCTTATAAAGATGTTGGTATTTCTATTATAATTGTTACGATAATTATTCGTTTGTTGTTGTTACCTCTTTCTCGTCGATCATTCAAGTCGCAAAGAGCTTTACAAGAATTGCAACCACGAATAAATGAAATTAAAGAAAAGTTTAAAGATGACAAGGAAGCGCAAAGTCGTGAACTTTTAAAGTTTTATCAAGAAAATAAAATCAATCCGCTGGGTTCTTGCTTGCCACTACTTCTACAACTTCCAATCATTTTTGCTCTGTATCGTGTTTTTGGCCAAAGCATTAAAAGTGATGTCACAGAATTCTTGTATCCTTTTGTTCCCAATCCGGGAACAATTAATCATATGTTTTTTGGTTTTGTGAATCTGTCGGAATCAAATTTGTGGTTTGCTCTGCTAGCTGGAGGTTTGCAATATATTCAGTCTCGTCAAATTGCTGCTCGGCAGAAAAAACAAGGTGGAACAAAAACTAATGTGGCTAAAAATCAAGGCAAGCCAAATATGCCCGACATGTCCCAAATGATGGGCAAACAAATGCTATACTTCATGCCTATCATGACTACCTTTATTGCTATGAGTCTGCCTTCTGGGTTAGCCCTTTACTGGGTAGTAACCACTTTATTTGCAATTATCCAACAAGCATATATAATGAAGGGTGCTTCTAAAAATGATGATTCGACCGGTTCACCAAAGGATAAAAAAGAAGTCGTCGTTGAAGCTAAATAATACTATGGATAAGGTAAAAGAGCGCACTTTTGTAGCCGCTCAACTAAATGAAAAAAATGTGCAGATTGTTAAATCAGTTGTTACTGAATTGCTTTCTGCCATGGGAATTACAGGAGAAATTTTTACGCGCATCCAAACAGACGACGACGGCCGTGAAATGTTGGCTCTTAACATTAAATCAACTGAATCCAGATTTCTTATTGGTCACAACGGTTCCAATTTACAAGCCTTACAGCATTTGGCTCGTTTGCTTTTAAAAAACAAGTCCGAAGAAATTATCTATTTCATTTTAGATGTAAATGATTATCGTCAAGCTCGCGAACAACATTTACAAAGACTGGCTTACGAATTTGCTAAAAAAGTTAAAACCACTGGTGAAAAAGTTGTTCTAAAGCCATTACCGGCTGGTGAACGCAGAATTATTCATATGACATTAGCAGAAGATGAAGAAATTATGACTGAAAGTGTTGGCCTTGATACTGAAAGACGTTTAGTTATAAAACCAAAAAAATAAATGCTACTAGTTAGCGAAGAAATATTAAAGAGGCCTATATTAGATGAATCCACTAAAGAAGAAATAGGTGGATGTGAACAGGTATTGCTCGATTTCGATACCGGCAAAGTAAAAGCACTGCTTATAAAGAAACGTGCTTTTTTTGAATATTATTTTGTAACGCCGATGCATATTTCGGCTTGTCATACTGGTGGCACCGAAGTTGATACCGCTGAAATTTGGTCCCTTACTTCTGATGAAAAATTAAAAAAACAGGTTGACTCTTACCAATTTCTAATTGGTGCTTTGGTAAAATCAGAATCGGGAGCACCACTTGGTATGGTAGATGAATTTTCCGTGCACTTAACTTATTGGGATTTGCGCAAAATATTTGTCGGCCCCAAAATGGGTTTGAATATTATGGTTAAACAATTTATTGTTGACCATAAACAAATTGTTTCTCTAAGCCCAGAAGAAGTTATTGTTAAAGACTCTTCCCTACCCGTTGAAGAAAAAGGCAAACTACCTGAAGCCGCACCAAGCGCTTAAATTTAAGAAACCCCGCCCCAGTTTTCTATAAACTGGAGCGGGGCATTTTTGTTTTATGCGGCTTTTGTGTTAATGATTAGATCGGACTGACCAAAAAGTCAGTCAGTCTAACCACTAATACATCTTGGCCACATTTACTTCGCTGTAATAATATTTCAATATTTTTTTATATTTTTTACCTGCTTCAGCCATTTTCAAAGCTCCGCAAGCACTCATCCCCACACCATGTCCGAGCATTTCGTTTTGACCACAAACTGAATCATCTACTCCTTTAAGCCAAGGCTTTTTAGAACCACCCCAAACTTCTGTCCAAGAACGAGTGCGACCATCACTATGTGAAAAATATGGCGTCACAACCACATCACCTTTGTATTTAACCATTTCGCCAAGTGTAGTTTTGGCATTGGTGGAAATATTGGGTGTCATAAATTCATAAGTCACACCTTTATAAACCTGATCGTAATAATTATCAATGTTGTAATTTTTACTGGCATGCTTACTATCTTGTGATAGTAAAATATAGGCGTAAGTTCTTTCGACCACTGACAAAGCTTTTTGAAACTGGGCATGGGAATTATTAGAAGTTTCAGCCAGTCCTCTAATATAATGTTCGAGCGGAAGTTCGTTAATAACTTGCATTCTTTCGTTTTCGCCAAACAACATGCGCACTTCTAAATTGCCGTGGTAACGATTGTAATTAAATGATGGATTCCAATTAGGGCGATCTTCATAATTTACAATTTGCATTACTGCTCCATTTTTGGGAATGAAGCGCGGAAAATCTTTAGTAACTTTTTGCCAACCTTGAGGATTGTAAATTCCTTTTACACTTGTAGCCGGAGCACTCAAAGTATATTCGCCGTTTTTATAAGACACTGTGATTATTTCGTCTTCATGATAAAGCGCTACCAAATTTCCATAATAATCTCTGATTTCAAATGCACCATCAGAAGAAACTTCCACCGGATTTATTTCCGCTAGAATTCCCACACGCAAAATGGGACCACCATTTTTAGGAAGAGTGGGAACTTCATTTTTATAAACTTCTATATTAAAAGAAACGCCGCTACCTTCAATCCACTCACGCCATTCGGAAACAAGTTGAAAACATTCTTTGTATTTGCCCGGCTTATAAGGAGCTTTTAAAGTAATGTAAAATCGCGTGACATTACCAGGAGATATTTCCCGATCATACATGCGATTTGGTCTTTTGTCATAACGTTCGTTGTCTTTGTCCCAGTCGGCTGCTTGAAAGGGACTGATGCGATCACGCGGCTCAGCGGTGTTCATGGCAATAAATTCTCTATCACCAAAATTGTACCAAGTCTTTTTTCCCACATTTTTATAATCTACCCAAACTCTAACTTCTTCTCCTTCTTTTATACGCAAATCGGTGTGGCTAACACCAACAATTTCAGTTTTATAATCTGGCTTACCAATTTTTTTCATAGCACTAATTAAACTTGAGGAATAGTTAGCATTATATTTTTCTTCCACTACTTCGGATAGATAATAAGCCAGAGGCAAAAAAAACAGCAAGGCGAGAGCCAAGATTATTAGAGTTTTGGCATATTTTCTGCTTGTTTGTAGAGACATTTGTTTTTGTTTTATATGTTTTTTTATGGGGATGAAAAAAGCGCTATTTCAGGCGCTTTTGCAGAGGATTATTACACTTGTTATTATAGCATATCTTTACATTATAGTCAATATGTTTTATGATATAAGTTATCCTTGTAGAAAAACCCTTGATTATTCCCTATTTTAAGGGATAAACTAAAGATTGAATAAATGGATTTAAAATGGTACTCTAAGTTTATAAAAATAAGCCCGGTAGTACAATCCGGGTGTAAATACATACAAACAAAAATTGATCAGTAATTGTACTATCAGGATGTCACTTACTCGCCAAGTTGCCCACAATTCAATAATTCAGTTTGTCGGTAAAATTATCGGCACTCTACTGGCGCTCATCACCATTAGTATGATGTTACGCTATTTGCGACAAGAAGGTTTTGGTGTTTACACCACCGCTATAAATTTCTTGGCGATTTTTGGCGTATTGGCTGACATGGGACTATACCTAGTAATGACTAGAGAAATTTCTAAAGAAGGAGCCGATGTTTCAAAAATTGCCAGCAATGCTTTCACTTTAAGATTAACCATTGCTGTTATTGCTTTAGTACTCGCTCCCCTCGTTGCTCTCATCTTCCCCTATTCCTTAACGACCAAGTTAGCAATTCTAATAGGAACTTTCTCTTATCTAGCAATTTCTTTGAATCAAATTTTAGTGGGAATTTTTCAGAAGCATTTCCGCATGGACAAAGTTACGATCGGAGAAATTGTCGGTCGTCTTATTTGGCTAGCTGGTGTATATCTCGCCATTAAAATGGGTTGGAGCATTTTAGCAATTATGGCGGTAGTTTCTATTTCGAGTGTTATCAATTTTTTAATAACTTTCTTTTTTGCCCGTCGTTATGTAAAAATACGCCTGACCTTTGATAAAAAATGGTGGTGGCGCTTAATAAAAATCACTGCGCCTTTGGCAGCTGCTGTAATTCTGAATTTAATTTATTTTCGTGCCGGCGTAATTATTTTGTCAGTTTTAAAGGGTGATGGCGCCGAAGTTGGCATCCTTGGTGCCGCCCAAAAAATATTAGAAAATCTGATAACCTTTGCGGCCATTTTCTCTGGTTTACTTTTTCCAGTTTTTTCCAAATATATAAAAACTGACATAGAAAAATTTGCTCGCATTTTTAGAAAAGGTTTTGATGCCTTAGCAATTATTGTTATTCCGCTTATTGTGGGCACACAATTTGTCGCCACCCCTTTAATGGTATTTTTTGGTGAAGAAGAATTTGCTGATTCGGCCGGTGTTTTAAAGGCTTTAATTTTTGCCGTCGGTGCTATCTTTTTTGGTAATCTTTGTGGCAATGCTGTGGTAGCAGCCAACAAACAAAAAAAGATGGTACCCTTTTATGCTATTGCCGCCGTACTCGCCGTCGGTATTAGTTTTGGCTTGATCCCATATTTTTCATATTACGGAGCAGTGGTTTCAACTTTAATAACAGAATTTTTAATTGCCATTTCTTCTATTATAATAATTTATAAAGCCACCAAGGTGCGACCGCATTTTAAGGTTTTTGGTAAAGCCTTACTGGCTTCTCTTATAATGGGTGCCTTCCTTTATTTCACTCCTAATTTGAACTTTCTTATTGCCATTGTCGTTGCTGGTTTAATATATTTTGTGGTTTTATACCTTATTAAGGGTGTTTCCAAAGATATTGTTGTAGAAATTATTCGTCTGCGTAATCCAAAAAACCAATGATTAGCAAAGGTTATAAAAAACATTTACGAAAAGCCAAAGCACGTTTACGACGTGAAATTTTAGATGAAAAAGAATTACAAGAAAAACTTAAAAACTTGTATCAAGGATTAGAAAAAGATAATGAATAAAGTTTTATTTCTAAAATTTCCCATCCACTCTTCTTTTGGTGGCGGTGAGATTCACACTTTACAACTGGCTAAAGCTTTGCCGGCAAAAAACGTGAAGATTTATTTAGCCTCTTCCTGCCTTGTGTTACTTAAAGAATTTGCCAAAAGAAAATATCCGCACCAGAAAGTGTGGGGTGGTTTTGAGCCGGTAACTCCCATTAATTTAATTTTATTTACTATCACCTATCCTTTTGTTTTATTTAAAACTTATCTTTACTTAAAAAAGTATAAGCAAAAACTTGGCATTAAAACAATTTATTGCCAAGTGCTAACAGAAAAATTGCTAGCAACTTGGGTAGCTAAAAAACTGGGATTAAAAGTTGTTTGGATTGAACACTTGCGTATTGAACGTTGGTTATTAAAAAATCCTTATTTATTTTTATACAAAAAACTTTCTCGTTCTGCAAAAGTGGTAGCCGTTTCCGAAGCGATTGGCAATCAACTAGAAAAATTGGGATTAAATAGAAAAAATATTGAGGTAATCTATAATGGTATCAGCTTAAACAAATTTTCAGACGATATAAAAAAACAAGATAATTTGGATAAAGTTGTTATTGGCACCGCTTGCCGCTTAGCTTATGAAAAAGGCATTGATGTTTTACTCAACAGCTTTGCCAAACTTTATAAAGACAATAAAAATGTGCTCTTAAAAATTGCTGGTGATGGTCCGGAAAAAGAAAATTTAATAAAACTTGCTAACCGTTTACAAATATTAGAGCAAGTAGAATTTGTTGGACAAGTTGATCGCCGAGATATTTCTCATTTTTTTGCCAATTTAGATATTGTGGCCTTGCTTTCTCGCCGTCGTGAATCTTTTGGATTAACTGCCGCTGAAGCACAATCACTTGGTAAACCGGTCGTGGCCACCGCCATTTCTGGACTTAAAGAAGTAGTAAAAAATAATGAAACCGGAATTGTAGTTCCGATTGATAATGTGGATGAGGCCTATAAAGCTCTGCAAAGATTAACTGACGATGCTGAATTACGGGATCGTTTTGGACAAATGGGACGTAAAAGAGTAGCCGAAAGATTCTCACTCGAAAAAATGATTAATAAATTTTACCTCTTATTTACAAACAAATGAAAATAGGAATTGATGCTCGTGAAGCAGCGGGCCTTGAAAAAGCTGGTAAGGGTACTTATGTTCAGGAATTGTTAAAAGAAATTGAAAATTCTGATTCTCCACATCAGTTTATTTTGTATACCAAAGACCAGTTATCTGTTATTGACTCCAAAAATATAAAAGTTAAACAAATCAAAGCACCTAGTATTTTTTGGCATCTGGTTTGTTTGTGGCATCTTTTATTTATTGATAAAGTTGATAAATTTTTAGCCACTACCAGTTATATTATTCCGGCTCTTGTTCCTAAAAAGTGTGTGGTTATAATTCCTGACTTAGTAGTTTTTCTAAAAATTTCCCAGCATCAAACCAAAGCGTCCTTAATTGAAAAATTAACTTTAATTAGAGCAGCCAAAAAATGTTTAAAGATTATTGCAATTTCTGAGAGCACTAAAAAAGATATTATAAAAACTTTTTCTGTTGCCCAAGATAAAATAATTGTAATTCTCTTAGCTGCTAGTGATATTTTTCAGCCAACAAGTAATATGGAAATTTTGCAAAAATATTCACTCCCTTTTAAATACTTTCTCTTTGTTTCCACGCTAGAACCACGAAAAAATATAGTGCGCTTAATCAAGGCTTACAAAATTGCTAAATCAGAAAATGATTTTCCTCAACTGGTTTTAGTTGGCAAAAAAGGTTGGTATTATAAGGAAATATTTGTAACTATTGAAAATTTGGGTTTAGAAAAAGACATCATCTTTCCCAATTATATTGAAGCTTGCGATTTACCAGCCATTTATTCTCACGCTACTGCCTATTTATTTCCGTCACTTTATGAAGGTTTTGGCATGACGGTGCTTGAAGCCATGAAATGTGGCACACCAGTTTTAACGAGCAATATTTCTTCCTTACCAGAAGTGGTAGGAGAAGCAGCTTTGCTTGTTGATCCCAAAAATGTTACCGATATTGCTAAAAGTATAAAAGAGTTGTATCTTAATGAGAACCTAAAAAATAAATTGGTAGAAAAAGGTTATAAACAAGCACAAAAGTTCTCTTGGCAAAAAACAGCTGAGGAAACTTTAAAGGTATTAACACATGAATAGTTTAATCAAAAATTGGCATTACATATTAGGAATATTGCTTGGCATCGGTATGGGTTTTATTACCGTTTTTTTAGGCTGGTGGTCTCCTGCCCTATCAGTTGCTTTAGTTATTACAGTTTTTATATTTTTCTTAAGCGTCAAAAAACCTTTTACCGGTTTAATTTTGATAACATTTTTGCTTCCCTTCGAAAGAATTGGTTCTTTTGATGTGGCCGGCTCCACCATTCGCGGTTCACAAATTATCGCTTTAGCAGTACTGGCTAGTTTTGTTTTTTATTTTTTACTGGAAAAAAGGAAACGCTTGGCTGCAAATCCCCTAGCTTCTTGGATGTTGTTATTTTTAGGAATCAGCTTGCTCTCACTTATTACGGCTGTAAACTTTCAGCGTGGTTTAATGGTGTGGTTTTTTATTGCTTTTGTTTTTGCAATTAGTTGGCTAATTCCTAATCTTATTAATAATAAAAAACAACTAAAAATAATTATTGGCGCTCTGCTTCTAACTACGGTTATAGTTTCTATTTTTGGTTTGTATCAGTTTCTTGGTGATGTAGCTGGACTACCATCATCTATAACTGGACTGCGTGAACATTATACCAGTGAAGTTTTTGGTTTTCCGCGCATTCATTCCACCGGTTTAGAGCCACTTTATTTTGCTAATTTTTTACTTATTCCTATTGGCATAATTTTATCTTTATGGTTAGCGCGTCTCAAAGCAAAAACTTGGTGGTTAAAATCTTTTATATTATTATTACTACTTGGACTCGCAGGCTTAAATTTAATATTAACTTTATCGCGTGGTGGATATTTAGGATTATTTATTACCGTTTTTGTGATTGCCATTATTTTATGGCAAAAACTTTTACATCCCCAGGTTATTGTATTAAGTGTAGGTCTAATTTTAGTAGCCCTCCTGGCAGCTACATATTTTATTCAACTTGGTGAACAAGACGCCCTGTCAACTTTCACGGAACAGGCCACAACTTTTACCACCGGTTCTGGTGTAGTGGAAAGATTTGATACTTACGAACAAGCCTGGGATCTTTTTCAAACCAAGCCCTGGCTGGGAGTTGGGATTGGTAATTTTGGCCCCGAAGTGGCCACTTATCCTGATGAAATTCCCAACACTGGTTGGTTAATCGTAAATAATCAGTATTTGGAAACCTTGGCAGAAACTGGAATTTTTGGCTTATTTACCTTCTTAATGATTCCTCTCATCCTCTTGATTCGTTCGGCAAAAGCCATCTTAAAAGCGCAAGACAAATTCATTAAGTTGGTTTTAATTGGACTAACAGCTGCTGCTCTCGGAACATTTTTTCAGTATTTAACTTTTTCCACCATTTATATTTTACACATTTGGTTTTTAATTGGCCTACTCATTGCTTGCCAAAATTTAGTATTAATCAAGCCTCATGAAGAAAATAATTAATTTTATAATAGCTGTTTTAGTAATTTTTCTTCTTATTATTGCTATCGTTTATATAATAAATAATCAGAATTTAGAAGAGAATAATCTTACGGAAGAAAATACTAAAATAAATATTGTTACTAGCTTTTTACCTTTAACTATTTTTACCGAAAATGTTGTCGGGGAAACTGCTAATGTGTCTGGACTCTTACCACCCGGAACTGGTCCTCACGAATATAGTCTTTCCCCATCTGATATTCAAAAATTAGCAGACGCTGATGTTTTTATTGTCAACGGTGTTGGATTAGAAGATTGGTTAGATGATGCTATAACCAGTGCCAATAATCCGGATTTAGAAATTATTGTTGCTTCGGAAGGAATAGAATTAATTTCTGAAGAAACTTCTAGTGATGAAAACAACTATGTTAGCAATCCTCATGTTTGGGTTTCTCCCATTCAAGCAATCAAACAAGTGCAAAATATTATTGATGGGCTAGCAACAACCGATGAAAAAAACAAAGATATTTATAATCAAAATGGTGAAAATTATATAAAGCAGCTTCAAACCTTAAGCACAGAAATTTCTTCTAAAACTTCAGAAGCTGCTTCCAATAAAATTGTAACTTTTCATTCTGCTTTCGCTTACTTTGCACACGACTATAATTTGAACCAAGTGGCAGTGATTGAAGAATTTCCCGGCAAAGAACCAAGCGCTAAATATATTGCCGATGTAGAAAAGCAAATTTCTGAACTTGGAATAAAGGCGATATTTTCCGAACCACAATTTTCTGCTCGTTTAGTAGAAGCTATTGCTACCGATTTAAATTTGGAAGTTTCCACACTTGATCCGGTAGCAACTGGTGAGGTAACTCCTGATTATTACGAAAAAGTTATGCGAGCAAATTTGGATAATTTAATAACTGCTTTAAACAAATAACATTGCTAAGTTTAGCTATATCTTGTAAAATAGTTATTAGTTAGTTTAAAATTTATGACTAACAATCCACACATTCTCGTTATTGAGGATGACCAAGATTTAAATGAAATCTACCAAAGAGCTCTAAAAAATGTCGGGTTTGAAGTAACAGCGACCAAAAACGGGCAACAGGGGCTACTTTTAGCGCAAAGTGAAAATGTGGATTTGATTATGTTAGATGTCATCTTGCCAGAGATGGACGGATTCGAAATCTTGAACGTTTTAAAAAGTGATCCCGGCACCACCAAAATCCCAGTAATTATGATAACCAACCTTGGTAACGACCACGACATAAACACCGGCAAGAAAAATGGTGCACATGACTATTTAGTAAAAGCTGATTACACTCCTCAGCAAATCGTTGAACGAGTAAAAAAGATTTTAACAGAACATGGAACTGTAAAGAAAGATGAAACAGAAACTGTTGCTAATTAGAAATTGAGATAACAACGGCCGCTCCTTGGCCGTTTTTTATTACCTGTAAATAATTTATGAAACTTTCCGATTTTAATTACAATTTACCTGAAGAACTGATTGCTAATCATCCTGCTTGTCCGCGCGACAGTTCAAGACTTTTGGTTTTAGATAAAAAAACTGGTGCTATTTCGCACGAGCATTTTTTTGATTTTCCTAAACATTTAACTTCCAATGATGTTTTGGTTTTTAACGACACAAAAGTTTTTCCCGCTCGTCTTGAATCCAAAAAAGAATCTGGTGGCAAAGTTGAAATTCTTTTAGTCCGCGAGAAAGATAAATATACTTGGCATACACTACTTAAAGGTAGAAATTTAAATGTGGGAACTAAACTTGTTCTGCCAAAAAATGTCACGGTAGAAATTTTGAATAAACATCGTGATGATTGGCTAGTGAAATTTTCTATTGGTTCATACGAATTGCGCCGCTTAACTGAAAGGATAGGTATTATGCCCACACCACCTTATATTAAATCGGCTTTGCATAATAAAGATGATTACCAAACAATTTATGCTGCGGATGATAAAAACATGTCCGTCGCAGCACCTACAGCCGGATTTCATTTTACCGAACGCATTTTTAAAGCTTTAGAGAAAAAAGGTGTGCAAAAAGAATTTATTACTCTTCATGTTGGTCCGGGCACATTTTTACCGGTGCGCACTGAAGATATTACCGATCATAAGATGCACGCTGAATATGCTGAAGCAAATTTAGCCACGGTCGCTCGTTTAATGCAATATAAAAAAGATGGCAAAAGAATAATTGCCGTGGGCACAACTTCAGTTCGGGTTTTGGAAATGATTGGTAATTTAAGGAAACCTGAAGATTTTATCGATTATATCGATCTGTTTATTTATCCTCCTTATAAATTTAAAATGGTTGATGCTTTGCTAACAAATTTTCATCTTCCCAAATCCACTCTTTTAATGCTGGTTTCAGCCTTAGCTGGCAAAAAGAATATCGACAAGGCCTACGCTGCGGCCATAAATAAAAAATATCGCTTCTACTCTTTTGGCGACGCGATGTTTATAAAATAGGACCTTGTTATTCTATTATTCTATAGAATGATAGAGTATGGTTTTATCCTTCGAGTTTACTCTGAACTTTTTCAGCGGTAGCTCTTTTTGTTTCCACCGAAACCAGAGCCAATAAAATCCAAAACAAAACTGCTAAATCATTCTTAAAATACGGAACATCCACCAAGCCCTGCACAATTATGGCCAAGGCTGCGGCTGCTAGTCCGATAAGTAATGGTGAGGAATTAAGGGTGGCCAAAAACTTTTTGCCCTTCGGTAAAAAGAATTTTTCTAATATGAGTAAATATGAAAGCAGTCCGAACAATCCTAGCTCCGTCCAAAAATTCAAAATCAAATTATGCGGATAAACCAGAATTTCTGTGTGTTTATCCAGTTTGTATTCAGCATAACGCGCTTCAAAGCCGGTTAATCCCACTCCCAAAATTGGATTATCTTTTACCATGTTTAGTGAGCCTTCCCACAAAGCTAAGCGCACATCTCCTGAGACGTCTTGAAAAGAAAGTAATTTGGTTGTGTAGTCGCGCGTGGTAGGAACGGCAAATATTACAATTGCCAAAACTAAGACCACGCCAATTGCATAAAGACGCCACTTACTTATTAATAAAATTCCCAGCATGGCAGCAGCAATTGCTAGAATTGCTCCCTCAGAAACTGCAAAGGCAGTGGCTAAAATTCCTAAAACTACAACTAACCAAGAAACAATTCGCAAAGGTTTTTTTACGAATTCATTTTTAGTAGAAATTGCTAGAGCGAAAAACAAACTTATTAGCGGTGCTAAATACAAACCGACGGCATTGGGATAGGGAAATATTGAAGTTACTCTTCTTCCTTCTTCAACGGCCCATGGTTCTGGAATGCCATATCCTATAAATTTTTGCCAGATGGCATAAACTGAAATTAGCAAAACTGAAGCACCTAGTCCCAGCAAAATACATTTTTCTTCTTTCATGCCTTTGGCCATCGCTAAGATCATTATGAAAACGAGTAGCGGTTCTAAAAAGTAAGCGCGCCAAATTCCTAGGGCTGGTAATAATTCTGGGGCTGCGAAAACAGAAATTACTGAAGCAAGCAAAAATACAAAAATTGGCAGGAGCAATTTTTGGTTACGTAAGCGAATACGAGTTTGTTTGCAATGAAAGTTAAATTTCTTTTTGCGTAGATCATCAACTACCCAGGCTACAAATAAAATTAAAATCGCGATTTCTAAAAAAGTTGTCGGCAGTCCCCCAATAGAAAAACGAATAACATACAACGGCAAAAAGAAAGCGATTAGTTTTAAGCTAAATTTCGGTTTATAAAAAGAAACCACGGCAAAAGCAATTAAAATGATTGTGATAAGTGTAATTTCCATGCCTTTATTTTAGCAAAAAACCGTTCTTCTGACTATCATTACAATTTTTTCCAATTTAAAAAAGGAGGTCCTGAGGGATCTCCTGTAAATAACTGACAGTTACAAACCATACTTGATACCAAGCGAGAGTGAGGTTGCGTATCCGTTCCGGCGCTCTTCGGAAATACCGCTGACAAAATTGATTATACCGGTGTTGATACGCATCCACAACACAAACCTCTCCCCCTCCAGTACCCAGGTTTCTATTTGCAGCTCGACAGCGCGGGTGCGGTTTATGGTTTGGTTTTCCGCAAATAAGCGCAAATGAAAATCCAGATCCCAAAATAGGTTGTTTTTGCCCGCTTCCAGCGTTCCGTACAACGGACTTTTTTCCCAGATGATGCTGTCAGGAAATTTGCTATGGTAGCCGGATTCGCGCGCGCCCAGGCCTAAAAAAGATTCTCCCCAGTACCGACGCGCGACCAACGAGTAATGATAAGTGTAGCCGTCGGCGTTGTTCTTCTCCTCATTTGTTATCTCACCGTCGAGAAACAAGGCATATTTTTTTCCACGAGCCAGCATTTCTACCAACCCGCCGACGCCATTTTCAAAACCCAGATCACTGCTCATGTTATAGGAAACATAACCTCCGATATAACTTTGGGCGAAAACGGTATACCCGGTCAGAAACAGCCCTACCAACATCATTAACACAATCGTCAACCTTTTCATAACCAGTCCTCCTTTTTGTGTTTTTGATATCAGACTTTTGCTATAAAATATAGCAGAATTCTTTTAGCAAAAAACTTCAAAGTACAAATCCAATCACATTAACATTTGCTTCTTTTTTTGTCAAAATCACCCAGTAGGTAAGACTCTAGGGTGATTTATTTTGATTATTTTATAATTTATTATTTTTTATGTGGAGTGAGATAAACCAGTTTCCACCAAGCCTTCCCTAAAAAGAAACCGCCAATGGCTCCAGCTAATAAAATTATAATTTGCAAGTAATATGGTAAAGCACAACCACCGTGCCAAATAACCTCAAAAGAATTATCAGACAAGTAATTTAAATACCACATTTCCACCACAGCGTGAACAAAGAAACTCAAAATAATTCCCAAGAATGTGGACGCAATTAAATAAATTACGTGTTTAGCTTTTGTTGGTTGTAAGTTTTTTCTCCAAATCATTTTTCTATTTAGATGATGGTAATTCTTCGTCAGATTCTCCTAGAGCCAATAGAACTTTCCCGCTATGATGTTTATTATTTTTTGCCATCATGGCCAGAGCTAAACATCTGTGCATTCCTTCAATCACAACAATCTTTTCATTTTTTACTCTCATGGCAGTTATAATTGTTTCTTCTGGGAAATCTTTAATCAATCTGTTTACGATTCCGTTGGCTTGAATCTCTTTATTCTCTGCCAATTCGGAAAAGGTTCGTTCTTTGGCTCCGTTATAATAAAGTTTTGTCCAACCGGAAAAGGGTCCACCAAAAAATTCGGGAACACTTTTTAGTGGTTCAACTACTTTATACAATCCCCATTTTTTATCTCTACATTTGAAACGCTTAGCATATGTTTCGCGCCACTCTTCCCAAGAATTAAACCCGCGACTCTTATAATGTTTCTCCCAAGCCGGACTATCAGCTTCATTCCCCCGCCAAAATTCAAAAACTTCATCCCAAGTTAAAGATTTAACTTCTTTTATATTTTCGTCTTTCATATTTTAATTCTACCAAAAAACCACTCATTTTAATAGGTGGCTTATTTACAGTACAAATTAGTTTTTCTTAAATATTTTCTAAGCTCTAAATAATTGGGAAGAGTTTTTCCAACTTCTGCCCAGAATTTTTTAGAATGATTCAGTTCTTTAAGATGACATAATTCGTGCACAATAATGTAATCTTGTAATTCTTCAGATAAAAAAAGGATTTTATAATTGAAATTTAGATTCCCCTTTTTTGAACAACTTCCCCAACGAGTTTTTTGATTTCTAATGCTTATTCTATTAAATTTGAAGTTGTAGTTTTTATTAAGAACTTCCAGCCGTTCCTTAATGAGTTGGCGAGCTTTTTCTTTGTGTTGCAGATAATCGTCGTGAGAAAAAACCCGAACTGGTTTGGTATTATCATTTTTAAATTTGTTTATCCTCTTTATTAACCAACTCCTTTTTTCAGCGATAAAATTATCTATAATTCTTTGTCTTACCCAAAATGGACTGGTAACTACGACGCTTCCATCACAATTCACCGTCAACCGAATATGCTTTGCTCGTTTACTTTTTTTGTGAGTATAGGATATTTTGTTTTTCATTTTTATTTTAGATTTTTTTAGATTGTTCTTTTTCTAATATTTCAATAAGAGGTATTCGGGTACAATTCAAATCAACATCTTTTAGCTTTTCCAAATTAAGATATTCATGACTAACATGTTCTCCGGTTTTAATAAAACTATCACCCACTAACTCTGCTTCGTAGCACAAATTAAGCGTGTTAGCGTCTTGAGGATTTATACCAAAAAAAGCATAAATTGGTCGCTTGTTTATTATTCGACAACCGACACCCATTTCTTCTTTACATTCACGATTCAAACACTCTTCGGGTTTTTCACCGTGACTGATTCTCCCTCCCGGCAAATCCCAGATTCCCTCTTTCTCTAGACACCAAAGAATATCTTTATTCTTGTTGAAAACTATTGCTTTTACTGATACTTCAAATTGATCGGGCATATTTTTACTTTATGAATAATAATCTTATCCTACCAAAAAACCGCCCTTCTGTATATTAAGCTTGCTCTGAGTTTATCGAAGAGGCGATTTTCCTATTAATTTTTCAAATTATAGGATTCTTTTATCCATCCAATGAATTCAATATCTATTTCTTTTTTGTCGTAAACCATAAAGCAGTTCTTGTAAACTTTAGCCGACATTTTAACGCATTGTTTTAACCTTTTGCTATTTATTTTTTTATCAAGCGCAAAGCGAATTTCTAATCCATCTTTTTTGGGAAGAGCTGCTAAAAAATCATAATTGCCAAATAAATGAATACAACAGGGAATAGAAATTATTTTACATTTACCAATTTTTTTATCTATTTGTTTAACTAAATAATCAAATAGTTCCTTGGTTTTATCCTTGTTCTTAAAATGTTCGCCCAAAGAAACTTTCTTACAACTATGAGGCTGCTTGGCTTTATTAAATTGTCTACCGCACTTTGAACAAGTCCACATATTTTGATAATGAATGTTTATTTATTATCATCCTACCAAAAAACCACCCTTCTGTATATTGCTTGCTCTGAGTTTATCGAAGAGGCGATTTTTTGTTTAAAAAAAGAACAGGTGAATCCGTCTAGGTTTCACCTGTTTAATTTCTGTTTAGTAACTTGATTCGATACTTTCATGGTGGCTACCTGGCCAATCACAATCAGGATTGATACAAACTGTCCAAGTGTTGTCATAAAAATCAACCGCTCCCAAATCCTTTATGAATCTGTAGGTTGGACCACCACAGAAAGAACAAGGTTCCTTATTCATTTTTACTGGCGCCGACTCCAAATTAGCAATCAATTTCCTTTTCATTATGGGAAGAAATCGATGTGAGCCATAAGGAGCGAAGTTTATTCCAATTCTTGCGTTGCTAATCTGTTTACAGAACGGGCAGTAGCAGGCCATGGCGCACTCATAAAATTCACCGTATTCTAGGTCATAACCTATAAATACACCTGTGGAACCGCAGGCTTCACACATCAATTCCGAATTCCAATGAATCCTACCTCTCTCTGGAAGATCTCTGTCAACTTCACATTTTGCATGCATCACTACACATAAAGCTCTGAATTCGTCTATCCATGTTGACATTTTTCTCACCTCCCCATTATACGATGAGGTTGATTACAATATGGACAAATTCGGTATGCTATTTTGTCAACAACAACTTGCTCGCTGATGGGATGTTGCCAGCTTACAATTTTTCTTTTCTTTCCAGCTTCTAATGTCTCACATCTTACGGAGTAAGTACGATCTTCCATCTCTTCTCCATATTTACAGTGTGGACAAAATAGGATGAAAAGAAAGTTTCCAGCAATATCGTATTCTGAGTAGTAAAAACAGTAAGCTTGTTTTTTACAGGAAGGGCATTCAACCTCCGATCCTATTTTTAGAAAATTGTCATGCGGAGTACATTCACCAAAAGTCTGTTGCGCTTGGCAAGCCAAGCAAATGGGCACCCCTTTTTCCTCAGCTTCCTGTAAATATGTCAGAACCTGACCATCTTTTCTGTTTCCAATCCAGTAGTCGTGTGTGCTCCACCCACAATAAGCACCAAATGCTGTGCATTCTGAATCAGCCGGAGTAAGATCGGGTCCTGTGTAAGCAATAAGATGGGCTACCATTGGTTTGTGCAATGGATACCAAAAACATTCATATTCTTTTCTCATAACATCATCTCCTTTTTGTTGGGTTGTAAAGATCGAATGAAATCCTTTAATCGAATTTCAGATTAATATACCACAAATTTTAATAATGTAAAAGTCATCCTCTTGGCGATTTTTTTGTTTAATAACATTCCAACATTCTCAAGAATGTTGGAATGTTTTAAGGAAGGTGTGAAACTTTTTTCCGTAGGGAGACAGAAAGTGAATTACCGTACGACCAGAATATTCTTTGTTTATTAAACCGGCTTTATGAAGCCGGTGAGTATGTTCGGATATGGTTTTTGTATTACCATTGACCATTTCAACAATTTTCTCCAGAGATAGAGTTTTATTTTCTGCTAGCGCAAATATTATATCAATACGCCAATGATTGGCAACACCCTTGAGGTGTCTTTCCATTTGCTGGGAAGTTTTCATAGTTTTAATTTAATTCTGAAAACGCCCCAGGCGCCTTTAAGTTATCACAATATTCCAACATTCGCAAGAATGTTGGAATATCTAATTTGTTTTAGTTTGAATTGATGTAATTTTGATCAAAAAATAACATTCCGACATTCTTGCGAATGTTGGAATGTTATTTTTTGGTGGTTTTTATTTCCTTATTCTGGTATTCCGCGGAATTCCGGAATTGGAATGTTTTTTCTTGTTTTATTTTCTGTTTTATGTTTCCCGCCTTTCGTTTCTTGTTTCATATTTCCTATTTTTTCATTTCCCGCCTCCTTTATAAACCAAAACCCCGTTAATGTCTAAATATATATTCATAAATTTAGCGTAGCAAAAAATCGCTACGTAGACGATTTTTTTCCAAAAGAAAAGTGGCTCTTTTGAATGCTTGTATCAGCAATCAGGGTGAGCCATTGTCCCTATTGAATTGAATTTAGTCGATGGTGAACTTCTTCTTGCCCACCATGAACTCCTCGGAGAGAATGTTACCACTGGGACCAATGCGAAGCTTCTGGGCACCGCCGATTTCCGGCAGAGTGGTCACACAATCCACGTGAGCACCCCACGGATCATGAGGATTGTCGGGTTTCAGTTTGTTGAACGGATCAGCCGTTACCTTGTCGAACGGTCCAGGAGGACCAAACGGATGACTGGACATCTGCCATTCACCTCCTTTCCACCGAAAGAACGTAATTAATGTCTATATTATATATTGTTTTATCATTCTGTCAAAAAAGTATGACTTTTTTGTCATGCTTTTTATTGATATTTTTACCTAATAACATTCCGAACTACCACCCCAACCCCCTAGCGGTTTTATCTGCTAATGTATTTCTTAAGTAGTTCCATATTGTCTCCATGTAATTCATTGAAGGAGTAAGCGGATCTTCCTTGAACAATTGCTAAAGTGTTTTCCCAGATATTATTCATTGCTTTATTTAATGGTTTAAGAATCAAATTGTCGTTAGGAATTTCATTTTCTGTCAAATATCGTCGCAAAGTTGAGGACTCATGAAATTCTGGTGTTCTAAATTCATTTTTAAATTTTTCTAGCACTTCTTTGAATACTTCCATGAACTTCCATTTTTCATCTCTTTCGATAAAATTAAAGAAGCTTTTTTGGATTTTTTTACCTTGAATTTCTTTTCCATTTTCAAGTAAATAGATAAATAGCATAATACGATCCCATATTACTCCAATTTTTCCTATAAGTGTTTGCTGAAAAGAAAGTCGTCTGATATATGCAAGTGGAGTACTTGAAGGATCACTTTTGTTAATTCCGTTGCTATATAAATAACAGTCTATGTCCATAAAGATTTTTTGAAGCTTAATATCCATTACGTATTGAACAAGCTTAACTGCTCTTTCTTTTGGATAGTTTGATTTGTAATAATCCTCTAGAAATTTTCTTGGATCATAAAAATGATCGGGATTATAATAATCTTTAATTATTGATTTTTTTATCTCAGGTGTCATATTGGAATATTGAGAATAGAATTCATCAAGATAACCAGAAATTACTTTTTCATAATTATCTAATTGTGCCTTGAGCTCTTGTGTTGTGGTTATCATAATATTATTAATTATTCCTCTTAAAATTTGGAGGTTTTTCATAATTACAGGCTTCCATTCAGCAATAGATATTGATGCCCCATCTCTTCAGTATGAAGTTACATACTATTTAGTATGCATTACATGCACATCCGGGAGGTTTGTGGCACGTGTAAGATTTTGAAATGCATGAATCCCCACACGCCTTTCCTGTTGAACACATTTTACAACAACTGGTTGTTGGTTCAGGTTCAGGTTCAGGAACAGGTGTTGGAGCTGATTCAAAAACTGGAGCAGGTTCGGGTTCTGGTTCCACGACTGGGATGGGAGCTGGTTCTGGTATTGATTCTACAATTGGCTCTGAATATGTTTCGGTTTCTACAGACTCTTCTTCAATAGTATCCTCAACTACTTTTTCATCAATATCCTCAATAATCTCTTCTTCTACAACATCCGCTTCAGGTTCAATTTTTGGAATTTCTGTTTTTATCTCCTTTACCTGATTTATAGCCGAACCATCAATGCTACTATCATTATTATCTATTGCAACTCCTACAATTCCGAAAAGTATCATTCCCCCAACAACTAGCAGTACGTTTATTGAACCTTTTTTCATGTATTTTTATTAAATATAAATTCCCCAGAGTTTTTATATTAAATAAAAACCCAGCTCGAATTGTGGGTTTGTTTTTGTTTTCGAATTGTTTTTAAGTGATTACTTAAATTTTATCACTTAATACTTTGAAGTCAAATTATTTAGTGCTTTTATATAATTTTATCGGATTTTTTTAAGTTGTGCTTACTGCACAGTATTTGAATGTTTTTATCATCTGTACTTGAACCACCTTTGGAATATGGAATTATATGATCAAAGTGTAAATCCTTATTTGATTCACAGTCTGGATGACTACATTTACCACCATCTCTTTCCCAAACTTTCCTTTTTATGCTAGTTGGTATTCTTCTTGAAAATTCGAATTCTTCAATTTCTTCTTTGGTCATATCCTCCTTAGAACCATCTGGCAATAGTATAAATTTAAATACCTTTCTTTTCTCTAGTTTTGAATATTCAAATTTCACATCAACCAAATTAAACCATCCTTTGTCTGACCATACATTCGGATTTATTTTTTCATAAACCTTGATAGTCTCCGGTTTTTCTCGTCTTTTTGATTTATAATCTTCTGCCGCCTTGAAAAACAGATTGTTGTTTGTAGGCTTCCCATTTTTTGTAAATAGTGGCTGATCTATCTCTTTCGGATGATGACTTTCTCTTTTACTAATGTCTTCTCCTTCATAAATTAGCTTCTCTCCTTTTTTATCAAAACCATCATTATATGGTGAGTTCTCTCTAACGGACATGAGTAAGATGGAATAGTTGTTGTTTTGTGGCCGAAAATTCATTCCTCTTTGAACGTTAAACCCTTCTCGCTCGACTATCTCATTGTATTTTAAAATATCTTTCATAACTATTTTTCTACCTTTTCCGCTTTATCTTTAAGCCAAGTTACATCAAAATCATAATTATCTTTATGTTTATCGTCCAATTCCCTAACACTATCATATGATAAATAATGAACTACTTCATCTAATTTTAGGAAATTATTCGAAAATGTTGGTCTTCTTAATTCATTAAACACTTTGTTTTTCCTGTCTCTAGAAGCAACAATGAACAATGGGTAATTTGAATTTGGAGTTAAGGATCTTAGATCTGATAATCTTAAAATGCCTGAGTAAACAGAGGTTGAGTGCTCTATTTCAAAAGCCGATTTTACTGATTGGCCCAATTTCCAAACCGTATCAATGTTTTTTATGTACATAGGAACATCTAAAGATTCTTGATATTCATCTAAAACCATATTTTTGAAAATCTCTCCATTATAACTTTTATTTTGATCATTACGCGGAACCCATACATCGAAATGTGATTTGTTGCCTAATCTAATAAGGCGCCATTGCATTTCATCATGCTCTGTTGGCGCTTTTTCTATTTTTTCTTCTAATATTTCTTTGAATTCTGTTTTATCTTCTATATCAATTTTTTCAGGCTCTTCACCAGATTCAATAACTTGTAAAAATGAAAGCAAGTCGCCATATATGGAAAGTAGTTGGTTTGTTTTCTTTTGATCAATAGACATAAACCCACGTGGAAAATAGAATTCACTATAACCAAGATACTGATTTAAATCCGACTGTTTAACATTGACTTTGACATCATTTATTAAAAAATAAATATATTCCCAAGTTTTACCCTCCGAATCTTCATTCCAAAAATATTGAGCCATTTTTGGGCTTCTAACTTTCATAGCTACTTCGGCGGCATAGATTATCTTCCCAGACTTATAGACCATTATATAATCACCCTTATCCATCACTCCCCATGTTCTAATATTTCCTTCTCCCGGTACAGCGCCCCAAACAGCAAAGCCTCTTCCTTTGGTATAACTTTCTAATTCTTTGACTTCATTTTCCGTGATAAACTGTGACACTTCCTTAATAGTTCTTTTTGTTTCAATTGTATCGCGAAAATGGCGGTCGGTATCTTGACCACCGCTTGCTACTACAAAAAATATTTTTCTTTCTTTCATAAAATCCCCAGAATTTATAAGTTATAATTCGTTATATTTATTATGTCTACCGAATGCTTTCTCAACCGGATATTTGTTTTCGTTTTTTACAATTTTGTTTTCCAGAGCTTCAACAATATTAATATCTAAATCTTTGCTCATTAATAAAACCCAATACAGAACGTCAGCTAGTTCCTCTCCAATTTCTTTTTTGTGAGTTTCAATATATTCTTTCATTTCTTCCTCCGATTTCCATTGAAAATGTTCCATTACTTCCCCGGCTTCCAAAACTAAAGACAGGGCCACGTCTTTTGGATTGTGAAATTGTTTCCAATCACGCGCGTCCCTAAAATCTACTATTTTTTGTGTTAATTCGTCTATTTTTTTCATGTCCCCAGAATTAGTTTTATATGTTATTAAAATAACACCATTTTGTGCTTAAATCAAATGAAAAACGGATGAAGCTTTTTAGGCTTCACCCGTGTTGTTTGTTATAAGTATTCTTATTGCACGCCCATCACAACACAAACATCAGTGTCTGTTTGACCAGAGGGCGGATAAGGAGGTTGGTTGTAAGGAGGGGAGGTGATGTCTTCAGCGTAGATCGTGAACACATTATTCCCGAACACACTGGCGGATCGAGGGAGCATCTGGCTGAAATGGTATGAAAAGTAATTGAAACTGCTCAATGTTTTCACACCTTGTTTCCAATTCTCAAAGACCACTCCATTTGCTAGATCCACCCGTATATTTGCGTAGATCGTACGAAGTGAATTGGGATAGTGTTTACTGAGGAGGATGTAGAAATCGACATCGAAGGGAAGAATACCAGCTGGCGGTAGACATTCCAGATCCGCGGAGATCACTTTGTAATCGGGATTGAATGTGCTGCAGATGTATGCGGCTCCAGAGTCTGTTCCGATTTCGTCATTCCCCCAAGCGCCAACTGCGACATTGTATCCTGACAACGAAACTGCGCTACCAAACCAATCATTTACAGCTCCATCAGAAGCGAGTATTTTATCTTCTTCTATCCATCCAGTTCCGTTCCAGCCATAAACATACACTGATCCAGCATGAGCATCAGTATCATTGTCATGTCTGGCACCAAGTATGGCGAAATGTGGACTGACTGCAACTGAATATCCCAATTCATCGTTGGGCTCGCCGTCAGATGCTACAAACTTATTTTCCTGAATCCATGTGGTACCATTTCTTCTGAAGGCATAAGCGGATCCAGAACTCGTTCCCATGTCATCGTCTACATAAGCGCCGATTACAACCAGATTTCCACTTATTGAAACGGCTGAACCGAAATGGTCTTCTGCGCTTGCATCATTAGCAGTCAGTTTCTGTTCTTCAATCCAACTTTCTCCATCAAAATGGAAGATGTAAGCTGAACCAGAATAAGGTCCACTTTCGTCAGTGGCCCAAGCTCCGACAACTGCCAGGTCACCATCAATAGCGACAGCTTGACCGAAGTAATCCTGTGTTTGCCCGTCGCTGGCAGTTAGTTTCTGTTCTTCTGTCCAGCTCATTCCGTCATAGCGGAATACATAAGCCGAACCTGAATCGGGACCATTGTCATCATCGCCGTGGGCTCCTGCTATAACACAATCTCCGTCAAAGGATACAGAATAGCCTAGATAATCACTGGGCTGAGCATCTGATGCTCGAAGTTCAGTGTCCTCAACCCATTCCGATTCATCTTTCTTGAAGACGAATACTGCGCCAGAAGCATTTGTGCCATGAATAATACCATGACCATGTGCTCCAACAATGCAAACATCCCCTTTAATTGATACGGAACTTCCAAAGGCATCATTTTGACCACCATCACTTGCGAACAGTTTTTGTTCTTGCGTCCATGCTCCATTTGCGTAATGAAACAAGTACGCTGAGCCTCCGTCATGGCCAATATCATCGTCATAATTAGCCCCGATTACCACATATTCACCACTGATTGCGACAGACCAACCAAACCAATCGGCAATTTCTCCATCGCCAGTGGTAAGTTTGACGATTTCGGTGTGTGCGCCGAAAGCTGTGTTACAGACCAAAAAGGATAAAATCACCAACATAAAACTCATTTTCTTGAACATTTCTCAGTCTCCTTTTCTTGCTTCTTTGAGCTAGAGTTTAGTCACAAATAAGGCCTTTTCTCCTTCCTTTTCTGAAGTTATTGATTAACCAACCAGTTGTAAAAGAGCGATATTACTTCAGATTAAGATACCACCATTCAGTTCCAGAGTCAACAAAAACCGCCTTTTTGGCAGTTTTTGTTTACTCTTAAGATGTAAATCATAAAATCCTTACTTTATGGCTTATTATAAAGCAAACTTTGTTATTAACTCAAAAAATACCTCGGCATAAAATCCCCGAGCATGTGGGGTAATTAGCATATAGCTAATGGCTAATGGCTAATAGCTAATAGCCCGTATTTCCCGAGCCTATGGTGAGCATAATTGGCATATTGCTTATGGCAATTAGCGAATAGCAACGATCCAACCTGGGGTGAGCCCTCCTGCACTAAAGCTCCGGGCGGGCAGGGTTTGTAAACTTGACTTGATGAGCCTGCCTGCCGGCAGGCAGGGAAGAGCGATGCTGTTAGTCATTTTTGCATCGGTTGACTTTTTTGAGAAATCAACATATCATAATAAGCTCACTAAATACGATGATCTTTTAACATAGGGAGGTGCACTATGGATAAGAAGACGTTTTTTGTTAAGTCACTCATTGGTCTAGTTGTAACAATTTGGCTTATTGGTATCTTTATGTTCATATTTAGATACAAAATGCCAGTAGTTCAAGCTAGCGATGGATTAACGGATCTGGTAAAAATGTTTTGTGTTTTATATTTCTTTGGGCTCTTATTCATTATTTGCATTCTTCTTAATGAATTAACTCCGGCATCACGAAGAAAAGCTAAAGAAAGAAAGCTACATGAGGAAGAGCTAGAAAGGGAAAGACAAGAGAGTTTAAGAAAAACGAAATGCCCAATTTGTGGAAGTGGCTACTCGTCTATTATATCCATCTCCGTTCCAACCAAAAATCCATATGAAGAGGAAACGCTGGGATACACAAAAACGGTATGGAAATGCACAGCATGCAATAACGTTTTAAACAATTTCTACATGTAGATATTCAATAACTGACCTCGAGCATGTCATAAAAAGGCTCTTTTTGTTTGCTCGAAAGTAAATCGTCGTAATGCTCCCCGAGCATGTGGGGTAATTAGCTTATAGCTTATAGCTTATTGCTTATTGCTAATAGCTTGTAGCCGTAAATATTCCGAGCCTATGGTGAGCTTGGATAGCCACCGCCGCAAGCAGCGGCGGGGCGAAGCAGTTCGAGATAAGCTTGAATGTTCACGAAGTGAAAAATGCCACTGTTTGACACAAGCCCCAGTTTTCGAAAAACTGGAGCTGGGGAGTTTGGTATTTTAATGAAAGCGAATCCGAACTGGCTCCGACCGAATCCATGTGCTCGCAGTTTTGGCCCCACCTTTTGCTGCCAAAAGGTGGGAGATAATAATTAAAAAAGTGAAAAATAATAAAATTTTGTTTCTTTTCAAAAAAGAAAAAACCCTGCACAATGCAGGGCCTAAACTAGTCCTAGATGCTCATCCACCGGCGGATGAGAAATAAATTCTGTATCATTACTACGGATTTTTGAGATGCCACATATTTTGTATCTCATCCATGATACTCAAAAATGCTAGTGTCTCATATTATTAATTATATGATACACTAAATTACATTACTATACTCAGTAATTTAGTAAAGATGTATGTTGTGGGTCGACTCCCAATACCCTTTTGAATAATTCTGATAACTCCACCTTTAGTTAATGCTTTTAAAATTCTAGCGGCACTCGCTTTGGGTATATTGGAATCCTTTACAAACTGAGGACTGTTAAATATTGGGTTGCAAAAAAGAAAATCCAAGGCTTTAATTGAGAATTGCGACCGCGTAAGCTCGGCTATTATTAATTTTTTTGTATCATACAATTGATGTATAGCTTTGGCCTTGTTGATATTTTCTTTTGCTTGAATTGTAACAGCATTTAGAAAATATTCTATCCATCCTTCCCAGTTATTTTTTTGTGAGACTCTAAGTAATTGTCCATAATACTCCTCACGATGAGACTCAAAATATGCACTTAGATAAAACATTGGACTCGATAACACCTTTTTGAAATACAAAAATATTGGCATTAATATTCTTCCCACCCTACCATTACCATCAAAAAATGGGTGAATTATTTCAAATTGAGCATGAACAATTGCCAATTGAACAAGTATGTCTTTTTCATCACTATGAATATATTTTTCTAAATTAGTCATTAAAGCATTAATTTTATCAGCTGAGGGAGGAACATAACTCGCTTGTTGAATTGTGGTGCCTAGTTTACCAATAAAAACTTGTTGTTTTCTAAAATTACCTCGGTCTTTATTTTCCCCCCTGACACCATGCAATAGAATTTTATGAGCATTTTTAATTACTCTATTGGAAAGTGAAAATTTTTCAATTTCTTTTACTGCTGATTGTAGAGCTTTTCTATAGTTTATTATTTCTTTTATATCTTCATATTTTTTATTCTCCTTCTGTGGATCAGCTTCATATTCTAAAACCTCTTGCAGAGAAGCTCTAGTTCCTTCAATTTTAGATGACAAAACAGCTTCTTGAGTTGTTAATGGTGATAGAAGCACTGCTGGATTAGGCATACTTTGTAAAAGTCCATCAAATCGAGCAATTTCTGCATTTGCTTTTCCAATAAGATGAACAAAAGATTCCCACTTTAAATTTTCAATTGGTAATAATTTTGGTGTGTAATTATCTGTCATTATTTTCCATTTCTCCCAGTTCTTTAGTAATTAGTATGCTAAATATAGCACCAATTTAAGCCAAAATCAAGCGGTAGAACCATGGGTTTTAGCGTATGGCCAAGAGCAAATGGCGAATAGCTATAAAAGAGCAAAAAGAAAATAGTAAAAAGTAAATAACTAATTTCCCGAGCATGTGGGGTAATTAGCTTATAGCTTATTGCTAATAGCCTGTCGTACCTCCGAGCCTATGGTGAGGTTGGCTAGCAGTTCGAGATAAGCTTGAATGTTCACGAAGTGAAAAATGCCACTGTTTGACCCAGCCCCAGTTTGAAAAACTGGAGCTGGCGAGTTTGGCATTTTAATGAGAGCGAATCCGAACTGGCTCCAAGCGAATCCATGAGCGAGGCAGTTTTTCCTCCAGTTTTTGCTGCCAAAAAGTGGAATAAAAAAAATAATCATAATAAAATTTGTTACTTTATAAAAGTAAAATATCCCTGATTTGACTTACCTCACATACCTGCTATACTGTACTCAGTAATAAAAAGAAAAGGTCTCTGGCAAGGCACGTCCAAGTTTAAGAGGCTTTTTCTTTTTGTTTAATTACATTAGTTTGAACTGTTGCAGAAATTGCAACAATTGTCTTTTAAACTAAATTAAGTTTAAATATCTATTAAATAAGTCTTTAGGAATTTATTAATCGCAGCTACGGTTTCTTCTTTCAGCTTCGGATTGCTCTCAGCCACCCAAACAGCAAAATTATATAACTCTTGATTATCAACTCTAATCCATTTTTTGTTTTTATACAAAAATATAAAAAGTGTAGTTATGGCAATTCTTTTATTGCCATTTTCAAAAGGATGGTTTTTGACCATTAAATAAAACAGGATCGCTGCTTTATCAACTAATCCTTTATAAAGATTCTTTTTAGCAAAAGTTTGAAACGGAACTGCTAAACAACTTTCCAAGGAATTTGGGAATCTCGTATCAAAATCTGGAATTGGTTCATTCCATTGCATATGTTCTTTAGCAAGTTTGTGCGCACCATGTTCAACTTCTGTAAATGTTATATTCTTGATGGCCATAATTATTCTTTACCTAACAAGCGCAAAGTTTCTCCGTATTCATCTACAGTTTTTTTAACTGCTCTATCAACCAAATCATTTTTAAAACTTTCTTCTTTTACTGCGGGAAGGTCTTTAATGTCATTTCTATCAATAACATAATTTCTACCAATTTTTATGGCTTTAATATCACCCTTTTTAATACGATTAAAAATAGTGATACGGCTAACACCAAGTAGTTTAGCTAATTCGTTTGTAGATATAAATTGATTCTTCATACTTTCATGTTAACATATGTTAATCTTGTTGTCAATAGTTAACATAGGTTAATGTTATCCCCTAATAAAATGGGTGTTTCCTAATTAAATTCACGGTATATGGTCAATAGAGCGTGAATATTGTTGATTTATCCCCTATATTCACGGTGTTCTAGTTGGCATATTGCTTATAGCTAATTGTAAATGGCCAGAATTTTATTCTTGACACAAAATAAAATTTTGCTATAATTAAGGCAGAATACATATGAAACACACCTCTTTGGGTTTTGTCCCCTAGCGGTGTTTTTCTTTATACATTTGACAACTAAGCTTATTTAAAGTAATAATATAAGGCTGTATAGCAATAAATGTTCTTTACAACAAGGGAGGATTAGTTATGAGAAGAATCTGTTGTGCGATGTTTGCCGTTCTGTTCCTGTCACTCGTGCTTCACTCTTGCGGCGGTAACGAATCCGCCATTCTAGAAAAGGCCGAGGTGAAAAAACCGGTTAAGACAGATGAACAAATCAAGGCAGAAACACTAAGCCTCAATGACGCATTTGAATCTGCAACAACTGATGAGCAAAAAGTGACTGCTCTAGATAATCTTCTTAGATTGGATCATCGTCTGGGAAGTGTTGCTTTCTATTATTTGTTCGACCATAGTGATTTAAATTCTCCTAGAGAATTGGGCTGGTTCAAAAACGCTTTGAACAGCTCGGGAAACTGCGAATCAATTATTGGCGCCGGTTATTACATCTTCTTTAAGATTAGTCCGATCATTAAAGAAGCTGCAAATCTAGGTGAGGAAAATGGCGACACAGACGATTTGACCGATGAAGAAAAGGTCAAATTTGTTCTTCTCTCTCGGCAAGCCGAAGTTGTCTGCAATGAATATAACGAAAAGCTCGGTTTGATTCAGGAAGAGTTCAAAATTATCACTCGCCGGAATTCGGCTTCTCTGTTTGATGTTCTTAGAAAAGAATGGTCAACGGATGAAGGTACAGCGATCGAACTCGACATTCCTCTGTTGGGCTTCCTTTCTCTCAAAGAAGAAGGATTTGAAAAACTGTTGATGTTGGTCCGAGAAGATCTGGATAAAACGATAGTTTTTGCCGCCACAGAATCTTTCGGTCCGCACGCTGTTTTTCCCATCCTGAAAACCATTGAGTATGAGGGAGCCACTCCTATACAAAAAAATACGGCGGCAATTTGTCTAGTCAAATTACCTGAAACGATTGAAGTCTACGATAAGGTTGTTGAAGCTTGTAGGCGCGGTCATTTCTATGAATCCAAAAAAAAGATAACCGACATCAAAGGAATGATGGCTGCAGTCACTTCAAACTGGATGAACAATCTAAAACAGAGGTATCACGGCAACACAGATTTCGTTAATCATTTGGGCCAAAACCACCTATCGAACTCGCATGGTCTGGACAAAGTGGTTGAAATGATGTCCGAATGCTGCCTCCAAACAGCCTATCCGTATCTGGAAAAGCTTCTCAATTCAACCAAACCTTCTTTCAACTCAGAAGATGACAAACTCTTCATTTCTCTTAAAATGGCCTGCAATGGTTCTCTTCTTCATAAGGAAGATGACAGAAAAACACTGGAAGAAAGGTTCAAGCTTTTCTATTTGTTGTTTCAATATACTCAACCTAAGATGAGAGAAAGCGATCTTTTGATTTTCTCCTGTAAGAAATTTCCTCCTGAGTATCAGGAGGCACTAATTACCTCCTTGTTCAGTTTGATGACACCCGAAGAAAGAAGGAGGGCTATCGGTATCGCTGAGGATCTTCCACAATCACAACGCAATGCGGTTTTTGATAAAATTCGACCGCTATGCAATTCGGAGGAAAGAGTGCTGGTAAAGATTAATTATTCCAACTAATTCTCACAAGAGTACACGCTGAAGTTTAACTTCAGGTCAGTGGCTCTTTTTTTATTTGACATTAACTGATATTTTAAGTAATTCCTTCTTTTGGCAATAAAAAGGAGCGGGCGCCCGCTCCAATTTCAAAATCAAAATAAAATTTATTTACTGCAATTCCGTATAAACCCAAGCAACCTCATCTCCATCTTTCACAGTTTGAGCATCGGCTCCCATTTCTGCCATCTCGCCATTAACTTCCAGTGACCAGAAATGAGCATCATCCGCTTTCATACCATTAATAGAATTTACCATGGTACCGAAATCATAATCTTCAGCTTCATAGAAAAATCCTTCGCCTTCATCAACTGCTTTCATAACATCCATAACGGTAGCGCCTTCGTTCACTTTGGCTTCGTAATCTAAAACGGCTCCTTTTACCTCAACTGACATAGTAACGTCAATTTGAGCTACTTTTTTATCAACCACCGAACTTACCACCGCACCTTCAGTTGAAGTGTCAGGTGAAATGAGGAAATAACCGCCGGCAAATCCGGCTGCGGCTAAAATTAGAATGAGGACTGGCATTAATAATCCTCGTTTTTTATTATTTGGCGTTTGTTCTTCTTCCATGCTTGTTTGTTAAATGTAAAATAAAACTGCTTTTACAAGCAGGGATAATAAAGATAAATCTTTGTTATCCTGCTCGGGATCCATTACTTACTTCGAAGGTAGGTTCTCTGGCTTCCCCGCTCCAATTTTTAAAACTGGAGCTTGGTTACAGTTGCGGCACAGCACCGGATTTTCACCGGATTTCCCCCACAGGCTTCGAATCGCCATTGGTAAGTGTGGTAGATAGATATTAATTCAAATATTTGGTTTTGTCAACCCAGCTCCAGTTTTTTTCAACTCAAAATCTATTAATCAATCGATGCAAAAATGATTTTATATTTCAAATTGTTTAAACTAAAAAAAACTGGGGCTAGGTCAATTTATTTAGCTCGTTTTAAAAGCTCGGTTTTGGTGATTAAACCTTTCTGCGCTCCCACTTTTTGAACAACGGCCGCAGACAACTGTGCTCCCCATTTCATAGCAGCTTCCAAATCCTTACCATCAATTTGAGCAGCGATAACGGCGGCGGCATAAGAATCACCCGCACCAGCTTTTTCACGCGTTTTAACTTTTAGAGATCTGACAAAATAGAATTTTGTGCCATCGAATCCATGCGAACCTTTAGTACCATTGGTGATAATTATATTTTTTGCACCTACTTTAGAATAAAATTTTAAATATTCTTTAGCAGTCATTTTCTTAACAGCAATCCGATTAGCTTCTTCTAAATTTAAAATGAAAAGTTCTGCCGCTTTGATGGTTGGTTGTAAATTTTTCAAATTAGTTCTAACTTGGCGTGATCCCGGGGCAAAAATTATTTTAGCACCTGTCTTTTTAGCATACTCTCTCGCCTCTTTGTAAAGAGAGGCGAAATTGTTGCCACAAGATGTAAGATATAAAAATTTGCTTGGGGGAAGTTTAGGCAATTTGTAATCCCATTTTTCGTGGTAAGAAAAAATAGTTCTTTCTTTCTCAAAAGTAATTACTGCTGAAGTGCTGGTAATTTTTTTATCGTTTTTTACAACGTAAGAAGTAGCAACTTTGCGGTCGCGCAAATTTTTTATTGTTTGCTCACCTTCGGCATCACCACCGACGTGAGTATAAATAGCAGTTTTGTAACCAAGGTGAGCGGCGGCTACAGCCACATTAGCAGAATTACCACCGGCCGTTTTAACAATGGACTGCACCGGAATTTTTTCACCGTAATCAACACACAATTTACAATTCTTGCGATCAATATCGCAAGATACTTCGGCTTCATTAATTACATAGAAGATGTCGAATACGGAATCGCCGATGGTTATAATGTCAAACATAGTTATGAAAATAATTTTGAAATGTCTTCGCCAAAATTTTCTTGGTATCTTTGGCAAAATTCCTCTGATGAAAACTTATGAGTTTGCGTGCCATACATTTCTACGGTGTAAACGCTGGTTACAGCACCCAGCTGACCGCAAATATAAAGTGGTTGTTTGTGAAGTAAACCTTTGATGAATCCTGCTCGGAAAGCGTCGCCGGCGCCCGTCGGATCAGAAGTGTTTTTAGGTTTGGCGGCGCCGACATCAATAACTTCTCCTTTATTATAAATCCTAGAACCTTCTTCACCAAGAGTGGTGACCAAAATTTCTGTCAGGTCGGCCAGTTCTTTCACGGTTTTTTCGGTAGCTCTCATAATAAGTTCTATTTCATAATCGTTACCAATGGTAACATGGCTACCAGCAATAATTTCTTCAAATTCTTCTCCTGAAAATTGTGGTGTCATTTGGCCAGGATCGAAAATGTACGGAATGCCCGCTTCCTTTAATTCTTGAGCACGAATTAGCATACCTTCTTTATTGGTGGGAGCCAAAATTGCCAGTTCCGGTTTTTCTGTCTCCAAAATTTCTTTAACAGGAAAATTGTCGTCTTTGATGGCACCGACATAAAAAGCTGTAATTTGATTGTCCTTTTGGTCGGTAATAATTTTAGCCGTGGCGGTGTCATCGCTGGAAATTTCTTTGATGTATTTTAAATTGGCGCCGTTTTTTTCTAAATGCTTTTTGTACTCGGCAAAATCCTTACCCACAGCGGTAGCAATTAAGGGATCTTCTTTGAGCAAACTTAAGTTGTAAGCAATGTTGCCGGCTGTGCCGCCAAATTCTTTTTTATGAGTTTCTACAACAAAACTCACATTTAAAATGTGAAGTTTGTCGGGCAAAATATGATCTTGAAAGCCGCCCGGGAAATTCATAATGTAGTCATAAGCCACAGAACCTGTGACTAAAACTTTTTGCATTTATTCTTTGTTAGTTGAGTCGAGGAGAGGAGAATTTGTTTTGTCGGAATTTTCGGTTGGTGAAATTATTGTTTCAGCTTCTGTCTCTCCAGTTGTGTTTTCATCTGTCGCATCAGAGGTTTTGTCTGCAAAGGTTTCGTCTGTTTCTGTAGTTTCTTTTGAAGATTCTGTTCCTTCAGCTGGAGTAAGAGGATCAAAACCACCATCGATTTCTGTCTTATCATCAAAACCATCGCCGTCCGTATCTTTTAAGTAAGGACTTGTCTGATATGTGTTGTTTTCTTCCCAGTCTGTTAAGCGATCACCGTCTGAGTCTGAAGTTTTTTGATTAGCTTCAGTGTCAGCATCTGTATTAGTTTCTGTATCTTCAGTTGAAATATCTTCCATTTCCGGCGCTTTATAACTATCTTGTTCTTGCTTCCACAAAATGTAAGTTATTACGCCCACCACAATTAAAAGTGTTGCTATAGCGGCAATTATAACATAGGTTAGGGTATTCTCTTTTTGTCCTCCTGTCGGCATAAATTTGTTGTTAATTTATGAGTTTATTATACAACAATTTTGAGATATTAAAAACGGCGGAGATTCTAATTGAATTCCCGCCATTCAACTTTGTTAATTATTTAACAAACTATCCAGTGACTGACAATCATAATATTCTCCCTCCACTGCCATTTCACAACAACCGGTGTTTTCGTATTTGTAATCGTCAGTTTTCTTGCAATAGGGACGCTCCGAGTTGCAACGCTGGATAATTTTTTTAGTGTTTTTATCAATAATATTTTGTGGCCAGGACCACTCGCAATAATATTCCAAGTCTTTGAGATCAGTTGAAGTGGTGGTTGAAGTTTTAGATGAGTTTGATGTTGAAGTAGAACTGCTTGTGGTTGATGAATTGGACTCGGTTTTGGTTGTTGGGGTTGTGGTAGTTTCAGTATTAATTTCTTCAGCCTGCGAATCGTCTTCTATATATTTTTCTGTAGGAGTATAACCAGTAACTCTAGTGCATTCGTCGTCACAATAAGCCTTGGAGCTTTCCATAATTAGCATTTCGTCGCAGGTTTCCATACAATTATTGTATTTGGCTTCTTTAGTAAAACCGACAGCTAAGCCATAAATAACAACTCCGCCAGCAATGATGACGACAACTAAAATACCTAAAACTATCAGGGTAATTTTTAAACCTTTTTTCATGTTTTTTGTTTTAATTATTATGTTCTTATTTTGCTATTAATTACTCTAGCTACTCTTGTTAGATTCTTCTCGTCGGCGACGCCAAAATTTGATAAAAATATCTATATAAACATAAATGTAGAAGACAATGATTACTGAATAAATGCGATGCAAAAATGTTACATTTTCCATTCCAAAATAAAAGTTGTCTAACAACCAATCGCCGAAAATAAGTCCTATTAAAATAGAAATAATTGCTCCGTAAATCGCGTTGCGAAATATTTTGGGAAAATGCTGTTTTAGAAATAAAAGATAAATTAAAATTCCGAAACCAGAATGAAAAATGGTAATATTGGGAATCCGCCAAGAAAATAAGTATCCCACTCCTAAAAATAATATGCCGTGAAAAAACATAAATCCTAAAAGAAATCCTGGTGATGTTATTTTCTTGGTATCTATGTATTTTGAGTTTTGATTTGGCTTGATTTCCAAGTTAAGAAACTAATTATTAGATTATATTGATAACCATACTTTACCAAAAAATCGCCGTTTAGGCGATTTTAATTTTAGTGAAAACCATGAGCGTGGTCTCCAAATTCAATTCCTTTCGCCTTTCCCCAAATATCTATATTTATAAATTTATTTTCAGCTACTTTTATTTGTAGATATTGATGGGGTGAAAAATAAAATATCAGTGTCCATTTTGTAACAATATCTTTTTCCAAAAAATGTTTGCTTTCCAAAAGCAAAATTTTCAGTAAATAATTTATTTTATTACAATGCATAAAACCTTCCTTGCTCCAAAGTTTATGATAATCTTTTTCCAAAGCGTTTAAAAGTTTTATGTAAGTGAGAACGCGCCGACCATAATATTTTTCCGTCAAAATATTGTAGGCGCGACGCAGACATTCTTCTTTGCTTTCACATTGTCTTAATCCATTAATCACAATCTGCATTCCTTTGGGTAGATTTTTATATTTGGGTATTGTCATCTATTTTTCATCCCTTTCTTCCTGTAATCTTTTCCAGGCCCATTCTAACATTTCTCCTTTGGCGGTGCGACGTAAAAATTCTAATTTTTCTGCCTCGTTTTCGTCCTGTTCTAATTTTTCAATTTCATCTTTATTAACTTCCGGATATCCGAGAATATTTATTTTTCTGATTTCTTCAGCTGCTTCTGGATCTGCTTCTAATAAAATGTCTTTGTGCTTTTCAGCCATCGCTAAGGCTTTTTCACAATCAACACTACAGGGAGTAAAAGTTGGTGGTAAATAGTCAAGCTCTTTAGGATAAGTTCCTGCTTCTTCTATTTCCTGATCAATGTTTACATTCTTTTCTCCCGTTTCGTATTCTACGAGACTCGCTCTTTCATATTCTGTTACACAACAATCTGGATAACCAAGAAATTTGCCTTCGCGTTTAAAACCTTCGGTTAAACTTTCTTTTTTGTCTGATGCCATTATTTCCTCTCTAATATTTTCTGACATTGCCTCAGGCTTAGCAACTGTAAACACTGGATCTAAATCACCTTCTTCAGAATTCATGCTCGCTTCCAGTCCTAATTTATCAATAATGGAAGCAAAGTTTTTATAATCCCCCCGAGTATAAGCTCCATTTTTTGCGCCTTCTGCAACCAGTATTAAATGAGCCCTGGTTATAGGATTAAGTGTTTTCCATTCTGGAGAATTATAAACATCTCGATGCTTAAGTTCTACTTTTTCTTTTTTTTCAGGATTTGAAAGTTCTTCAGGACTGAGATTAAAACCTTCTCTCATTTTTTGTATTTAAGATTTATCATTGTCTTCAACCCATTCAATTATAACTCTTTGCAACTCACTAAGTGATTTTGACTTTCTAAAAGTATGCATACCATTTTTGATTGTCACCAATTTCTTTTCTCCTGGTAAATTGTCATAGAGAAGCTTTTGATTTTTATAAGGAGTAATTTTGTCTTTACTACCAACAATTAATAATGTAGGCATAACAAGTTTTTTCACTTTTTTTAGTAGATTATATTTCTGTGCATCTTCTACAAAACGCCACAATAGTTTAATGATCGCACCCGGTTTACTGTGACTCTCTCTTATCCACCAACCCGTTTGCTTCCATTCTTTAAGAGCATTAGTTGAAAAAGATTCTCGGATTAGTTTTCCAGATACCACCGCTGAGGTGGGAATTAAGTATTTTACTTTTTGCGGATGGTTCTCGGCATAATAAGCAACACAAAAACTTCCCAAACTATGTCCCACTAAACAAAATGGTTCTTCATAAAAACTTTGCTGTTTGGCCCATTTAATAACATCTAATAGATCTTTGTAATAATTTGTGATGGTGGCATATTTGTCATTTCCTTCGCTTTCA
The DNA here is from genome assembly GCA_043815505.1 of bacterium. Taxonomy (GTDB): domain Bacteria; phylum Patescibacteriota; class JABMPQ01; order JABMPQ01; family JBDRIV01; genus JBDRIV01. The sequence goes on from JBDRIV010000003.1 coordinate 145,272, forward strand.
CCAATTGTATTTCTGGCATCATAGCGAATGGTTGTATATTTTAGTTTTTGAAAGGCTTTAGCCATGGCTGTAATATGTTTTTGTTCTTTAAAACCACCCAATCCATGAGCTATAAAAACTAAACCTCTTTGGTTTTTCTTCTTTTCTATTAGCAGACAAATATTTTTGCCTTTGGCATTTTTAATAAATGTTTTCATAAATTTAGTGTAACAAAAAACCTCTTTTTAAGCGATTAAATAAAAAATCAGGGCGGTGGTACTTGCCCTGATGTAATTATCATTTACGCTTGTTGTATAGATTCTTCTGTAATAGCCTCTCTTCTGATCGGAAATCCATCTCTGACCTTAGGACCAAAACGAGGAATCCGTCGCGAGTGGCCGTGATAGTCACCCTGTGATTTCAATAAGCCAAAAGGTCCGGACACGCTCCTGATGTGGTCATATCTACTCCATTCGATATCGAGATCTGGATGTTTGTCTGAAGGAATAAAATACATAAATGTGTTTCTGGTATTGGGATTAGTAATTGCTTCGGTAGGTACAAACAGTACACTTATTTTTTTCTCATTCCGACAGATTTGCTCATAAAGCTTAGCACTAATCCACGACTTTGGCATTTCGAGATAATGCTCCAGAAAGAAAATCAGTTCGTTGGTCACCTTATAGCACGACGGCCTTAAGCTGTAGGCAAAGAAACCTGATTCAACAACCCAAATATCAAGTCTTTCTAATCCATCCTTGTTTTTATGACTCATGTGAGAAAGTTCCACCCAACCAGGATTTGTTATGAAAACATCGTGAATGCGTGGACGCATGGCTTTGGTGGCCTGTTCCAAAGTGAGACCAGGATAATGCTCCAGATTTCTGGCCTGATCAACCAATTCAAATGGTTTGATTTCCTCCAGAGTGTGATTGAAAAATTCTCCAATCCATCTGAGCAAGGCCATGGTAACAAGCTTCTGCATTTCAACAAGATTCTGAACTGGTCTACCCATTGTTCATCTCCTTTTAAAAAATTGTACGGCTATTTTTGGCAACTACATATTGGGTACTTATGATGGAAAGAACGATTCTTAAATATAGCTTTTTATATATCATAATGTCAAATTGTTTTGCTTATTTTAGCGTTTTAACTTGACGTATGAACCAAAATCTGATATTTTAAGTTTCGTATAAACATTTTAAGGCGCCTTCGTCTAGTGGTTAGGACACCAGGTTTTCATCCTGGTAACAGGGGTTCGATTCCCCTAGGCGCTACCAAAAAACCACTTCTCTATGAAGTGATTTTTTGTTGGTTAACATTCCAACATTCGCAAGAATGTTGGAATGTTTTATTGGGCGATTTTTTAATAGGTGGAATAAAAATAACCACCCGTAAGTTGAGAGTTAGTTGGCAAAAGTTTTACAGAACCTTAGAAAATGTTTAAGGAGAGAGATTTGTTTTCCTACTTAGAAAGCTGGAAAACAAATCTCTTTCCTCAAAAGAAATCAGAGATTTCTTTTGCAAATTGTCAAAGTTCTTTCCCAAGATCCAATTTCATCATAACAGCCTATTATATATCATATTGATTATCTTGTCAAGTGTTTTTAGCATTTCGTGATTAATTATGGCTTATATAAGCCAATTTGTGAAATTTACCATTTCCCTATTTTATAACATTTCCATACTAGTTTTTTCGATATTATGATTAAATGTGGTATAATGAAGAACACAAAAATTTCTCTCATCACCTTATAATGAAGCTAGTTTTCCGAACAATTTTGTTGGTCGTAATTGGTTGCGGTCTCATCTTCCCTTCTTTAACATTTGCTTACGCTGAGGCTAATGATTTTATTTATCCTTTAACAAATTGGAATACCAGTACCTGTAATAATTTTGGTGAATTACGTTATGGAGGTACCACTTATCATATTGGCGATGATTGTGGCAACGAAGTTGGTCAAGCCGTTTACGCTGTAGCTAACGGACGTGTAAAACATATTGGTGAACATACTCGTTTTGGGCATGTTATTTTAATTGAGCACACATTAACTAACGGAACAAAGGTAGTTTCTCTTTATGGACATTTGCGCGGTACCGATATTATGGTTTCAGAGAATCAACAAGTTTTTAAAGGACAAATACTCGGACGTACGGGAACGCGAGCTCAAAATGGTAGCTGGTCTCCCCATCTACATTTTGGCATTCGCAAAGGCGCTTATGTTGATGTTAATTCCGGCTGGGTTTATTGGGGAATGACAACCAGCTCATCAGTTTTAGCTCAGTGGCACAATCCCACAGAATTTATTTTGAATCATTCCCAAACAACTTATACCAGACAAACCAGAATTGTGACTGGCCCCGGAATTTCGGGACGTGCTCACATTCGCCAACTAAAAGTTAACGGCCAGTCTACCAACGGTGATATTTATGCTTTCTCTTCTGATTTTTTTGGTGGGGCTGATGTAGCCACCGGTGATACCAACAGAAATGGTAAAGATGAAATTGTGGTTGGCGCTGGCCCTGGAACAAGACCGGAAGTAAAAATATTTGAAAAAGATACTGGTCGGCAAGTGTTGGCTTTTGAAGCCTACGCCAGTTCTTTTCGTGGTGGTGTTAGGGTAGCTTGCGGTGATTTAAACGGTGATGGCTTTGCTGAAATTATAACTGGTCCCGGCCCTGGTGGTGGTCCACAAGTGAGAGTTTTTTATTCCAATGGTGATGTTTACAATGGTAGTATCTTTCCTTTTTCAGAAAATTTGCGAACCGGTGTGGATGTTACCACTGGTGATATTGATAATGACGGTAAGGATGAAATTATTGCCGGCCTCGGACCTGGATCACAACCACAAGTAGCAGTAATTTCTGAATACGGAAAAGTAAAAAAGAAAATGACTATTTTTCCTGCCGGTTTTCGGGGTGGCGTCCGTGTCTCGACTGGTGATATTGATTTAGATAACAAAGCCGAAATTATAGCAGCGGCCGGCCCTGGTGGTGGACCACATGTTAGGGTTTTTGAAGCAGACGGTTCTCCGCGACCGCTAGATTTTTTTCCTTTTCATCCTGATTTTCGTGGTGGTGTTGATGTCGCTTCAATTGATACCGATAATGATGGCAAAGATGAAATTATCGCCATGACATCGTCTCTTGGTCAAGCTTGGGTCAAAACTTATAAGTATAACGACGCCCGTTTAATAGTTTCTAATTTTATGGCTTACGATGCCGGCTTTGAGGGCGGCGGTAACGTAGCTACAGTAAGAAATCCTTAAATGAAAATATTAGGTATTGAATCCTCTTGTGACGAAACCGGAATCGCGATTGTAGAAAATTCTGACAACCGTGTTTTTATTGTGGCCGAAGCACTTAATTCGCAAACTGAAGTTCATGAAGAATATGGTGGCGTGGTTCCAGAAATGGCTGCCCGCAAACATATTACTGCCATTACTCCGCTACTTAAAAAAGTTTTTCATGATAGTAAATTAGAAATAAAAGATATTGATGCCATTGCCGTAACTGCCGGACCCGGACTTGTTTCTTCACTTTTAGTTGGTATTGATACTGCTAAAAGTTTAAGTTTTGTTTGGCATAAACCTTTAATTCCTATTAATCATATTGCTGGTCATATTGCCGCCGCTTGGATTGCAGAAAACAAAGCGGACAAGTTGCCAAAATTTCCTTGTCTAGCTCTAGTTGTTTCGGGCGGACACACGGAACTGGTTCTAATAAAAAATCATGGGCAGTTTAAATATTTAGGTGGCACCAGAGATGATGCCGCTGGCGAAGCTTTTGATAAAGTGGGGAAACTGCTCGGCCTACCTTATCCCGGTGGACCAGCTATTGCTAAATTGGCCAAAACTGGGAACGATCGCGCCTTTGATCTTCCCATCCCGATGTTAAAATATAAAAATTTGGACTTTTCTTTCTCCGGTCTAAAAACTGCTATGCTTTATATTGTAAAAAGACGTACCCAAAAATTAACTGTCAAAGAAAAACGCGATTTGGCCGCTTCTTTTGAAAGAGTGGTAGTTGATGTTTTGGTGCAAAAAACTTTGCAAGCCTTGGAGCAAGTTAAATGTAAGTCAGTAGTACTGGTTGGTGGTGTGGCAGCTAACAACAGACTGCGTCAACAGCTGGCCAGCTCAATTTCTCTTCACAATTTACCTCTTTTTGTACCGGCCAAAAAACTTTGTACGGACAACGCAGCCATGATAGCAGCTGCCGGTTCTTTTATGTTCAACAAACATCTCTTAAGCACTTGGCAGGACACCAAAGTTCGCGCTAATTGGGAACTTTACGAACCAATAATATAAACCTCTCTATTTGTCACCCTTGCCCAGCTCCAGTTTTGTTAATTTCTTAGTGTTAGATTGGTAAATCTGAGTTTATGATAATTTTTTTATATAAAAAACTGTGGTCTGGGCTTGACAAAACCCTAGGGATAGCCATAATTGTCATACAGACTCTTATCCCCAGTTTTTCCACAAACAGTTTATTGTTCAAATAGAGTCATCTGCCAACTCGTATGATATACTAAGCAGACGAGACTCTAATTTTCAGTTAAAAATTTAAAACCAACATGACTCACGACGAAATTTGGCAAGCAGCCCTGGGCGAGCTTGAACTAAATTTAAGTAAAGCTAACTTTACCACCTGGTTTAGAAATACTTCTATACTAAGTAATAACGATGGGGTTGTAACTATTGGTGTACCCAATGGTTTTACTAAAGAATGGTTAAAAAATAAATATCATAAATCAGTTTTCAAAGTTTTACAGAACGTTACCAATCATGGTGTGCGAGAAATTCATTATGAAGTCTCAACCATTAGAAGAATGGAAGAAGTCAAAAATGTGGAAGCGGGAACGGTCGAAGTAGAAGTAGCACCAGCCATGAATAGTACGACCATACCAATTAATGGTATTAATAAAAAATATAATTTCAATAATTTTGTGGTTGGTTCTTCTAATGAACTGGCGCGCGCGGCTTGTCATGCTGTTAGCCAAAATCCTGGCACGACTTACAATCCGCTTTTTATTTATGGTGGTGTGGGCTTAGGTAAAACTCACCTTCTTCAATCTATCGGTAATGAAGTATCTCGTAATAATCCTAATTATAAAGTGGTTTATGTTACTTGTGAAAAGTTTACGGAAGATTTTATTTATTTTATTCAAAATGAATCGGGAAAAAATGGTGAATCTAAATTCAAAGCTAAGTATCGCTCAGCCGATGTACTTTTAATTGACGATATTCAGTTTTTAGGCAGTAAAGAAAGAACGCAGGAAGAATTTTTCCATACTTTCAACACTTTATATCAAAACAATAAGCAAATTGTTTTGACTTCTGATAGACCACCTAAAGCTATTGCTCGCCTGGAAGACCGTTTAGTTTCACGTTTTCAAGGTGGTATGTTGGCCGACATTGGCATGCCGGATGTTGAGACCAGAAAAGCTATTTTACAAAACAAATGTCGCGATCGCGAAATAGAAGTTGATGATGAAGTTTGTACATATATTGCCGAAAATATTCAAAACAATATTCGTGAACTGGAAGGAGCACTCGCTCGCGTGCTCGCTCACGCCCAATTAAATAATATTCAACCTGATTTAGAAGTTACCAAACAAGTTCTCAAAAGTGTTTTGGCCGATCCGGGCAGAAAAGCTCTTTCTTCTAAACAAGTTATTTCTACTGTGGCCGAATTTTTCAATATTAAAACGGATGATCTTTTAGCTAAAAACAGAAAGAAAGAAGTGGCTTGGCCACGCCAAATTACTATGTACATCATGCGCGATGAAATGAAAGCTTCATATCCGATGATTGGACAAGAAATTGGTGGCCGTGATCACACCACCGCCATGCATGCTCATGATCAGGTTACCCGCAGATTAGAAATTGATGATAACTTGCGCCAAGAATTAGAGCTTATAAAACAAAAGCTTTATCTAAATAATCGTTAGTCTAAACTTATGAAATTTATCTGCACTAAAGAAAATTTAACCAAAGCTTTAAATACCGTGGCCAAATCTGTCGGCCACGATGTTAATCTTCCGGTGTTGGCTAATGTTTTATTAAAAGCAGAAGATAGTCGCTTAAAGTTGGCTGCCACCAATTTAGAAATTGGTATAACTTGTTATGTTGGTGGTAAAGTCGATAAAGAGGGTGATATTACCGTTCCCGCTAGATTATTAACTGATTATGTTGCTACCTTGCCTGATGATAAGGTTACCATGGAAGTTAGTGAAAGCATTTTGCGCTTGTCAGCTTCTCATTTTGCGGCTGATATTAAAGGTATTGAAGCTTCAGAATTTCCCCTTATTCCCGAAGTAAGGGGCGAACCAATTTGTTCACTGCCGGCCAGGGAATTGAAACGGGCCCTGTCGCAGGTTGTTTTTGCTGCCGCTCTTGATGAATCTCGTCCCGAACTAAGCGGAGTTTTTATCAAATTTGAAGACAATAAAATGGTATTGGCCGCCACCGATGGTTATCGTTTGGCTGAAAAAACTGTTAAGTTAGCAGCCACAACCAAAGAAGAAACGGACATGATTGTTCCCGCTCGCACTATTCAAGAAATAATTCGCATTCTCCCCGACTCCGACGAAATTACTTCTCTCACGGTTTCCGAGAATCAAATCAAAGTTGAAGTAGCAGAAATTACCATTATTTCTCGTTTGGTGGATGGAAAATATCCAGATTACAAAGGAATTATTCCAGCTGAATTTATTTCTCGTACTAAATTACAAGCTCCCGATTTAGCCAATAGTTTAAAAGCGTCTTCGTTATTTGCCCAAAGTGGAATTTATGACGTGCACATGCTAATTGATGCTGAGGATGGTAAACTAAAACTTTCTTCTGAGTCAGCTCAGGTGGGCTCTAATATTTCCGATGTACCAATTGAAGTTGAGGGCAAACCTTCAGAAGCAACTTTCAATTATCGTTATGTTTTAGATGGATTAAATAGTCTAGGAACCAAAGAGGCGGTGCTTGAACTTAATAGTGATTCTGGTCCCGGTGTGTTACGTCCCACTGAAAATGATGATTACATTTATATCATCATGCCGATCAAACAATAAAAGATTAAAGAGATTAGATAAAAGAGCAAAGAATTAGTGTCCCGCCAAGGCGGGACATTTATTTTGAATTTTTCTTTTTTCTTTTTGCTCTTTTTTAATTGACTACTAAGGTAAATCCTTGTATTCTATAGAGAGATATTCTCCATAATTTCACTTAATTCAAAATTAAATATTTTGATTTTTACATTTTAATATTTGAATTTACTTATTTTATGTCCGGTCACTCTAAATGGTCAACAATTAAAAGACAGAAGGCTACAACCGATCAAAAAAAGGGTCAGGTTTTTACCAAGCTGGCCCAAAACATAATTCTGGCTGCCAAAGATGGTCCTGATCCAGAAATGAATTTCAAATTGCGCTTGGCTATTGATCGCGCTCGCACCATGAATATGCCCCAAGAAAATATTAAGCGAGCTATTGAACGCGGCGCGGGAACGGACAATGATGTAGTTTTAGAAGAAGTTTTATACGAGGCTTATGGTCCAGGTGGTTCGGCTATACTTATTGAATGTGTAACCGATAACAAAAATAGAACTGTTACGGATGTGAAGCAGGCCTTGCAAAAAAATGGTGGCACTTTTGCTGGTAGTGGTAGTGTGCAATGGAAATTTGAACAAAAAGGACAACTGGTGATTGAAAAAAGGAATTTGACTATGAACGAAGAAGAATTACAACTTCTCCTTATTGAAAATGGGGCCGATGACATTAATATTTATGATGAGACTATTGAAATTATTACAGCGCCAAATGATTTAAAAAAAGTTCAGGAAATATTACAGGGGGAAAAAATAGAGTTATCCGACGCCTCCCTTTCTTATTTACCAAAAACTGATATGAACGTTAGCGATGACGATAAAAGTAAAATTAATAAGCTGGTAGAAGTTTTTGAAGAAATTGATGAAGTACAACAAATTTATATGGACGTAAACACAGATTAATGACTACGATTTTAGGCATAGATCCTGGTTTGGCAACAACTGGTTTTGGTTTAATAAAAGCTGATAAAAAAGGCTTACAAATGTTAAAATATGGTTGTCTAACTACTCCTGCTCACGAAAAAATACCCACCAGACTTCTTACTGTTGCAAAGGATTTAAATAAAATTATTAAATTGTATAAACCAGAAATTGTTTCTTGTGAAGAACTGTTTTTTGCTGCCAACAGCAAAACCGCTATTGCTGTCGGCCAAGCTCGTGGTGTAGCTTTGTTGAAATTTGCTGAGCACCACTTACCTGTTTATGAATTTACACCCTTAGAAGTTAAACTAGCTCTTACTGGTTATGGCCGAGCAGATAAAAATCAAATGCAACAAATGGTTAAACTCTTACTTAATTTAGAAAATATTCCTAAGCCTGATGATGCCGCCGACGCTTTAGCCATCGCGGTTTGTCTGGCCCATTCTTTGTCATTAGTAAAAATGCATGCTTAAAAAAATATTCTTTTTTCTGATACTAATCGGTTTATTTATGCCCCTGCCATCAGTTGCACAAAGTTCAACTGAAACCTCTACTGAACTTAAAGCTATAATTGGCGAAAACCAAAGCGTGGCCGTGGACAGAAAAATTGTTCTTGACGCTTCTCGTTCCAAAGGCACAACCGATAACACCAATTATACCTGGGATTTTGGGGACGGACAAAAAGATTATGGCATTGATGTTATTCATTCTTACAGCACACCCGGTGACTATACTGTGACCTTACAACTAACTGACGGTAATAAAAATAGTGAGGCGGAATTAGTTGTTAGTGTTTATGAAGATTTAATTGTTTTACTTTCCGATCAGTCATATTCTGAAGAACAATTTCAGAATTTAAAAAACTATGCTAACAAACAAGGGGTACTTTTAATAAATGTCACTACTACCAAAAAAGAAGCTGACTATATTGTGGAAGAATCTTTGGCTGAAGAACTTTTAACTAAAAAAGAAGATTTGCAGAAAGCTGATATTATTATGGTTTATACCAAAGGTAATACCGGCTTAAATGCCTTGTCAAATTTTGCTAAAAGTATTGAGAACTCTGCAGATTTAGACATAAACAACAAAGCGATTGTTTATATTACCAAAGAAAGTTTGTCACCAACTGCTCGTATTGCTCAAGGAACGTTTGATATTTTAGGACCGCAATATATATTACTGGCACGCGAAGAAATCATGCAACAAGTTGTGGATGCTACTAAATTAGATGAACCTGTTACTTCAGTACGCAGTATTAGTGGCGAACAATATTTAGTTGGAATTCATAGTCACCGGGCTGTTAAAGAATTGGGTATTACCAATTTCATGTCCTACACTATAAATTATTTAGTCAATAAAGGTGTGTCCATTTCTAACTTGGTGTTAATTTTAATGCTCCCCATTATTGCCACCATTATTGCTTTTGCCCGCCAAATTTTGGGAATAAAAACTTTTGGTATTTATACCCCTTCCATAATTGCCTTGGCTTTTATTGCCGCCGGTTTAAAATACGGTCTAACAATCTTTTTGTTGATGTTAGTCACGGCCACTATTTTCCGTTTGTTTATCAAAAAATTTCGTTTAACCTATTTGCCTCGCATTGCTATTGTTTTAACAATCGTTTCTTTAACCATTTTAGGAGCTTTTGTTTTAGGAGCTTACACGGGTCGCACTGGTTTTATTGCCGTTTCGGCTTTACCCATTCTCGTTATGATTATGATGGTAGAAAAATTTATCGCTGTGCAGGCTGAACGTGGTTTGTTAACAGCAATATTTTTATCTCTAGAAACGATTTTGGTTTCGGTGGCCTGTTATTTGGTTGTAAAATGGGAAGCATTTGAAACATTAATTCTTGGTTATCCAGAATTAATTTTGCTTACTATTTTAATTAATATCTTTTTAGGAAAATGGTCTGGTTTACGTCTAAGTGAATATTTCCGTTTCAAAGAAGTAAGAAAATATATAAAAAGTTAATATGGCCAATTTTGGAATTCTGGGTATTAACGCCAGAAATTTAAAATATATACGTCCTTCCAATCCTCGCCGCGCAATTCGGCGCATTGATAATAAGCTTCTGACTAAGCGCTTGCTCAGAAGAGCGGGAATTAAAACACCTCGTAGTTATGGTATTATTGCCAGCGTTAAAGAGTTGGAAAAATTTAATTGGGATAAATTGCCAATTAGTTTTGTTGTCAAACCTTCTATGGGTTATGGTGGTGAAGGCATAATGGTTTTGCGCCATGAAGATAAGAAAAAAGTTTTCTTAAAAAAACCTGTTACTAAAAGAACTTGGTTAACTGATGGTGGCGAAAGAAAAACTTTTGCTGATTTACACCAAAGAATTTTGGATATTTTGGATGGAAACTTTTCTTTACATGGCACACCAGATATTGCGTTTATGGAAAAACGTTTAGTTAAAGCTCCGCTTTTTAAAAAGCTATGTAAGTCTGGTACACCTGATATCAGAGTTATTGTTTATAATCGTGTACCCGTTATGGCTATGATGAGAATCCCAACCGAACTTTCTGGTGGACGCGCCAATGTTTCTCAAGGAGCAATCGCTTGTGGAATTGACATTGCCACTGGCCAAACCACTACCGCCGTTATGAAAGGATTATTTCGAACGATGATTAGCAAACATCCTGATACTGGTGCTGATTTAGAGGGTATTGAAATTCCTTTTTGGGAAGATATCTTAAAAATGAGCGTTGAAGCTTGGGAAGTTAGTAATTTAGGTTTTTTGGGAGTTGATATTGCTATTGACAAAAAAGATGGTCCCAATATTTTAGAACTGAATGCTCGACCGGGACTGGAAATTCAAGTCGCCAATAGTGCTCGTTTAGCTAAACGTTTGGATCGTGTTGAAGGTTTAAAAATTAAAACTGCCGAAAAAGGTATTAGAGTTGCTAAAGAATTGTTCGGTGGTGATTTAGAAAAAAGAATTGAATCAGTTTCTGGTAAAGAAGTACTCGGTATTATTGAAAATATTCAATTGATTAGCAAAAAAGGCCGTAAAAGAAGTATTAAAGCAAAAATTGACACAGGAGCAGCGGTCACTTCCATTGATGAAACCTTGGCTATCAAACTTGGTTTTAGAGACGCAGTTAGCCACGGAAAAAAATGGTTAAAGAAAAAAGTTTATTCTCAAGAAGAAATCAAACAACTACGCAAAGATAAAGTACGACAACATTTATTGGAACATGAGGATATCGTTGGTGTAATAAAAAACACCTCCAGTCATGGCAACTCATATCGCATTAGAATTCCTTTAACCTTTTATATGTCAGGTAAAAAAATAGTTTCGCGTGTTTCGGTTATAAACAGAAAAGAATTATATTATCCCATTATTATTGGACGCCACGATTTACAAAACTTTTTAATTGATCCAGGCAAAAACCCAGATCCTTATAGTAAATACTAATGATTACCGATTTTGCTTCGGCAAAAAAATACGCTGAAGAAAATATTAAACACTCCGTAGTGGGAATTGGAGTTAATGCCTATAATCGTGTTGGCTTGGAAAGAATTCTCCCCCATTATTCTTTGGCTTGTTTGGTAGAAACACCTGATAATAGAACTATTAGCCATGACGTTAATATTGTTACCGCCTATAAAAATCAAGATTATTTATTGCCGGTACGTTTTAATTCTACTTCCGTTCTAAAAAATAAAAAGGTTCAACGCTATATAGCTGCTCAAAAAAATCCAGCTATCTTTTTTTACACTGTTACTCATATTCTAGAAGAATTAGTTCAAGAGCATAACTGGCCTATGATTGCTAATCCAAAAAAGTTTGGCAAAGAAATTTATGAAAATAAAGTTTTTTTCCGTAAATTGCTGAAAACAAAAGGTTTGCCTGTCATTCCGGGAGAAACTAATTCTGTTAAAAATATTAATTTCTCTGATTTGCAAAAGAAATACCAGCGTTTTGTGGTTCAGATTCCTGATCTTGGTGGTGGTAAGGGAACTTTTTTCATCAACAATGAAAAAGATTGGCAATATTTCTTAGACAGTTCTCACACCAGAAAACATGGTGATGGCGAATTGGTTATTACCAAATTTATAACTGGTCCTTCACCATCAATGACTGGCGTTGTTACCAAACACGGCGTTGTTAGTAGTCGTTTGGTGCAACAAATGCTTTCTGCTCCTGAATGTGTGAGCGAAAATAAAGGCAGTGGAACATTTTTTGGCCATGATTTTGCCGCTTCTGATTTCTTTTCCGAATTAAATAATCAGGCTATTAAAATACTAAAAACTGTTGGTGAGGAAATGAAAAAAGATGGGTTTAAAGGAATTTTTGGAATAGATTTTCTAATTGATAAAGACGAACGCAAGGTTTATCCAGTTGAATGTAATCCGCGACTCCTTGGCTCTTTTCCAGCCTACACTATGGCCCAAGAAATAAATAATGAAGTGCCTTTTGTTTTATTACAAGTTTTGGAATTTTTGAACTATGATTACGAAATTGCTGTGGAAGAAATTTCTGCACAAGCGAGATCTATTTTACCGGGTGCTCATTTCATTATTCATAATTTAGAAGACACTAGGGTAAAAGCGACTGGCCAAATTAAACCAGGGGTGTATAATTTAAAATCTGGTCAGCTTAACTGGTTACGTGAGGGTTATCATATGATTCATATTAAAAATGATGATGAATTTATAATAACTGGTGGTTTACCAGAGACAGGTTCTATTATTTTATCTTTTGCCCGCATGGCCAGAGTTTTAACGAAAAAAGCGGTTTTAATTGGCGATAGTAATTCCACTTTAAATTCTTGGGGAAAAGAAATTGTTAGCGCTATTCGTAATGATTTACCCGTCAGACCGTTAACTACGTTAGAAGAATTAGATCCACGTTCCTTGTGGGGAAAATGGGCTCGTAAAATATTGTAATGATTCAAAGTTTAACTATAGAAAATTTCCGTAACTATGATAATTTAAAACTAGCTCCTGTTTCGGGAGTAAATGTTTTTGTTGGACAAAATGGTTCGGGAAAAACAAATTTAATTGAAAGCATTTTATATTTGTCTAGGTCTTCTTCTCCAAGAACCAAGCGAGATAATAATCTTATAAAATGGGGATCCACTCATACTTTTGTTGAAGCTTTAATCAAAAATAAGGAAGATGAACTAACAATTAGCTCGGTGGTTACTAATAATGGCGGTAGTGGACAAAAGGTTTTTAAACACAATGGCGTTATTTGTCCACAAGAAAAAAATACTGGCACTTTACCCGTAACCAATTTTACCCCCGATGATGTCACTTTACTTGTTGATCCACCAGTTAAACGCCGTGCTTACATGGATTCGGTTTTAAGTAATTTAAATAGGAGTTTCCCTTTTCATTTGAGTAAATATAAACACTCTTTAGTGCAAAGAAATTATTTATTAAAAAGATTTAAGCCGCCTTCCCCAGATGAATTAGAGCCTTGGAATAAAAAACTGGCCGAACATGGTTTAGCAATTCTCGAAGCTCGTTTAGAACTAATTGGTTATTTACAAAGTTCACTAGGAGAAATTTATAACCATTTTGAAAAATCAGCCTTTAAGCCTTTATCTATAAAATACTTTGATTCTTTGGCAGATAACGCCAACGAAACTCCTTTGTCTGAAGAGTTTTATTTACAACAATTAAAATCTTCTTTCTCATTAGATCTTCGTTACAAGGCAACACAGTTAGGACCACACCGTGATGATTATTCGATTTGGCATGGTTCTAAAAATCTTTGTTTGTTTGGTTCTCGTGGTGAGTGGCGCAGTTTGGTTCTAGCCCTAAAAGTTTGTGAACTAAATTTTATTGAAAGGAAAAGAAATTTGCGACCAATTTTATTGCTTGATGATGTTTATAGCGAATTGGATAAAAGTCGCCGACAAGCTTTAATGGAAATTATCAAAGATCAACAAACTTTTATTACCACTACCGAAAGTAGCAATGTAACTCTTCCCCAGAGTTCACCAAGTGAAATTTATGAAGTCGCCGGTGGAGAATTAAAATCAGCTCATGTCAAAACCAACATTAATAAAAAACTTGCTTGATGCCAGCTTAAAAAGAGCCGGCGTCCATAAATCTGTATCAGCTATCAAAATTTGTGAAGAGGTTGCATTAATTTTAGCCACTTATAATCTCCGGCAAGAGGATTGGGAGGTAAAATCTTTTAAAGATAGTACTTTGACTGTAATAGTAAAAAGCTCTGCCTTGGCTCAAGAATTGCAATTTAAATGTGAGGAGATTAAAAATCAAGTAAACAAAAAGCTGAAGTCGGATAAACTTCAGCGGATAATCATTCGGGTGGGCTCTTTAACTAAAACTTCAGCATCTTTTCCAGAGGAACAATAAAGACCACGGCGCCATCAATTCTTCTTTTGGAAGCTTTTTCAATCGCCTGAAAATCTCCCGGCTCTAAACTCTCTGCTGGTGGAATAGATTTGGTAGCACTTTTACCACTGCAACACTTATCTATTAGACTCAAAGTATTTTCTACTTTTTCGTCATTAACACCAACTAATAAGGTGTTGTTTTTTTTCTGCATGATGCCACTGCGACTTTCCAGTTTTGTAAAAGTAATTGTCGCTTGACGAAAAGTTTTTTCTAAGCGAGCGCTTTCCGAAGATGGTGTGATAATAATTATTAATTTCATATATTTAACATTTATGGTTAGTTTGTTTATTTAAATCGGCTCCACATGTTTGGCACAAACCCAAACAATTTTCTGTACATAAGTGCTGTCCGCTTAAATTGATAATAATTTCTTCATTTACTATTGGTAAAATATCCAATTGGCCATCATGAGGGTAAGGTAGTGCCAACTCATCATTAGTAGCAGCTTTGTCCTCTAATAGAATTTCTCGATGCCCAGTTACTTTAATTTCATTTTTGAAATCAATAGCACAGCGATCACAGATTAGAGGGATAATTGTTATAAATACTACCTCTAAACCAATGCTATCAACTTTTCTTGTGAGTTTTATAGTGACTTCTATTTGATCTTTTTCTCGGGATAAAATTAATTGTTTGGTCTTATTTTGACCTTCCTGACTTGAAACAATATCAGCTAAGCTTATTTTAGTTTTATTATTCACTTTATTCAACTTTAAATGACACAGACTTGGATTGCGCTTCCTCATTGCCAGTGTCAGTAACAACAACATAAATTTGATAATTTCCCACTCCCGGATTAATCATTGTTAAAGTGGCATCAAAACTGGTATTTTGTGAGGTAATTACTTCTCCTAAAAATGACTCTTCAGAAGTTTCTTTATTAACCAAAAAGAATTCTAATTTTTTAACACCTACACTGCTTTCCGCATGAGCGCTAACTGTGTATGGGAATTCATTGGTATTAATAGTTTCATTGCTTACCGGCGAAGTTATGGTTGCTTCTAAAACACTTTCCTCTGGCGGATTAAGTGTTACTGAAATTTGATCTGAAACAACATTACCCACGTTATCAGTTACTACTGCTTTGAGATTGGCACTATCAGCTTTTTTAATATTATAAATTGTACGATATGGTGCATTACTATCCGTATCAATTAATTTATCGTTCACATAAAACTGCACGTTGGCAATTCCTTGCGGACCACTAGCCGAAGCGATAATTGTGACGGATTCTGCTGAAATAGTATCACCGTCGTCAGGCGCAGTAATGCTAACAGCTGGACGCTGATCTTCTTCGTGCAATAAACAATAATCTGTTGGTGGATCTTCGTTTATATAACCTTGGCCCTCGGCCCAAAGTTGCACTGGCCCTTCCCAACGTCCGTACTGCGGATCATCTTGCATATTAGGAAAATCACCACGAGGATTGTTGCGGTAAACATAATATAAAATATTATGAACTTCTTTATAAATTTTTTCTTCAACTAAATTAGATGGACAATTGGCATTGGCCAATTTATCTTCACAGGAAGAACAAATATTGACTGTGCGTTCATTTTCTATTTTTCCTTGTAAGACTGCTTTATTAACATTTTCCGGTTTGGGATCAATAAAATATTCTTTTTCCATTTCGCTTGTTGCTTCACGCATAAATTGATTCCAAATTGGGGCGGCTACATTGGCTCCATAAGCACCATTAACCATTGGCGTGTTGTCATTATTACCAGCCCAAGTTCCAACTACTAAATTTGGAGTGTAGCCCATAGTCCAACCATCACGATATTCTTGAGTAGTTCCTGTTTTGGCAGCTACCGGACGATCGGGCAAAACCAAATAACTGCTAGCCCCAAAGACTGAAGCCCTAGCATTGCTGTCAGATAAAACGCTGGAAATCTGTCTAGCAACTTGAGAATCAATTACCTGCTCTCCTTCTGAATCTTTATACTCTTCTAAAACCTCCCCGTTATGATCTTCTACTTTAAGAATGGCTGTTTGGGCTTGTTTTTTACCATCGTTAGCAAACACGCCAAAAGCACCCACGTGATCAAGTAATTTTAATTCTCCGCCACCAAGAACCAAAGATAAACCATAATGATCGGGGCTATCATTTAAAGTGGTAATGCCCATTTTATGAGCAGTGTCTATAGTTTCTGCTACTCCAGCCAAATACAATGTTTTAACCGCCGGAATATTTAAAGAACCGGCCAAAGCTTGCCTCATGGTTACTGGACCATTTTCGGCGCCAGTAGCATTACGCGGAGCATAATTACCAAAATCGGTTACCACATCAAACAACAATGTTTCTGGCGTGTAACCTTTTTTAAAGGCAGTGGCATAAGCATAAGGTTTGAAAGATGAACCTGGTTGACGATCTCTAATGGCAACATTA
The DNA here is from genome assembly GCA_043815505.1 of bacterium. Classification (GTDB taxonomy): domain Bacteria; phylum Patescibacteriota; class JABMPQ01; order JABMPQ01; family JBDRIV01; genus JBDRIV01. Next base: position 162,043 of record JBDRIV010000003.1, read on the forward strand.
ACATTGCCGTCATTCTCCAAATCAAAATAATCTTTAGAACCTTGCATAGCTAAGATCTGTCCAGTTTTAGGATCAGTAGCAACCAGTGCTGCGTTGGAAGCGCCATAACGCTCGTTTCTAGTAACGCCTTCGGGCACAGCCCGTTCTGCGATATGTTGTAGGCGAATATTAAGAGTAGTTGTAACTTTAAGTCCCCCATTTTCTACAACTTCTTCAGAATATTTATCAACCAGTTGCTGTTTCACATATAAAACAAAGTGCGGAGCAATAATTCCTTGAGAACTTTCACTATATTTAATTTTTTCGGCTTTAGCGGCTTCTGCTTCTTCTGTTTTTATAAATCCCATATTAACCATATTGTTCAAGACCGCTTCCTGACGACCTTTAAGAATTTCGGGATGAGAACCAAAAGGAGAATAATAAGTTGGTGCTTGGGGCAAAGCCGCTAAGGTAGCAGCTTCTGCTAAAGTTAAATCTTTGGCAGATTTTTCAAAGAATGTTTGTGCTGCTGCTTGCACACCATAAGCATTAGAACCATAGGGAATTTCATTTAAATACATACTTAAGATCTCATCTTTCTCAAATTTCCACTCCAGCTCAATAGATAAGATTAATTCTTTTAGTTTTCTAATAATAGTTTTTTCGGGAGTTAGTAAGGAATTTTTTACAAATTGTTGAGTTATACCAGAACCACTACCAGCATAGTCACGAAAAAGGTTCAACCACATGGCTCTTAAAAAACCTTTAACATTAAAGCCATGGTGACTATAAAATTCTTGGTCCTCGATGGCAATGGTAGCCTGTTTCAAATAATCAGAAATGTCTTCCAGGGGAACAACGGTACGATTTTCTTCTCCATGAATTTCATATAATAACGTTTCTCCTGTACGATCATAAATTCGGGTACTTTCAGGAATGTTGCGATTGGTTATGCTGCCAGCCGAAGGTAAATCCTTGGCCACAAAAGCAAAAATGCCGACGGTCAATAATATAAAAACTGCCACGACAATTCCTAGGGTTATTAAAACTGTTTTTCTATCCAGCTTTTTTAAACGTTGCCAAAAACCCCGCCAGGAAAACTTCGGTAGTTTTTTACCTTTCTGACGCCGTTTATTAACGACTTCTAAATTAGGTTTATAGTGTTGCATTGAATTTCATAACAATTTAGTTATACCATATTTTGCCTTATTTTGGCAAAAACATTGCTAAAAGAGTGAAAAAAAGATAACATTAAGTTATTATTTAAGACAACTTGATGGAAAAAGATAAAAAAACATTATTGCAGCGCGGTGTAGATGAAATTGTGGTAGCTGCAGATTTAGAAAACAAATTACAATCTGGCAAACCGTTGCGTGTTAAACACGGAATTGATCCCACCACTAATCGTCTTCACCTTGGCTATGCGGTAGTTTATGAAAAATTGCGTCAGTTTCAGGAGGCTGGTCATAAGGTAGTTTTTTTAATCGGTGGTTTTACCGGACGCTTTGGTGACCCCACGGACAAAACAGAATCGCGAACGCTAAGAAGTAAAAAGGATGTGGCCGAAGCAGCTAAAAATTATTTGGAACAACTTGGTAAAATTTTAGACCTAAATAAAATAGAAGTGCGCAACAATTCTGAGTGGTATGATAAAATGTCAGCCGAGGATTTGATTAAACTTATGTCCGAGTTCACCGCTATGCGCATGTTGGAGCGGGATATATTTCAGAAACGTTTGCAAAGAAAACAAGCTATTGGATTACACGAATTAGTTTATCCTATTTTACAAGGTTACGATTCTTATGAATTGGAAGCTGACGTAACGGTAATTGGGTCTGATCAGAAATTTAACGAACTTCAAGCCAGGGGTTTGCAAGAAGCGCGCGGACAAAAACCACAAGATCTAATTATTACTCCCCTGCTAATCGGTACGGATGGTAAAGATAAAATGAGCCAGAGTTTAGGTAATGATATTGGTATCGCTGAAGAGCCAAAGGAACAATATGGAAAATTAATGTCGATACCAGATGAACAAATAATTCCCTATTTTACATTAATAACTCGTCTGCCACTTACAGAAATTTCAGAACTGGAAAAACAAATGAAAAATAATAAACTTAATCCTCGTGATGCTAAAGCCAAATTGGCGTTTGAAATTGTTAAACAATATCATTCGAAGGCAGAGGCGAAAAAGGCTGAGGCAGAATTTAACAGAACATTTCGCGACAAACAAACACCTTCCGATATTCCTAAGATCACAGTTAATTCGCCTGTTCAGGATTTGGCGGGATTCTTGGTACAAATAAATCAATTCACAAAGATAAAAAGCAAAAGCGAAGCGAAGAGATTAATTGCGCAAGGCGGAGTAAAGATTAATGGCAAAATTTTTAAAGATCCAAATGCTGTGATACCAGCAAGAAATGGTATGATTTTTACAATTGGTAAAAAACGTTTTATTGAGGTTGATATAAGAAACTAATTGAAGAATAATTTAACCGAAAAAGCGCCCAGAGATTTGCGGGCGCTTTTACATTTGGTCGTAAAATGGTTACATTATTCCAGTATATTTTTACGGTAGAAATCAGGTACTCTTTCTGGTGGATAAGAATTGAAAATTATTCCGCATCCCAATTCTACTCCTCCCCAAGTATTAACACGTGGTTGGATTTTTATGACAAAATGAAAATCTTGCTTTTTATTAACTATAAAATTCGAAAAGAATAAATTGTAGGAAAAATTTCTTCTATCCAAACGATTGAGAATTTTCTTTAAATTTTTTGCAATAGATAATTTCTCATTGTCAGTTAATTCAGAAATTGTTTTTTTATGTTTAACAGGAACTATCCAAGTTTCAAGTTTATATTCTGAAGCGTACGGGGCAAAAGCAATCGAGTGATTATCAGCAAAAATCATTCTGTCACTTTTTCTTTCCTTCTTTACAATATCACAATAAGCACAAGTCTTACGTTTTTGCTTATATTTTTTCAGGCCATTTATTTCATTACTAATCTTAGGTGGCATAACTTCAGCGGCAAATATTTGCGAATGAGAATGGGAAAGAGAGGCACCAGAGCGCGGACCATCATTTTTAAAAACCAGCACATATTTTATATGACGAACTTTAAGAATTTCTTCTACCCTTCTTTGATAAACATCTAAAGTGTTTTTAATATTATTGATGGTCATTTCCGAAAATTCCTGATTGTGCACTGGAGTTTCAATAACAATTTCTTGTTTTCCGTAGGCACTAGAATTTTCTAAACTAACCGCTGGAAAAGCGTTGGGAATAACTTTAATCTTCCAGGCCCCAGTTTCTGGATAACGTAAAATCATAGGCCGATCTTCATCACCACAAAAGTGACAACGCTTAACTCTTTTGGTTTTATCAATGCGCATATAATCATGTGGTCGCCCAAATCGACCATAAGCAACAACTACATATTTATCTAAAAAATAATGTTTTCTAATTTCGTTTTTATATTTTTTGGGTATGGTCATAATATTTTTTAATTGTTGTTTTTAATTTTAAAATTGTATGCATTAGTTCCTAAAACTCCTTTAGATTTACTAATAATTTTTACTTGTAAAGAAAAATCACCGGCTGATAATTTCTTCAAATTTTCTAAAGCAATGACGGACTTGGCATCATTTTTTTCAATCTCTACTGAAGTTGAACCATTTACGATTGGCGTTGAACCTGCTCCTTGTCTAATTTCCCATTGCATTTCAGTGTCTGTATATTTATTGTCGGTATCATTGATTATCCACAAAGCGACGGAAAATTGCTCACGACTAGTAAAAGTCTCCTGAGTATATTCTACACTAGGAAGCACTGGTTGAAAACCTATTTTTAGGGCATCATAGCCTTTTTTTAAACCACGCTCATAATCTACTACCGACCAAGTAATAGCTGGCCAAGGATCAACAAACATAAATTGAAAGCAACCTTTCATACCATCACGTTTAGCACGACGGTATGATTCAATGGCAAATTTTATAAGTCGAGCTTGATACTCTTGGCTGTTTTTTACAAAATCACTTAGTTTTTGTCCTGAATCAACCTTAGCTATTTTTAACATTGGCTGCGCTTGCCAGTTGTGATATTTCCAACTCTGTGCTCCTTTATTGGTTTTAAAATCAAGCTCGTCGGGCGTAAACATTTTTTCCAATAATTCAATTCTGGGTAGACTTTGAGCTCCAAACTCTGACACTAAAGGAAAGCCTGGAGTTTGAGTAAATTCTTTGTAATTACCATAATACCAACCAGGGTATTTGTGAGCATCTGTTGATCCAGAATTTTTAAGAACATGGCGAGAATAGTCGGTGGCTAAAACCTTACGATATAGCATTTTATCCAGTTGGTAGTTTTGCCAAGGATTTTTCAAACGCTTGGTTTTTTTCATGGTCATAAACCATGTGCTCCAAGGTGCTTCGTTGTGACAACACCACAAAAATATTGCGGGATGATTAAATAATAATTCCACCATCTCGCCAATTTGTTTGATCGCTTCTTTTTTAAAATTATCACTATCAGAATAGCCCCACTGCAAAGGAAAGTCTTGCCAAACAAACAATCCTGCTTCATCACACTGATTATAAAATATTTCTTTTTCAACATGAGCATGAACTCTGACAGCATTACAATTAGCTTGTTTTATTAATTCTATATCAGTGGCATATTTTATTTCTGACATTTCTGATAAATACTGGCTACTTATATAATTTGTTCCTCGTAAAAATATTTTTTTACCATTAAGTAAAACGTTCCATTTATTATCTACCTTAATTTCTCGGAAACCAAAAGTTACAAGCTGGCTGGCTTCCAGTTTTTTGTTATGATAAATTTCGACTTCACATTCATATAAATTTTGTTGTCCTAAATCGTGCGTCCACCAGAGCTGTGGTTTTTTTACTTTAAGAGGAAGTGTAAATTCATTTAAACCATGGGCGATAAGTTTTTCGGTTCTATATTCACTTGCTTGCCCGGTAAAATTTTTGGGACGGACATTTATTTTAATATCAGTAAAAGTTGAATCGGGAGAGCGGTTATTTAAAAAGAGATTTACTTTTAGAAGCCCTTCTTTATTGTCTTTGGTGGGATAAGGTGTAATTAGGATCTTGTTTAGAGCTAACGATTCTTCACAAGCTAAATAAACATCTTGCCAAATTCCACCACTATTTTTTTCCTGACCTCTTTTGCTCCAAGCACCACCTGGCCTGCAATCGTGATGATTAAGTACGCCCTTAATGTATTTCTTGTGATCAAACCATGGCTTGCCCTTTTCTTGCAAGCACTCAACCTTAACTACTAAATAATTTATTCCCGTTTTGTTTAAATATTTTGTTACTTCAAAACTAAAAGGCTGAAAATATCCTTGGTGTTCACCAAGTTTATGTCCGTTTAACCAAACGGTGGCCTTATAATCCACTCCTTTGAAATGCAGCATTATAGCCCGAGCGGCACAATGTCTCTCTTCAATGGTAAATTTTTTTCTAAACCAAACTATTTCTTCTTCAATATTTTTTATTGTCCAATTGGTAGGAATTATTATATCTGCCCAAGAATCATCAGTAAAGTTTGAATTTACAACATTATCAGAAACTGGCTCAGCGGAATATTTCCACGAACCGTTAAGAGAAATCGTGTTATGCGTTTCTTTCATAAAATTGTCTTTTTGTTTTGTTTTAAGTAAAAATGCTACTTGTTTAAGCAGCATCATTTCATTAATTTCCTACCTTTATTATAACAAATTTTAATATATTTGTCCAGAGTTTTTTGCTTTCCAAACTTGTTAGTGACTGATATAATTCAATATGAACACCTTTAAGCTTTCTTGTGAGTAAAAACATCTCTCGTCTTATAATCGTAGTTGTCTTAGTAACTTGTCTTTTTAGTCCTGCTCTTGGCAAGGTTTTTGCGATTGATAATTCTACCGACCTTCCTCCTCGTACGCCCCAAGGTCTAAGAGTTTATTCTGAAGATTCGGCTTTAAAAATTGCTTGGCAAGAAAATTTGGAAGCAGATCTTTTTAGTTATCAAATTAGAGTTTTAGCTGAAGATGATACTGAGGTTTACAACGATACGGTTGGAAAAATTACCGAAGCTACAATTAGCGGTTTGACTAACGGTTCTTTATATCAAGTTTATTTACAAGCACTTGATATTAAACTACAAGCAAGCGCTGAAACTTCTCCCATTATTATTTCACCAGAACGAACTTTAAAACCACGCGAATATCATGTCTCTGCTTGGTTAACAACCAATGAAGATGTACAGGATGCTCGCTATTCTTACGAAAACAACCGCGACTTATATGACACTATTAGTCCTTTTTGGTACAACCAAGAAGCTGATGGTAATTTAACCATTAAAGGTGGCGCTCGTGATGTTCACTTAATTAATGATTTGAAAAAACACAACATCACCATTATTCCTACCATCACCAACAATTATAACTCGGGAAATAAAACTGGTTTTATGTTAACTCACGAAGAGAGTCGTGCTCGTCATATCAACAATATTGTTTACGAAGTAATGACGTATGGTTATGACGGGATTGATTTGGATTACGAAAATGTAAATCCGGAAGACAAGAATGGATTTTCAGAATTAGTGGAAGAACTAGCAACACTGTTGCATGAAAAAGGTAAACAACTGGTTGTTACTTCACAAGCGAAAAGAGCAGATGGTAATAATTGGCCGGGAGTGGGAGCCATGGATTACGAACGCTTAGGACAAGTGGTTGATGAATTTAGAATTATGACTTATGATTTTTCCCGACCCAACACCGAACCTGGACCAATTGCTCCCCCAGACTGGATTGGGCAAGCGGCTGACTATGCTGTTAGTAAAATGTTGCCCAGTAAAGTAGTAATGGGAATTCCTTTTTACGGCTATGATTGGTGTGTTTCTGGAGTTTGCCGTAATAGTGGGATTGTTTGGGACCGAGCTCAATCAATTTTAGATGAAACAACAGAAGAAATTGAAATTAAATGGGACGAATCGGGTCAGGAACCATATTTTTCTTATACTGATGATGAATTCAACAACAACGTCGCCTACTTCCAAAACGTTGATAGTATCAGCAAAAAACTTGAGGCTATAACAGCTCGTGGCGTTAAAGGAGTTGTGATTTGGCGCTTGGGTAGTGAGGATCCAAAAATATTTGATATGATGCGCGACCAGCTTGGTAAAAGACTGCCAGCAATTTATGGCGTGAGCGTATCTGCTTTAGATAATGGCGTTGATTTAGATTGGGAGGCCACCACCTCTGAGGATTTATTTAATTATCGCGTTACCTTGCTCTCCACTTCTACCGATGGTTATGAAACAGCGGTAAATTATGAAGTTGAGGTTCCTGGTTTACTTTTAAACGATTTAGAAAACGATGTAGCTTATTCTGCCATCATAACCGCCCAAACCGAAGACGGTTCCGAAATTACCAGTAGTCGAGTAATTTCTTTTACTCCTCATGATTTAGTTTTCCCTTACACTATTACTGATCTTGCTATTGAACAAATTGGAGAAAATTCTGTTCAGGTTTCTTGGTCGGCTCCGGGTGATAATTTTAAAGACGGTCAGGCGAATCATTATGAAATTCGCTATGACACTGAAATAATTACCAATGAAAACTTTGCTTCTGCTAATATTTATGAAGCTGCACCCGGTCCTCTAACCCCTTCTGAAAAACAAGTTTGGGAATTAAGAGATTTGGAACCTGATCAAAAATATTATATTGCCATCAAAACCTTTGATGAAGTAGGAAATGTATCTGAAATTTCAAATGTAGTGAAAGCTGTTTTACCAGACAACACTATTCCTTCTGCACCAACTGATTTACAAATTGTTCCGGGTGACAAGGAACTAAATTTGACTTGGGGAAAAAGTTCTTCCCAAGATGTGGTTGGTTACCAGATTTCTTATCAGGTTTCTGGTGTTGATTATGTAGCGACAGAAACTACTAATTCAAATTACAAAATAACAGGATTAAAAAACAATGAAAGTTATAAAATCATAGTTTACGCTGTTGATGATAATAATAATTTTAGTGAACCTTTGGTTAGTGATTTTATGTCACCTAGAAAAACTTCATTAACTTCTAAAATGGCGGGATTGTTGGTCAGTTTTAGCCAAATAAATAGTTTTTGGTGGTATGTTTCTCTAGCCCTAATTTTAGCTTTTGTGTTCTCATATTATGTAGTTGTTATTGGCATGAGAACACCGCCAAAAGCCAAATCCTATAATTTTTCCTTACCTCAACCAAATTTTTCTGCCATAAATAAATCCTCGACTACCAAAATTAAAAAGAGTGAGGATATTAAAATTAGAAGGGTTGATTTATAAATTTCCAATCTTTTTCTCGCGCCACCACCAATATGCTCCGACAATCAATAATAATAAACCGGCTGCTAAATACAATTGGTTTTTATTTTGTGGCACTAAATTAATTGCACTGGCTAAAATATTTTTATTGGCTGGATTAGCAATTTGATTTTTTATAATATCACTTTCTGTCCTGCTCAGTATTTTAACTCCGCTTTTGTTTCTAACTTGCACGCCGGTTACGGCCACCTCTTCTTCTTTGGTTGGTTTTTCAAAATCTAAACCAGTTGGTAAATTTATATTTATACTTTTTTCTTTAATCAATAAAACAAAACCGACGGAAGTTTTTTTGTCCGCTTGACCGCTTGTCATTACCAATTGACCATCATAATTGGCTGATAAGTCAGAGATTTTAGCAGTTACTAATTTTTTGTCTTGAATTATTTCAATATTATCTTGCCCTGAAATTATAATATGCTTCTCGCCGTCACGTTCAGAAAGTCTGCCAGTTACTAGAACCTCGTTTCCGAGTTTTAATTCCGGAAATTTTTCTTGATAGCAAGTTATTTTAATACCATTACTAGCATCTTGAATGTAAAGATAATTATCACTATAAGTTTGTGGCTCTAAAATTACCGTTCCCGTTACTAGCACCGCTGAATTTTTATTTTGTTTTTTCGCTTCCGCAATAGAAACTTTATTTTCTCCATTTTTACTCATATCCACTCCACTCTTACCATTTTCTTGCCACACATTAGCTGCGCCTGGAGTAAATGAGCTGGTCCATTTCCAGCCATCTGTGAATTTAGCAAAACTTACGTTTTCTTCAGCTTTTTCCTCATAAGAAATTTCTTCTATTAATTCTTCTTTGGTAGATAATAATCTAACACTATCACCATCGTTATTTAGGGCTATTTTTGATTCGCTCCGACTAATAATTTTGTAACTGCCGGATTCGATTATTTGTTCTTCTTCTACCTCGTAAGCCCTACTGCCACCATCTTTATCATCAATAAAAAAACCAGCTAAATTGATATTGGTGCTTGTAGGATTATAAATTTCTATCCATTCGTTTTGAGTGTCATCACCCTCAGGATTAGGTAAAAATTCAGTGATTTCTAGGTTGTTTGCAAATGATTGGGTTGTATCATCTTCGTTTGTTTCTTCGTTTTTGTTGAGAGTTTCTTTTTTATTGTCGGTGTTAGGTGTTAAAATATTTGTCCATTCCCAAGCAGACTCGAAAAGAGAATAAGACTGTCCACTTTCAGCATTATTGTAAGAAATAGTTTGTAATAAATCTGCTTCCGGAGAAAACAATTTTATTGTTTCGGCAGAATTGTTTAAAGTAATTTTGGAATCATTATAATAAAAAGTTTTATATTCATTTGGTGCAAGAATTATTTCCGGCAAAATAAATGTTTTGCCGGAAGCGTCTTCAATTTTAAACTGGAGTAAATTTCTGTTTTCTGTAGTTTGATTGTGAATTTCCAAATATTCACCTTCTGTATCACTACCTTCGGGATCAGGCAGAAGTTCAGAAATTATAACACCATTGTGAGCTAGAGGAACAATTGTTATAGAAGAATTTTGTATACCGTAGTCGCCGTCTGAATCTTCAGATCTAAATAAAACCTCATGTTCACCAGTCCGATTAATGTCAGCTGAATCAAAACTACCAACAAAATGTTCATCTCCAGCTATTTCGTCTGGCGCGATACCATCATCATAAAGTTCAATAGTGGTGTTAAGTAAGGTCACGGTAACGTTTTCTAAATCATCTTGGCTATCCGTATCTCTAACTTTGGCGTGAAACAAAAACGGCTTAGTACGTGGAACTAATATGACATCATCATGCCAAAAACGATAAATATTAGGTTTAGCGTTTAGAACTTCGATTTCTGTTTCGGTACTCACCTCACCCCAAGGATCAGCCACATACAAAGTTACAGCATAGTTTCCTTTGTTTTTATAAATATGAAGGGGGTCGGTTTCTTCTGAAGTTGTTCCATCACCAAAATCCCATAAATATGAGAGCGTGTCGCCATCTGGATCTTCGGAATTAGAACCAATGAATCTAACTTCAAGTGGTGCTGGACCGGGTGTATAATTGACTTCAATTACAGCTTCGGGTAATGTATTGCCTCGACTATTCTCGATTCCTGGTGTACCAAATTCTACATCTGCTTCTTTAAAACCTTCACTTAAAATAGATGTGTGCCAAGCTGATTCTTCAGTGCCATTGGTAATTGTTTCATTTCTTTCCATGGAAGCCCAGAAATCACCAGATTCATATTCACCAGATAAAGGATTATCACCATTTCCAGCCTCATCGATTAAATCTCCTACTTCATTAAACAAGGAAATGTGCAGTTCACTATTAGACAAAGAAACTCCTGTATCCACAAAATCTGGTTCTTCTAAAAGTGCTGAATTAGCATGATTATTATTATAATTTGCTACTACAAAGTGGCTTTCTGCTTCTATTATCGTATTTGTTGGGAAGGTTATCATTTCCTGTTCACCACTTGATGTTAATCGCCAAATTTCCCAACCAGAAACATCAACGTCCTCTGTGGTGGTGTTTTTAAGCTCTAGCCATTCGTCAGCTGATGACAAATGTGAACCCATCCACATTAATTCATTAATTACAATTTCTGGTGTATTATTCGCTGCTTTAGCTGGTAATAAATAAAAACACCATCCCAGTATTGTCCCCAGAATGGTTAACGCTAGACCAGCATGAAATAAAAAACGTGGTCGCATAGGTTTTCCCTTCAGTGTCCCCAGACCACATTAAATATTAGATTATATTTCTAATTTAGCAGATATATAAATTTTGGCAAATTATTTAATCCCCAATTTTATTGTACTTTTCCACAACTTATAAACAAATTAACATTTTTATCCCCAGATTCAGCTTAGTTATCCAACATTCTCTTCATGTTTTCCACCATATCAACAGGTGTCGGATCAATGCCATATTCCAATGCTAGATAGTAAGATAACCAGTCTCCAAAAACTATGGCTGAGTAGGCTTTTTCTAATTTGTTCTCACCTAACATTTTAATCATGGTTGTTTTATGACCCTTTTCTTCATAAAGTTTATTTGTGACTTCCATTCTCTTTAAAATTCTAGGGTGGTCTTTGGGATCAAAAAAGGTAATGAAATAAAACTTTATTGGTGAATTTTCATAGCCATTTATTTCGTTGTGATTTGATTCTGGATAATAATTATAAAAACAAGGGGTTTTAGAATTTTCATTGATTTTAATTTTTACAATTCTTGCCACAGCATTCTTGTAAGGATCAGAACAATAAATAATGGGAACCACGCCCTTTATTTCGCCAGCTAGCTTCTTGGCTTCATTTTTGACGTCATAAGACTCAAGGAACTTTATAAGGTTGTTGATTTCTTTGTCTTTTGGTAAAACACAACCACTATTTATTAAAACCTGTAAAATAGATGTAAATGCATATCCGTTTGCCATTCTTGGTTGAAAATATTCACCATCATTTGGATATTTCACATAAGGATAATTATTTTCCTCACACCATTCAACTACTTTTCCACCAACTGCAACGCCCACTATATCTAATCCTAAATTTTTAGCTTTTTCTGCAGCCTCAAGCGGTTCTTCTGTGTTTCCGGAATATGATGATAATATAATCAATACGTTTTCCTTTTCTAATCCCTCTGGTAAATCGTATGTTCTTACTACATCAAGTTTAAATTCACCAGAAATAACTAAATTAATAATATCTCCCGGGAGAGCGGATCCTCCCATTCCCAAAATTATTGCTTTTGAATATTTTGAACCTTTAGCTTTTACACCTTTTGAAAACTTAAGTGCTTTTTTGAATTGATTCGGAAAATTATTTATAACCTGATACATGTTCGATTTATCTACACTTTGTTTATCCATATAAGTTATCCCTTAGTAATAGTTAGTCTCTTATATATAAATTAATAATAACGTAATAAGTGATGTTGATATCTTGATAAGTCATTTACTTGTTTTATTTTAGACCTTTTATAGTGTTTTGAAAATGGGTTTAACTTGGACAAAAGCTGTATATGTTGGAATAATTTATTTTACTTAAAATATTGCCATACTTTTGAACCTTTTGTGAACAATAAAAAGGAGAAATTCTTAACAGTAAAGGGATGGTTATTAAACAAATATTAACCGGCTATATACAGTAAAAGTTATCCACAGGTTGTAAATAATAATAAATTGGCTTATTTAAAGTAAAATTAGCCTGTTTTGTGTATAAAGAAAAGTTGGTATATAACTGTAGACGAAATTCTGACAAACAAAAGCTATATATTAAGCCAAGTAGTATATGTTTGTAGCTTGCGGTTGACAACATTTGAGCGTAACATACAATGTGTATAACGTTTAAATTAAAAAAATGATACTAAAAACCCTAGAATCCGTAGGTTTAAGCCAAAAAGAAGCTTATGTTTATATGTCTTCCCTGCAAATTGGTCCTTCACCAGTGCGAAAAATAGCTGAAAGTGCCGGAATTAACCGCGGAACAACCTATGATATTTTAAAATCCTTACAAGAAAAAGGGCTGGTTTCTTACTATCACAAAGATAAAAACCAGTATTTTATTGCTGAAAACCCCCAAAGACTGCAAGAATACGTGAAAATTAGAAAACAAGAACTGGATGGCGTAAAAAGCAAATTAACAGAAATAATGCCAGAATTAAAATCTGTGCACAATGATGCTACAACCAAACCGGTTGTGAAATATTTTGAAGGTGATTTGGGGGTCGTAACGGTTTTAAAAGATGTAATTGAAACCTGTTCTGCTAGCATGCGCCATTATTATGCTTTTTCTTCTTCGATTGTAAAAGGATATTTGTATAAAGCTTACAAAGATTTTAATAAAGATCGAATTAAAAACAGTATTAGCGTGCAGACAATTTCTATTGGACCGGGTGGTGAAACGGCTGGATTGGATGAAAGAAAGTGGTTGACGGAAAAAGAAGGCTCCCCCGCTTACATTTTAATTTATGAAAATAAAGTTGCCCAAATTTCTGTTAATGCTAGTGGCGAACCATTTGGAATAATTATGGAAGATAAAAATATTTACGAAACACAGAAACTTTTGTTTGAACACATTTGGAAAACATTGGAATAATCTAGAGAGAATAGGAGTTGGGAGGACGACTTCATTCCTTTCGAGATTATCTCGAAAACTGAACCTTGAAATCAAAAAACTTCAGATAGAATAGCGAGGTGAAAGATGAGAAACAAAGCTGTTGATGTGGTGGTGGGATTTTCGGTCAATCCGGAAATTACCATGACTTACAAAAATCTAGGCAGAAAACTTCCTGTTCAGAAAAGAAAGGATGGTATATCTGGAACATCGGCCGACGTAGCTTTCTGGTTGAAAGAATTTGGTATTTCTACCAAACTTTTGGCCAGCGTTGGAGTGGGAGATATTTTTACCGAAATGGTGAAGAGTATTAAAAGCATTCCTGGTTTGTCAGTGAAGCTGTTACCAATCAGGGAACGGACACCACTGGCGGTTGTGACCATCGACGAAGACGAAAAAACAGTTCGGCATTACTCCGATAAAGCACCCGTGCTAAAAGAAAAGGTTGCTGATGCCAAAGGAATTATTGGAGCTTTTGTCAGTCGAACCGAAACAAAGATTCAGGTGGTTACTGGTGTGATGCCAGAAGATGCCTTCCTAGTGAAGGCACTTTTTGCCACTCGTACCCGAAACCAGCCTTATCGCATCATGAATCCGCGCGCTGCTTTTCTTTTTCCTGAACACCGTTTTGCTTTGAGTAAAATCTTGGCAAGTGTGGACATAATTGTTCTGAATCACCTTGAGCTTGGTTGTTTTGCGGGCGAAGAATTAAATGGTCCCGAGTCAATTAAAGCCTCGGTTGGAGGTCTGCACGAACTTGGTCCGAAAGTGGTGGTGGTAACTTGCGCTGAACGTGGTGCTTGGCTTTTTGAAAAAGACCAACAACCATTTCATCAGGAAGCTACCCTCGTCGGTTCTATCAAAGATGACACTGGATCCGGTGACGCTTTCATGGCTGGTTTAATCACTGGCAGGCTTTCTGGTTGGACTTTCCAAGAGTCTATGCCACTGGCCGCTCTCTTTTCTGCCTTTTCGCTCACGCACTACGGTGGTTCGAGTGTAACCAACGGCAAAGATGTGCTGAAGAAATGGCATCAGCTGTATCCTGAAGCAAGGAAGGTGTGTTGTGAGTAAGATTAAGCGTCTACAAACAATCGTTCTTGCTGGCGGGAAAGGTACACGCATGAAGTCATTTCTTCCCAAAGTGATGGTCGAGCTTGATGGGAAACCATTACTTGATCATGCTTTGGGAAATCTGATTGCTTCTAGTGTGGATGACAGTCCCCTAGTGGTGGTTGGATTTGGACGAGAAATTGTTCAAAAACATCTTGGTAATATGCGTACCTGTTGGCAATGGGAACAAAAAGGAACTGGTCATGCTGTACAGTGCTGCCAAGAATTACTCGCCGGCAAGTGTGAAAACATTCTGACGCTGTATGGAGACATGCCTTTTGTAAGTCCTGCTACCATTCGAAAATTGGCTCAAACTCACATCAAATCAGAAGCCATTCTAACCATGGTAACAATCCAAGTTCCGGATTACCAAGATTGGCGACAGAGTCTTTATAGCCATGGACGAGTTCTGCGTAACGGCAATGGCGAGGTGATAGATGTCTGTGAAATAACGGATGCTAATTCCGAAATTCTTTGTCAGACGGAAGTTAATCCCAGCTTTTTCTGTTTTCAGGAAGAATGGTTGTGGCCAGCACTTCTAAAACTCCAAACCAATAATGCCTTAGGAGAAATCTATCTCACCGACTTGGTACGAATCGCTTTTTCTGAAGGTCGCACCGTAACCACAATTTTCGGTCAGTCAAGAGATGGTGTTGGTGTAAACAACTTGGAAGAGCTTGCAATCGCAACAAAAATAATTAAGGAGGAAAATTAACTGCGGGTGTGTCTAAAAGACTCACCCGCTTCTACTTTTTATAACCATCATGAATATTATTCTAGATTTAGACCACACAATATATAATACTAACCAATTTAAAAAAACGCTCGCTAAATGTGCTGTTGATTTAGGCGTGACTCCAAAAATGTTTTGGTTGGCTTATAACGAAATGAGAAAAAATGAAGCTTTTAGTCCAGAAATTTTAATTAAATATTTTCCGTCAGAATTTAAGAAAAATAAGTTAGCGCTGATTAAAAAATATCATCAAACCATAAAACAGGTTGGACAAAATATTTATAAAGATGCGGAAACGTTTTTGCAATGGGCGAATAAAAATAAATGTTATATTGTTTTGTATACGTATGGTGAAATAAAAGTGCAACAAGAAAAAGCCCTGGCCCTAAAAAATAAATTTCAAATTAAAAAAGCGGTTATTACAAATGATAGAAAAAAACTCCGCGATTTTAATAAATGTAAAAATGGTAATAGCTGGATCTGGATTGATGATTTTGATAGTGTTCCCGTTTCTGATAAGAAATTTAAAAGTGGTAAAATGATACAAATAAAACGCAAAAAAGATCGAGTGCGAAAAAATAGAATTCCTCAAATTAAGAAATTAACTCAAGCCATAAAAATTATTGAAAAAATGGTATAATGGTAGAGAATTAAGTAATAAAAATAATTACAGTTTAAACGAAGATCGAAAATTCGTTTAAAATAATATACAGTCAAAATTAGGAGCGGAGGTGAACATAGTGAGCCGAGCACGAATTTCGACTGAGAGTAAGAATTTACGGAATTAAAAATTAAATATGGTGCGCAGTCGAGTGCAACGAGGCGAGCACATTTTTAATCGGAAAAAGGAGAAACAATACAATCAAAACTAGGCGCGGACGAGTTTTATATTATTCAAATCAGGGGCGGAAAGCGAAGCTTGAGCACGGATTTGAATGGAAAGGAGAAACCGCTCGTAAGCGGAAGAAATCAAACATGTTTGATTTCGAAAGCTGAAGAGCTGTTTTGACGAAGAGCCGGGGTGGTGGAACGGCAGACACGCCAGCCTTAGGAGCTGGTTCCCTCTGGCGTGGAGGTTCAAATCCTCTCCCCGGCATAAAAAAGAGTAAAGATTAAAGAGCAAAGATAAAAGAAAAAACCAAAAGAGTAAAGAGCAAAGAGTAAAGAGTAAAAAATCCGATGACTGAAGGAGTAAAATAGCGACAACGGTTGTTATTGTTTAAACTATAATTTTAAAAGAAAAACCAATATAATATTGGTTATTTTTGTTAATAAGTGGCTTATTAGAGCCAAAAATATTATAAAAATCCAAAAAATATTGACAAATAATGTATAATATGACATACTCTAGTGTTAGTTTTAATGGATAAATGTATTTAGAAAGGACAAATAATGAACTTTAAAACAATATCTGAAGTTGCAAAAAGAATGTCCTGGAAGGAAAGAATTTTTACCGTGCTTTTACTTGGTCTAATCTTGTCGCCAGTGGACATTTCGCCGGAGCTTTTTCTTGCGCCTTTGGGTCTTCTGCCTCTTGGTTTAGCAGATGATGCTGTTATGATTGCCACAGTGGCTCTCAGATACAGACATCATATAAAAAGCCTAGGGAGGCAACTAGAATTGGCTCAGAAAAAAATCACGAAACCTCAAAACTAACATTTGGGAGAGGCGCTAATGTAGCCAACCTCTCCCCCATTTCCTTTTTCATCATTGTAAATCAAATTGGTTTATAAAAATGAGCAAAGAATAGTAAGTAGCTTGACAACTGAATAATATGGTTAAAACCATATAAATTACAAGGAGAAAGAGATGATTGTGAAAAATCTGGTTACCAGTATTATGGGGAAAGAAAAAAACATCATTAACAAATTCATCGATGCGCTCGTGATCCCCGCTGATTGGATTCATTTCCGGTTCCTGCGGCTTCATAGAGTGCCGTGGTGGGTAAGAATGTTGATATGTTTCTTTCCTGATCTGATTGACATTATCTCCCGGCTTACACTTGGTGTTACCCTTGAGGTGGCACTTGGTATGACGGGAATGGCCGCACCTATCCGGAATCTTCTGGATATTCCCATCTTGATCATCGGAGTTTTTTGTTGGGGATCATTTGGTCTCTGGCAAGCACTCGAAGGACTACTGACCTACCTACCTGGTATGGCTGGCTGGTTTTTCGACATTGCTCCAACTTTGATGATCGGTGGTTACTTTTACAGAAAAGAAGTCATTCGCGGTCACTTTAATCCGGATGACATTAACGCCCAAAGGAGAAGAGCTATGATGATGATGCCAGGTTGGGGTAGCAACTGGCCTTGGAAGGCCGGTTTTCCTGCTCTGCGTATTTCGATTTGCGCGGTAGGAATGTTCCTCATTTTTTGGGGAGTTAACCAGAATTGGGGAGTGTGGAAGTCAGCCGAATCCTATCGGGACGAAGTTTGGCAAAATGAAATCGTTTTCTCTCCTACCTACAAAATGGCTCACGCCATTGATAGGGGTTCAGTGAAGAAAGATAAGGCTTGGTCGAAAACCAAGCAGGTGGTTGGCGAATATGCTGGTCCCGTTCTGGACGCAGCCAAGACGGCGGCAAAAGGACTGGGAGAAGTTGCTGGTGAAGTCCGCAAGGATGTAGCCAACAAACTTAACAGTACGTATTCTACCGATCCGGGCGTCGATAAGATTGCCCACTATTTCGGTAGGGTTTTACAACCTTCGCCCGAAGAGGAAAAGAAGGTGGAAGTGCAATCACAATCACCTCCCGAAGAAGATGCTATTGAAATTTCCGACGAGATATCGGAGCGAAAAAGGGATGTTATGAAAAAACTTAAGTGCGGACCGGCAGTCGCCGACTTGTACTTGAGTAATGACGTCATGGAGTCAGCACGCGATCGACGCGAAAGTGTTCGTTCGAGGGGGAAATATTACATTTTCCCAGGGCTGATTCTAATCTTCATTGGTTGTCTGGTTTACAATGCCGGCAACCGGGAAGAGGTCAGAATCCCTCGCGGTGGAAACGCCAGCGGGAGAATAGATGACCTCGATATCGGATTGTAAGGAGGTTATTATGGCGGACAAAGTGATATGCAAAAAGTGTTCCGCAGAAACCTCTTCGATCGGAATAAAGCGAGAAGGTTACTGTGATGAATGCGGGTATCGCCTTCACGAAGGCGTACCCATGCTCACGGTGGACATGTCGCATTTCGAGTGGACCTCATTGTGTCCATATTGTATGCATCCGCAGGACGACCCTATGCACGATTCCTGTGACAGGTGGAAATGTGAGAGTCCTTCTCTTACAATCGTCCTGTTCAACTACACACACGTTATTTGTGAGTTTTGCGGACGCGTCGACCAGATCGACGATTGGTGTGTAAAACACAACCTTCCTTTTGTATTTACAACATACAAAGGAGAAAAGGTTGGTGTGTTTGGAAGCGAGAAATCGGCACTGAAGGTTTTTAACCGATTTTTCAGACCGATTGATGCTCCTGTGAAAAATATCGGGGACGATAGTAAGCCCTGGCTTTTTCCCAATAAACACACTTGCAATGATTTCCTGCGCACGCAAATCTGCCAGCGCGGAAGTTGCCAACGCAAGGGTGGTTGCAGGCTGTACAGTCCAAACCCCATCGCAAGAGCGATGCAGGTTTATGGGGGTAAGAAAAAATGAGCAAGAATGATTTAATGAAAGCTGGTGGACGACTAGTGATGATTTCGATCATCCTGGGCGTCTTCTGTTTCTTCTTTTTCAAACTCAACTTCAGCTTTTGGAACTCGATTCTGGCTGAGGTTGCTCTGCTGGGTGCGCTTTACATCTTCATCAAATTCGACGGGTTCAGAAATGGGGTCGTCGATTTCTTCTCCACCTTGGGTGAGTCTCTTGGTGAAGATGGTGATAAAGCTGCTTCCACAGGCTCAATAGGGGGATCATTTGCTGGATTCTTAAATAGATTTTTCTCCTCCTTATGGCTAAAGATTCTGTCTATTCTGACCATGATAGCGGTGGCAATTGCCGCCTTCTATTTGTGGTCAGGGTTCAGAAACTGGCTTCTTTCCAAGGCTGGTATGGCGCTTATTGCCTGGTTGATTGTGCTGGCGGTTCTGCTTCTCATCATGAAGGCAAACCGCAAGGCCATGATCGCCTGGCTGATGATTTTAGCCATCACATTCCCTACCATCTGGCTTGTCCGGTATGGCTGGGAGAAAGCAACCGACGCATATACCGTCGAAGTAATTGTCGATGGTGCGAAGGTTTCGACCAAGCCCTTTGATCTTCCCTCACTTCATTCTGGTGACAGAGTGGAATATCGGGTTAAGGGTAAAAGTCAGCTAACCAATAACCCCAACTCATTGAACGTTGGTCCTGACGGAGACGTTACCGATGTTTGTGGAAATCGTCCCCGAGGCGAATTCCAGATTTTCCTCGAGAAAATCAATGTTGGCTCCGGGAGTGCTGGAGAGTTCACAGCGTTCAAATTCGGGAAACCGAACTTTGTCGTTAACAATCCGAACGCTGGCAAAGGTCACTTTACCGTGACTCTGACAGTGAACGGAGACAGTAAGTGGGCGCCCGCTCTGGTGAGTGAGGTGACTCCGACGGCAAAAAAAGTAATAACCGAGAAGAAGCGAATCTTCGGATTAAGTTTCTTCGTCCTCGTCATTTTGCTGATTGCCACTATTGGAATCAGGAAGGTGCCGTGGAAAGCTGCCCGAATCTTTCTCTGGATTTTCACATTCGTCATCCTCATTGGTTCGGTGGTATTGTCGGATGTGATGGAAGAAACCAGAAATGATTTCAGGAATACGTATAACCTCTCCAATGCTGGAGAGGTGGATCTGGAAAAATTAATGTTCTGGAAGGGCGCGGAAATTGTCCCGGTTCCGATTGATATGGTTCCGGCAGTTGACGAAACAGAAATCGATACCTACGAGGTTCGAATTCCTGCCGATTTCAGCGATTGGGTGGAGGTGCCTGGTCTCAGTGAACTGCCCAACAACCACTATTTGGTAGCCACGGTAGTGAATGACTTCCAATACAAAATGGACCCAGAGAAGGAAGAATGGATCACGGCTGATGGTCTGCCGGGACAAATAGTTCGTTACGCGAACTTAACCGGCGGATCGAAGCTAAAAGCCCTTTTCCCTTGTCAGGATGCACTTCCGGGAGCGTTGATTGTTTCAATTGACGACAAATCGTATTTAGCAGGGTCCGCATTTGCCGCCAAAGTTATCCGAGGCGGCAAAATCAAGGGGTTCGCGTTGAATCAAGTGTCATCGGCGGCCGTGGACAATGTTTCACGGAATGACCAACTGCTTATTCTAAAAGTGGAGGTTTTCTCAATCCCCTAACACGTACCTTTTGCCCGCAGGTAGTTTTACTCAACCGAGTAAGATTATCTTGCGGGCTTTTTCTTTGTCAAAAAGTTATAAATAAAATAATTATTCCCTCCAACAGGCGGGCAGGCGGGCAGGCGCACGAATGATTTCTTATAAAAATTAGCCCCAAAGTAGTTTAAAAATTTGGATAAAAGAAAACAGATGTCCATATGGGTACACCCGTTTTCTTATGAGTTTATGTAGTGTAGTTAAACTGTAGTTTCGTCGAATAGAGCAGATAGTACCCAGTCTGTTAGCAACCAGGCTATAACAACGATAACAACACCGATAATAGCGTACGTTAAAATGTTTTTTCCTTGTTCGGCGCGCTCTTCATTGCCAGCAGCAGTGGCGTATGTTACACCACCATAAACTATTAAGCCCACTAAAATAATACCAACTATACCAAGTAGCCAACGAATTATTGTTGCGGCAAATTCTTCCACTGTTCCAGTTCGAAGGTTTGAATCTTCTCCGATTTGAGTAACATCAGCTGGATCATCATTAATCTCAGCAGCATGAGATGTTAAAGGAACTAAAACAGGAACTGCTAGAACGGCAGCAATTGCCATTATTATTAAAGCTTTTTTCATTTTGTTCACCTCCCTTCGAGTATTTTTTGATTAAGGTGTTGGAACTGTATAAAACAAGGCACTTATGACAAAGTCAGCAATTATCCAAGCCACAACAACAATTACTACTCCAATTATACTATAAGTTAAAACCTTCTTTCCTCTATCAACCTGTTCTTCATTGCCAGCGGATGTCATATATAGAAATCCTCC
>JBDRIV010000004.1:0-255102 GCA_043815505.1 bacterium
ATAAAATATTTAATATATTATTATTTTTGTATTGTATTCTATTGATTTCTTTTTTGTTAGCAATATCTAGATTTGTTTTAAACTTATTTAATTCATATTTTCTATTTAACTGATTTTGATTGTCAGTAAACCAATTAGTATCTACTTTTAAAACAGTATTGTTCTTTTCAGCTAATGATCTTCCTAAACCATATTGAAACAACTGATTTCCCAAACCGGCATATAATTTTACAATTATCATAATCTTACTTTATTTTCTTTGCAACCACTTGAATACCAAAAGCTAATAATTCTTCTGAATTTTGATTATTTTTTGATAATTCATCAAGGACTTTTAAAATGTGATTGCGACTAAACTTATATTTCAAGTTATTTGTCAGTCTTTTTTTGGTGTATTTATTTTGTACACTTGGGATTCGTCTTATTTCTTGAGCTACATACTCAAAATAATTACCATTATATTCTAATTCTTTAATTTCAAAACCGTGATCTTCTAGAACTTTCCTATACCAATATTTACTGAAACCATTAGCATAATAATGCGGAGCAAAATGAGTTAAAGAACAAATTGGTGCCGTTAAAACCAAATATCCACCTAATTTTAAGATTCGCGAAAATTCCGTTATGGCTTTATAGGGTTCAATTAGGTGTTCAAAAACCTCTATGCACATAATATTGTCAAAAGAATTATCTTCCACTGGAATATTTATAATATCAGACACAATATCTAACTTACTATTATCCCATTCCTTTGTTTGTAATCCCACCTCATCTCCCTGACCATCATATTCACCAAAATCTTGGCTGGTATATTTTAAATGCTGACAGAATTTTTTATATTGTGTTTCTCCTGCTCCAGCGTCTAATATTGTTGAGCCCCTAGGAAGCTTTTCTAGTGTTTTTTTCAACCATACTTCTCGATTAATTAAATTTTTTCTTCCGACTGTATTGGATTTGTCATTTTTAAACATATGTTTTAATTACTTTTTAAACTAAAGCAACCCGCAATATAATTTTGCTGATCTAATATTTTTTACTGTAATTATTAATAAAACCTGATCTTTTGAGTTTGTTTGGTGCAATTGTGATTTTGTTTAATTTTAAGCGTTTAACATTTTAAGTATTAATTTGTAATTA
Source organism: bacterium (assembly GCA_043815505.1). Lineage (GTDB taxonomy): Bacteria > Patescibacteriota > JABMPQ01 > JABMPQ01 > JBDRIV01 > JBDRIV01. Next base: position 1,138 of record JBDRIV010000004.1, read on the forward strand.
CATACTCTCTAAGCATTGAATATCACTTTTAATTATTTTTTGAGATGTAGCATAAATAAAAAGTTCTCTTCTTTTGCCAATACTTTTATCAGTTTCCGATAAACTATTAAATAGCATTTTAATCAATTTGACCACCATATCTTACATAACATATTAAAAAATTGGTTTCCAAATCTTTAATTTAATTTAATAATTATCATTTTTTTCTCCAAAATGATTCTAAAACGTAAATTGAATTTAAATATGTATCGGCAAACTTCATATAAGAGTTTTTATTTAATATTCTCGACATATAATCATTTTCACTACCATTTCCATCAGTTGAAAATTGTCTTGACTCAATACAAATGACTTTCGGTCTATATTTATCAAAATCAATTGTTTCAAGAATAGTTTGATCAAACCCCTCTGTATCGATAGATAGAAATTCTGGAAAGATGTTATTCATAAATTGCTTAACCACTTCATTTATAGTTTTTGTTTTAACACTAGTCTTTGCTATAATCTTGTATCCTTGTTTTTCATTTTCAATTGCTTCTTCTTCAGAGAAAGTGTTTAGTGTGGGTATATTAAAAATGTAATATAGAAGTTTACTATTTTTGTCAGAAATTCCAATATTTAGATTTATATCTTTTTTTCTATATTTTTTAAACAATATATAATTATCTGGATTTGGTTCTATATTAATTCCTCTTGATCCTTTTTCATATAGTATAGCTGTATTGTTCAATTTATACGGATGAAAGGCACCAATATCCAAATAAGATGGTTTATTTATTCCCCTTAGTCTGAATATTCTTTCAACAATTAAGTCTTCACCTGATTGTGAATATGATACTCTTCTAAAAGTTTTTTTGTTCATAAATTTGTTATTACAATTGGTTTATTCTTTCCTAAACCAGAAACAGCCAGCAGCATATGTTTGTTCAGATATCATTTTATCATTTGGGTTTTTTATGATTCCGGTATTATTTGGCTTGTTTGGAATTAAAGAAAACTCTTTTAATTGGAGTTCAGAAAATGCTTCTATTATCATTTTTGGTGAATATATTCTGTGAGCATTAAACATAATTTTTGGTTTGCCAACTGGTACGACAAATAACAGATTTCCATCTTTTGCAAGCACACGAGATAATTCTGAACATGCTTTTTTGTCTGCCGAAGGATCAATAGGATCACCATATCTTCCCAATCCCAAATGTTCTACTGTATGCATACAAGATAACGATTCAATACTATTATCTGTAAAATCAAGGTTGGTTAAATCTGCTTTTCCAGTTTTCAAACCAGACAATTCAATTTCAGGCGGTCTAAAATCATAAAATCTTATGGGAATAAATGCTGATAAAATTGTGTTGAAATATATGATTGAGGAAATATCAACATGTTCTTTTGGATTAGTCTCTTTCAAAATTCTTGCCGCCCAGGCTGTGTGATAAATGTAGTGTCTATCATATCCCAGACCGGATGTATCATCTTTCAAACATAATTTTCTATCTTTCCAATGCAAATTAAATCTTCCATCACGCATGCTATTTTTAAAACCTTTATATTTTTTCAAATAATTTATAAAATTCATATTATACTCCTTTTTTTCACTCTACAATTTTATTATTAATAATTAATTGGTCTTCTTTGTAATTATATTTAATGCATTTTTTATTTTTAGTGCTAATTTTATGTCTTAAATAACTATTTTTATTCTCAATATCATAACCAAATCCATAAAGATCAAATTCTCTTTTCCATGTTTTATATACTAAATCAATCAATTTATCATTATAATATTCCCTATAATCTTTTCTATTTCCCAATCTTTGTCTTTCCCTTTTTACATATTTTAGATTGTAATTCTTGGCCATAAGTTCCAAATCACTATCAAGAGTTTTTGTATTATTAACCCAATCTATAATTAGATTTCCTGCACTGGAAAATGTTTGACAATAAATGAATTTTCTATTAGGCCACTGCTTATCTCTATTTACTATTGTTTTTATCAAATATTCAAAACTTTTATTTGCTGCCTTATAATCATAGTGATTGGGATTATTATAATTTGTATTCCATCCTCCCGCATGCGATGCATAACTAACAAGCCAATCAAAAATGTTTCTAATGTTTGTGAATATTATGTATTTCTTAATTTGGCTTTCCATAATCACAATATTTTTAGCACATTTAAGGTCGTGATTTAAATAGATTACGTTTTGCTCACCCTTCTTATGTATTACATATCTATGGCCAAGAGCTTTGATTGGATATATTACACTTTGATTGTCTGTTTCTTTTTGATTAATAAAAGTTCCTGCTGTTTTAGGAATGTGTAAAAATGCAACTTCCATTTTATTATTTAAAAATCTAATCATTCAATTTTTGTTTCCTGCCATTTAAGTTTAGGATTTATAATTCCGTACCTTTTTCTAAAAACTCTTCCGCTTCTTATCAGCCCTTCAATTCTAATTCTAATTATTTGTTCAATTACTATCATCCTAATCCCACCAATAGTACCGCCGATCAAGGTAACAAAATAATCATTTTGATTTAATAAATGTTTTGGGATTATGAATGTAGACCGATACCTTCCCTTTTTTGATATGTGTGAATCATTCTTATAATCAATATCAAATGCTGAAAAAATTGCCACTCCCATATCAGTTTCAAGCCTAAAACCAATTTTAAAACTTGGTATGTCATTTTTAAGCTCATAATCAATTTCTATTGAAATGGGCTCATTTGATAGCGCTCCACTTATTATCTCGTTATTATCGTTTTTTACTCTGATTGCTTCCACAATAAGTCCATCTACTTTCCTATCCATTAGTCCATCCTTCCAAACTTTCTCTCCGCTAGAAATAATATGTTCGCCTAAATATTTCTTAATTATTCCATCCGTATCTCCATAATCAACAAGTCTTCCTTTATCCAATAAAATACATTTCTTACACAAACTTCTAATTGCTCCCATATTATGACTTACAAATAAAATTGTTCTGCCTGATCCTTTTGTTATTTCATTCATTTTACCCATACATTTGTTTTGAAATTCAACATCTCCCACTGCTAATACTTCATCAACAAGTAAAATTTCTGGCTCTATATGAGCTGCCACTGAGAAAGCTAATCTTACTTTCATACCACTGGAATATCTTTTAACGGGTGTATCTAGAAACTTTTCAACACCAGAAAATTTTACTATTTGCTCAAATTTTTCATCAATCTCTTTCTTTTTCATTCCAAGAATTGCACCATTTAAATAAATGTTTTCCCGTCCAGTCAACTCTTCATGAAACCCTGTTCCAACCTCTAAAAGCGATGCAACTTTTCCCTTTATAACTACTTCTCCCTCAGTTGGTTCAGTAATCTTACACAATAGTTTGAGCAAGGTACTTTTTCCTGCACCATTTTTACCAATAATGCCTATCACTTCTCCTTTTTCTATTTCAAATGATGCATCTTTTAATGCCCATATCTTTTCTTTCCGTTTTCTTTTTTTCCCTTTTAATAAATCTATTGGGTACTTTATAACACTAACAATACTATCTCTTATACTTAAATATTTTTCACTACTTCCAATTTTATATTCTTTACCTAAATTTTCACATTTTATGGCAATATTTTTCATATCATTAAATTATATCCGCAAACTTTTTCTCAACGGATTTAAAATAAATTATACCTGAAATAAATATTATTATTGTGGAAACAACTGATATTCCAAATAACATCCAATCTATCGGCTGATGACCAAGTATCATTGATCTATGAGCTTCTACAAAACCTGACATAGGATTTAACATTAATATCCACTTATAATTCCCCGTAATTGAAACTGGATATATTACGGGAGTTACAAAAATTAAAGTTCTAATAAAAAATGGGATAGCATATTTCATATCTCGATATTTAACATTTATTGCCGAAAACCAAAAACCCATACCAGCAGATAGCATCCATGTAAAAAATAACACTATTGGAACTAAAAGAATTAATATACTCGGAACAAAATTATAATAATACATCAATCCAAAAATTATAATAAAAGCTATTACATAATCTAATAAACCAACAATGGTTGTTGAGAATGGAATAATTAAACGAGGAAAATATACTTTGGATATAAGTTGGCTATTAGCAACAGTACTTAAACTAGCAGATGAAATAGCAGTTGAAAAATATGTCCATATTAATAAACCTGAATAGGAAAATAAAGCATAGGGTATGTTATCTGATGGAATTTTTACAACGTTTCCAAAAAACACCGTAAATACAATCATAGTTATTAACGGTTGCAATATTGCCCACAATCCTCCTAGAGCTGTTTGTTTATAACGAACCTTTATTTCCTTCATTGCTAAAGCCCAAAATAACTCTTTAAATTTAAAAAGTTCTTTTAAACCCAATTCAAAAATACCTTTTTTTGGCTTGATTATGGTTATTTCTTCTTTTTCCATCATTTATTACCAATTATTAATTTATTCATATTTTTTTGATCTGTTTCTAAAACCCTAAACTATACAACAATTTTATTTTTACGTGCTTCTTTGTACCATGCAATTGTTTCTTTCAGACCTTTAGCAAAACTGGTTTCGGCCTTAAAACCAAATTCTTTTTCTGCTTTGGAAACGTCCAGACATCTACGAGGTTGTCCATCAGGTTTTGAATTATCCCATTTAATCTCTCCTTTATAATCCATCAAACTAACCAGCTTTTCAATTAAATCCTTTATTGAAATTTCCATTCCTGAACCAAGATTAACTGGTTCTGATTTTTCATAATTTTCCGCTGCCATAAATATCCCTCTAGCTGCGTCTTTGACATACAGAAATTCACGTGTTGGCTTACCTGATCCCCAAACTTCTATATAATCGTCACCATTAATTTTGGCATCATAAATCTTTTTAATTAGTGCTGGAATTACATGGGATTTTTCCGGATCAAAGGTATCTCGTGGTCCATATAGATTTACTGGTAATAAATAAATTGAATTAAAATCGTATTGATCACGATATGCTTGTGATTGCACCAACATCATTTTTTTTGCCAAGCCATAGGGAGCATTGGTTTCCTCTGGATAACCTTTCCACAAATTTTCTTCTTTAAATGGAATCGGTGTAAATTTTGGATAAGCGCAAATTGTTCCAATAGCAACAAACTTTTTAATTTTTGATTGGCGAGCTTGTTCCATTATTTGTGCACCCATCATCAAATTATCGTAAAAAAGTGAGCCGGGATTCTTTTTATTATAACCGATTCCACCAACATTAGCGGCTAGGTGAACTACTTTATCGGCTGGAAAATCCGCATACATTTTTTTAATATCCTTTTCAAGCGTCAAATTATAATCCTTACTTCTGGGAATAAAAATGTTTTTTTCAGACAATCCATTTTTTTTGTATTCTTCAACTAAAAAACTTCCTAAGAATCCTGATCCGCCCGTTATAATAATATTTTGTTTGCTATCCATATAAATTATTAATTATTCCAATCTTTTTGCTGATAAAAATAACTAGCATATTTATCTGTTCCGTCTTTTATGCGTTTTATTTCTTCATCAGTCAAACGTTTTTTCCAATTATAAATATTGGCTCGACTATCTCTTTTTATAAATTTACCTTTTTTACTCGGCGCTTCAGCAGGATTGCTACTATGGCTTGATTTATTAATTTCTTCTTTAATATTATCATTTATGTCCAATTCCAGGTGTTTAAATATATTTCTAAATTCAGTTTGCGGATCTCGAGAAATGTCTTCATGGCGGATATACAACCATTCGGAATGTTTTTCTTTATAATCATTAATTTTCTTGTGCAATATATTCCACATTAGAATTCCTTGATCAATAATATCTTTTTCGGTTTCAGCGAATTCAATTATTTGCTCTCGGAATTCCGATAAATGCTTTGCCATTAAATTTTGTTGTTTGACCAGATTATCAAACGGGTAAGTCCAGTTCATTCTTTTAAGACTGGACACGAAAGCTGCCGGATGCCTAATTAATACTAAGGTTTTCATATTGAATTTTTCTGCCAGCCACGACGCGGCCATTAGTGCTAAGGGATCCTTCATAACCAGTCGCGCACTTCTTTTCTTGAATAGTTTTAATTTTCGGCTTTGCAACCATTCATAATATGCTCTTTTTAAATTTCTTTCTTTCCCTAACACGCCAGTCCAATCATAATACGATTCAAATTTTAACAAATGATCAAGGTGATGTAAATATTTTTCTTCGTTATCGCTATCAATATATTCAAACCAGTAACGAAATTTGAAATTGCATTTTTTGCAGTGCGGACGATTGAGATTAAAAGGCTCATGAAGATAACCAATATTTTCTGCTTTAGCTACAATATTTCCCACCCAAGTTGAACCGGAACGATGAGCTCCAGTTATTAGAATCGGTTGCTTTGACATTAATATGTAATTTTATTTTTCTTAACTAGTTCCATATCGGCTTCAACCATCATTTTTACTAGATCTTTGAATTTGGTTCTTGCTTCCCAACCAAGTATTTTTTTTGCTTTGGTTGGATCCCCAATCAATTCGTTAACTTCGGTTGGTCGATAATATTTCGGATCAGAAGCAATAATTGTCTGACCGGTTTTTTTATTAATTCCTACCTCGTCTTTTCCTGATCTTTTCCATTCAATATCAATTATTAAGACTTTACAAGCTTCTTCAATGAATTGTCTGACAGAATAAGTTTCACCAGTTGCAATTACATAATCGTCAGCTTGTGATTGCTGTAACATCAGCCACATTGATTCCACATATTCTTTGGCATAACCCCAGTCTCTTTTAGCATCCAGATTTCCAATATAAAGTTTTTCTTGTTGTCCGTTTACAATCTTAGCAAGTCCCATGGTAATCTTTCTGGTTACAAATGTTTGACCACGACGAGGAGATTCATGATTAAATAAAATGCCATTGCAACCGAAAATATTATAAGCTTCACGATAATTTTTCACAATCCAATATGCATAAAGTTTGGCTACACCATAAGGACTACGGGGATAAAAAGGTGTTGTTTCCGATTGTTTTGGCTCCTGTATTTTTCCATATAATTCGGAAGTTGATGCCTGATATAATTTTACTTTTTCAGTCATTTCCAAAAGTCTGATGGCTTCCAAAATTCTTAATGTTCCCAACGCATCAGAGTTAGCGGTATATTCCGCCGTATCAAAACTAACTTGCACGTGACTTTGAGCACCCAAATTATAAATTTCATCAGGCTGAATTTCTTTTACTAATCTAATTAAATTAGTGGCATCAGTTAATTCGCCGTAATGTAAAAATAATCTTTCGGCTTCGTGCGGATCTTTGTACAGATGATTTATACGCCAAGTATTGAAAGTAGAACTTCTTCTAATTACCCCGTGAACCTCATACCCTTTTTCCATTAGTAAATCTGCTAGGTATGATCCATCTTGTCCGGTTATTCCTGTTATTAATGCTATTCTTCGATTCGTCATAAATTAATCTTAGTACTTATAGTCTAATTTTCTGTTTCTTTTTTTAGCCTTAAGCAATTTATATTTCTTCATTATACCAAGTTTTAAAAATATGTAAGACAGTATATTTATTATTTTTCTTTTTATAATAAATTTAAATAACCTGATTTTTCCTAATTGTTTTTTTATTATTCTTTTTTCTTCATCATATGCTAATTTTTTATTTGCCCCAAAACCACCGGTTGTAAATTTAGCTACTATCTTTTTTGTATATTTACTTGGGTATTTTCCGATAAACACTTTGTAAAGTAGATCCGTATCAGCTGCCAACTTAAAACTCAAGTCAAACATTCCTAGCTTTTTAATAACTGAGGTTTTAATAAATACTCCCTGATGATTCATTGATTCAACTTTTCTCACAACGTCTTTTTCATAATATTTTATGTTGGTGAGATAGTTTAATTGGGATTTTTTATCTTGGATTAAAACGTTCCCAAAAATCATTGCTAAATCCTTCTCTTGTTCAAATTCCTTTACAATGTTTGATATAACTTCTTTATCATATAATTCATCATCGGCATTTAGGAAATAAATAACTTCACCATTGGCAATCGAAATACCTTTGTTCATTCCATCATAGATTCCTTTGTCCCCTTCCGAAACAAAATAGTCTATTGAATTTTTATACTTTTCAATAATTTCTAAAGTACCATCTTTTGAACCGCCGTCAATAATAATATACTCAATATTACTATAATTTTGTTGAAGTATGCTTTTTATAGTTTGTTCAATCGTATCTTTTGCATTAAACACGGTTGTAACAACAGAAATTTTTAAACTCATTATTTATACTGAAACTAATATATACGCTTTTTTATCCTTAGCCATGTATATGTAAAAAATCTTACTATAGCAGGCGGAGTTAAACAAAAGTATTTATAAAAAATATGCCTTTTAAAATCAAACTTTAGACCATTCTTTTTTACAAAGATCAAATAGCTTTTTCGCATTGATTTATAATCTCTTCTGGTTTTATTATACTCTTTATTCTTAATACTATCAGACATTTTATCATGTATTATTTTACTATCAGTGGATATATAGGACTTATATTTACAATTCATTAGATAAATACCTTTTTGCAAATCTTCAAAACCAACAAAGTATTCTGGATCCCATTTGATAGTTGATGACAATTCTTTTCTGTATACAATACATCCAGAACATAAATCATCAACATGGAGATATTTTTCAACATTTTCATGTATTTTTGGTCTCGACATTTTTAACACCCCATTCTTAATGTTGAAATTCCTCCCACAGACCTTCCATTTCTTTTCATTACTATTAACGTCTTCAGTCAATATGCAACCCATTGCACCAACATCAGAATGCTTTGCAAACATTTTGAATATTGGCTCACACCATCCAGGCTGAAGATACATGTCATCATCTAAAGACATTAAGAAAGGTGTTTCAATTCCTTCAACTAGTTTTGCTCGCCCGCGTGATGCTCCAATATTTTCACTTGAATATATTATTTCATAATTATCATTTGAATTCAGTTCTTCTAGATATTCTTTAATGCTTTCATTTATATATCCATTATTAAGTATCTTAACACTGTGATTAACTGTTGTGTTTTTTTTTATGTGTTCAATAGTTTTTTTTAGTTTATCCAACCTTCTATAATGTACTATGTAAATTGTAAGCATCGTATTCATGTTTTGGCGATAATTATCCTATTAATTACTAATTCCTACTTTTTCAAAGAATATTTCGAAGGCGCATTTTTGCTTAAGCAATCTTTCATCTTTCATGAGATCATCAATAGTAATTCTTTCCACTGTTGTTTCTTTTAGAATACTACGGAAATGATTATCATGAGTTATTGCCACCATAATCTCAAAACCATTATCTTTTAGTTTTTGTAACATTTCCTTACTTTTTTCGGGTTCTATAATATGAGTATGTAGTTCAATAAACAAATGCAGATTAGGATTGTTTTTTAGTGTTTCATTCATCCCTTTAAGTGCCTCATATTCATAACCCTCAATGTCCATACGAATCATATCTATATTTCCTTTGTTTTTCAGAAAATTATCAACGCTTTTAGTTTGAACCATTTCTGTTTTATAATCACGTGTTTTTGGTTTACCCATAGAATGAAGATTTGAACTACTAGTTACATACAAAGGATATTCACCATCTTTGTCACTAATAGCCATGTGATTTACTTCAATATTATTAGCATTATTCAACTTAATATTTCTTTTTAGAAGATTAATATTATTTTTTTCTGGTTCCACCGCATAAACTTTTCCTGTCTCACCAATTATTTTTGATTCCATTAAAGCATAATAACCAACATTGGCTCCCAATTCAAATATTTTAAAACCGGGTTTAATTAATTGTTTAATTACTTTTGTTGCTTCAAATTCTCTCACACCATCCATGGCTAATTGTTTAAAAATACTTGCTTCATATACATCCAAACCTTTCTTGGCTGTGGAAATATACATTTTATAACCATTAATATTCTTCACATATTCATTAGAGGGATGAAATAATTTTATAAGCAACCATTTTATGTTCCTATAAATTATAGCCACTACGAACTTGATTTTGCTAAACATTTATTATGATTAATACTTTTTTAATTATTTTTTAATTCAGCGATACTTCTATATACGGTCATATATTTATTTGCCATATTTGACCAACTAAGTTCTTCTGCTTTTTTTCTACTTGCAATTTTCAATTTTTTTAAATATTTATTATCTTCGCAAATGGATTTCATGGATTTATAAACTGCATCAACAGATCTATTTGATAAAATAATACCATTATCTTTAATTATTTCTTTTGCTCCACCAGTATTGGAAGTAATTATGGCTAAACCTGATGCCATAGCTTCCAACAAAGAATTACTCATCCCCTCATTTTTTGAAGGTAAAACCATTGCATCTGCTTGTCCAAGATATTCAGATATTTCTTCATGTTTTAACACTCCAGCAAATTCAATATTTTTACTCAATCCTTTTTCAATAACTATTCTTTTTAGTTCTGCTTCCATATTTCCACCACCGATTAATACTAAACGAGCATTTTTATAATCACCAACTATTTTTAAAAAAGCTTCTACTAAAATATCTATACCCTTTCTTTTAATTAGTCTGGAGGTAGAAATAAAAACTACTTCTTTTTTATTTCTATTACTACTTGTAAATTCTTTTATATCTACACCATTGTAGATTACATCTATTGGTTGTCTTGGATTTGTTAATAAGGCTTTGTTTTTCAAATCTAGGGAATTTGCTATAACCTTTTTAGCTCTTTTCCAAATATTTTTACTCATTCTAACAAACAACAATTTATCTAACCAATAAAATCTATCATTATAAAATGGTACGTCACTTCCTCTTAGACTTACTATAAATGGCAAATTTAAATTTTTTGCAACATAACCACAAGGAATACCAAAAAAAGCATGGACTAAATCATATTTATTCAAAGCAATTAATTTCTTACAATATTTCCGAGCTCTAAGGGCATATTTTAACAATTCAGTCATTCGTTGATAATGCAAATTTCCGTTTTTGTTAACATCTAAATAATGAACTTTTATTTTGTCAGAGAAATTTTCAACTTTACTTTCATTTACTGACGAAGTTACCAGATCAATTTCTAAATTCTTAATCTTACTAAATTCTTTTAGCAAATAATAAGTCGCATTACCAGCTCCCCCACCCAGTGGCGGAAATTCATAATTTAAGACTAATATTTTCATATTAGTTGCTAGGGATAAACTCTTTATCTTCTAAATATTTAATCACTTTCTCAGTACAAGCGACTGTGTCTAATTCTGCAGTTTTTAAGTCTATATCAGGGTTTTGCGGTTCTTCAAATGGATCATTAACGCCAGTAAAATTTTGAATCTCACCTGCTCGAGCTTTGGCATAAAGTCCTCTGGTATCACGTTTCTCGCAAACCTCAATTGGCGTATTCATAAATATTTCTATAAAATTTTCAGTTTTGGCTCGCAAATCATCACGCTGTTTTTTATAAGGTGAAATAAATGATGATATTACTCCCACACCATTGCGTGATAAAAGTTGCGCCACAAAACCAACCCGACGAATATTTTCATCTCTATCTTCTTTGGAGAATCCTAAATCTTTGGTTAAGGATTCACGAACTATATCTCCGTCCAGTCGTTCAATTTTTATTCCTCGATCTTTTAGGACTTCATAAACTGCATCCGCTGTAGTTGTTTTGCCTGATTGAGACAGACCGGTAAACCACAACACAAAACCTTTTTGTTTGCCATTGGTTTTTTTATACATTGTATCTACTAATGAATTATTACTATTAACTAAAAAATTAAATACTTCAGATCGTATAACATGTTCCGGTGGTTGTTCTTTTTTCTCAATCATTTCTCTTAAGGCAGTTCCTGATATGGATTCCGCCTCATCTTCTGGACATTCATTTACAAACATCAATTCTTTCTTTACTTTATTGTAAACCACACCTGCTAATTTCATTATTTCTATACCGATTTCTTCTGGCTTGAATTTGTCAAAAACACTTTGAGCAGCGAACGGTTCATAATAATCTCCTACTCCAGCATGATCACGACCAACAATAAAATGTGTACATCCAAAGTTTTTTCTAATTAAGGCATGAAAAACGGCTTCGCGTGGACCAGCGTAACGCATTTTTAAAGGCAGAATTCCCAGCACCACTTTGCCTTCGGGAAAATGTTGTTTAATTAAAATTTCATAACTTACCAAAATATATTCATCTTTAAAGTCCTGTATTTTTTTATCACCGATTACTGGTTGAACAAACAAACCATCAACTTTGCTTAAAGCTTCGTGTTGTAAAAATTCGTGTGCTCGGTGCGGAACATTTCTGGTTTGAAAAGCCACAATTTTATTCCAACCAAGTTCTTCAAATTTTGCTCTGGTCTCAGCTGGCGAAAAATTGTGTTCCGGAAAAGTTTTTTTAGTATTATTCAGAAGTTCGATTTTACCACCAACAAGATATTTATTCATTTTATATGTAGCTTCTACGCCCGGATGTTTTTTATCAATTGTCCCGTAAACATTTTGAGCAAATTCTTTTTTATTATATTCATAAATTTCCGGTTTTTGTAATAAAGCAACTGGCTTATAATCCTCATCCACCAACATTATTTTTTTCTCTCCATTAATTAGTTCTTTTTCTTTGTCATCAATATCTAAAACTATGGGAATGGACCAAACCACACCACTAGCTAGACGCATATCGGCCAACACAGACAAATAATCTTTTTTTCCTAAGAAACCTTCCAGAGGCGAATAAACTCCACGAGCAATATTTTTTACATCTTTTACTTGTTCCTTATCAAGTTGAACTTTTTTGTAATTTTCTTGCTCACCTATTATTTTTTCAGCTTCTTCTTTGGGCAGAATTTTATTTACCAATTTTCCACCATGCGGTTGTATCATTTAATTTCCTTTGTTATTTTCTTATTTAATTCTTTGTTAGCAGAACCTACTATACCATCTAAATTATGGGGATCTTTTTTATTAAATTTCAAATCTTGACCCTGCATTCCTGTTACTACTCCTCCCGCTTCTTGTAAAACCACCACGCCACCAGCTGAATCCCATTCCCATGATTTTGGGCTTAAAGATAGGTAAATATCAGCTTTATTTTCAGCTATTTTACACATTTTCAAGCTTACACTGCCACATTTTACATAATTTTTCACCTGCAATTTCTTGGCCAAATCTTCTTCAGGACCGCCGGAATGATTACGACTAACGATGGCTCTCGCTTCTGCTGTTTCTGAAACTGTAGAAGTTTTTAACCCAACCTTTTGTCCATCCTTAATTTTATATGAACCTTGTCCTTTTATACCGTAATATGTTTCTCCAGTTACTGGCTGATAAACAATTCCCATAATGGGCTCCCCATTTTTTATTAAACCAACAATTATAGAAAATTCTCCTGTTTTTTGAATAAAATCCTTGGTTCCGTCCAAGGGATCAACTGTCCAAATAAATTCGGAGTCTAAACGTTTCTTATCATCAATAGATTCTTCAGCTAAAACTGGATAACCATATTTTTTTAAACCTGCAACTAAAATATCGTTTGATTCTGTATCAGCTTTAGTTAAAGGACTGTTATCATCTTTTATTTCAATTTTATAATCCTTATTATAATAAAATCTTACTCGTTCTCCGGCAGTGTGAACTAATCTTATAATTTCGGAAGCAACAGTTTCGGGATTATTCATCAACTTCTCCTTTAGCTATAACCTCCTTGATGGAATAATTAGTTTTGCCGTTGGAGTAGTAAGTTTTGATATTTATATCAGCTATAATGCCAAATATTAGAAATTGCACTCCGAGTACCACCAAGAATACCGCCAATAAGGGCAAAATGCTATCTTGTAAAGAAATATATTTCATTATTCTGGCAATAAACAAGTATAATCCTAGAATTGAACCACTTAAAGTAAAAAGAATTCCTATACCACCAAACAAATGTAAAGGACGAGAGGCATATTTACGCCAAAACCAAACTGAAATCATGTCTAAAAATCCTTTAACCACTCGTTTCCAATTATATTTAGTAACTCCAGCCTTACGAGAATGGTGTTCAACTTTAACTTCGCCAATTTTATAGCCATCAAGTTTTAAAACTGCCGGTATAAAACGATGCATTTCCCCAAATAAAGTTAAATGATCAAAACATTCACTGCGATAAGTTTTCAAACTACAACCAGAATCTTGAATACCATCATTAATTAGAAATTTTCTTAAAACATTGGCACCACGCGATAAGAAATTTTTCATAAAGGAATCTTTTCTATTATGTCGCCAACCTGATACAATATCAAACCCCTCATCCATCTTGGCTAGCAATTTGGGAATTTCTTCTGGCGGATTCTGCAAATCTCCATCCATAGTAATGTAAATTTCTCCCTGTGCTGCTTTAAAACCGGCATCAAGAGCTGCCGTTTGACCAAAGTTTTTTCTCATCACCACAATTTTCACCGGCATAAGCTTTGATAATCTTTTAACGCTATCATCTGTGGAACCGTCGTCAACAAAAATAACCTCATAAGATTCTGCCAATTTATCCATAGTTTGGAGAATCCGAGCATGAAGTTCTTCCACGTTTTCGGCCTCATTAAAGACCGGCACTATTACCGAATACTTGTATTTTGCCATAAATTAGGTGCCTTTTTTAGCAAAATTTAAAATCACTATATAGCACAACTTATCATATTTTTTTGTTCTTGGCAATTCTTTTTTCTTTTCGATAATAAGCTTATAATTTGGCTTATTTAAGGGTTTTATTGCTGTTTATAATAACTTGCTTAAGTGTGTTATAATAACCTATATGGAAGTTGAAGAAAATCAAAATTTAATAGAAGAATTTTTTGAGCCAACTATTCGCAATACTGGCATTGTTATTGCTATTTATTTGGCTCTCTTGACAACCTTGGCTATGTTTGGTCTATTCTCTAAAACAGTTGTGATAGTACTTTTATTTCCAGTAATATTTTTATTTTTATTTTGGCTTTATAAATATCTGCGAAAATTAGAAACTCCTTGGCGCATCCAAAAATTTGATTTTATTGCTCTGCTTTTAATTCTATTTATTGCTATTGCCCTTGGCGCCTTTCATCATCATTTACCAATGGGTCGCGACGATATGGCCTATATGGCTAGTGCTGTCAACATTTCTGATAATGGCAGTTTAGAATTTGAAGATGTTTACAGCTATCCTTTTTCCCCTTGGCAAGAAATTTCTGACAATACTTTTACTTCCCAGTTTGTTCCTGTTTATGCTGTTGGTTTAGCTTCTTTTTATGTTTTATTTGGACTGACGGGAATTTATTGGTTTAATGCAGTATTAATATTTTTAACCTTATTATTTCTATTTCGTTTAATAGTTTTACTTACAAAAAGTAGACATTCTGGCATTACATTAATATTACTTTTCAGTTCCCTTTTTACAACGATTTGGTTTGTTCGACGAACAAATTCAGAAATTCTATTTATGTTTTTGTTTTGGTTGGGAATTTATTTATTTGTACTGGGGTTCAAGAATTCTAAAATTAATCAAACTTTGTTGGGATTTATACCCATCACTCTTCTTCCCCTAGTTCGTTTTGAAGGTGTCTTTTTTATAGTTTCTTATTTATTAGTTTTTATATATTTACTACTTTTCTCAAATTTACGCCATAGTAAAACTCGAGCTACAAAATATATTTATTTACCGCTGATTCTTAATTTGGGAATTTTTGTTTGGTATGTTGTTTTGTATAGTTCTGGCTATATTTCTCGTATTCTAAATGAATATTTTGGTACATTGACTTCATATTTGCTAAACAATTGGATCTTTCTAATTATTTTATTGCTTCTGGTTGTGGGTATAATAATCTATCGTGTATTTTATTTCACCAAAAAGGAAATCTCTAAAATAAGTTTTTCCCGATTATTTTTTACTTTATTAATATTAATTGGAATTGCTTGGGGAATTTATGAATATTTTCTGTTGCAGTATGCTGATACTGTCAGCTGGGGACAAATAAAGAGTTATTATATAGCCTATAGCTTTTTCACTTATGGTTTTGTCTGGTACATAATTATAGCCCTATTTGGTTGGTATAAAAAATATTTTAAGAAATCTGTTTGGTTAATTGTTCTTATTTCTTTGCCCAGTTTTATGTTCCTAATTGAACCTGGTATTGCCATTGATCATCCTTGGTATATGAGAAGGTTTATTGCTGTATTAATTCCCCTACTTATAATACTTGCTACTATCACTTTGGCTAAATTAAGGCTACCTTTAAAACAACTTTTAAGTTTAACTCTTATTTTACTGGCTTTAAATATAACTATTAGTTTACCAATTTTAATTTATCGCGATCATTTAGGAGTTGATCAGGAATTGTCAGATTTTGCTGAGCATTTTAAAGACAATGATTTACTAATCATGCAACCCGGTTGGGACTGGCAACAATGGGCTTATGGGCTTCATTATCTACATGATTTGGATGTTGTGCCTAGAGAAGATAATTTAGCTAAAGATAAATTGAACGAAATAATTAACAGTCACGAACATATTTATTTAATTAGCACCAGCGAAGATTATCGTCACCCTCTTTTTCCCGGCCCCTATGCAGAACCTGATTTTAAATGGCTACTTCATTATCCAGAAATGCAAAAAGCTGCTGATATGAATTTGTATATTGATGACAAAGGAGCCAATATGAAAACATCAGCCATTAAAGCTTATTTAGACGAATTACCACCACGAGTTATTATGGAAAAACAAACTCTTTGGTATATAACAAAGGTTAAGTAATGGACAAACTTACCATAAAAATTATCAAGATATTAATTATAGTTTCTCCGCTTATTCTCTTTGGATATCTGCTAGACAAACGCTTTGTTCCGAGTGGCAAAATAAGTTTTGTTTACGATTTCAAAAATGATTCTGGTTTTATTTCTAAGCTTTATCCTGATGATAGAATAGCTGAAATTGAAAACACGGACGATTTTTATTCACAAGCACTAAAAAAAGATTTAGCTTATTTTGATACTTTTATATTTCGTCCTTTCAACGAAATTAAAATGACAGTTGATTTTAAACCTGGTCAGCAAAATGTCGTTGAACTTGGTCCCGATATTTCTGACAATAAATGGACTTATGATTTTCAACCGTTAACTAATCAAATTCTAAATAATTTAACTTGGGAACAGGTAGCTGAAAATGGAACAATTTTATGGCAAAAAGAAAAGAATTATGATTCTTTAGAACAATTATTTGGCAATTTACCTGGGGAAAATAAGAATGTGGCCTATTATAATTATGATGATTTTATCAGCGACCGTCGTTTAGCCGATTACTCTCCCACTGACGAAACATATGTAATAAATGAAGCCTTGCGTGGTAGTCATACAATTTATACTTACATTAAAGATGAAAATTTGGATATTAAAGTGCAAAAATCTGATTTAAACAGGTATAATGGCCAAGACGAATTAAATATCAGATTATTCTCAGGCGCCAGAGAAATTTTTGCTAAAACAATAGATGATGATGGTATTAATGATAACTCTGATGTCCCAGGAAAAATTCAAGCCACGCAAGTTAAAATTTCTAAAGAATCTTTGCCGGAAGGAATTTATCGTATTGAACTTGATACCTCCGATGATGTTTTAATTAGAAGAATTGAAACTAAACAAAATAAATTAGTATTTGCCAATAAAATATTTTTAGCAGAAAATGTTAATTACTTGCCAACCGAATCTGTTAAAGACGAGCCCACTATTGTATATGCTTCTATTTATCCCGAGCTAGGAAAAACCGAGGTGGAAACCCCCCGAGCAGAAAGCCTCCAGACCATTACTTTTGATAATAAATCAATTAAATTAACAGAACCTAATACTAAATATGATATTAGTCAACTAGTTGATGCTACGGGTATTACTAAAATTTCTGTCCCGGATCGTGATATAAAGATTGAGAGCAAAGGTTTCTTTGCTTTTTCCGATCAGCAATATTTTTATCCCCTGCCACCAAATTATTCCAGGCTAAGTGATACAACTAATTTAGATAAAACTGATTACATAATTGCTAATTATGTAAAACCAACTAAGCTGGCAGATGACAGGTGGCAAAATTCAATTACTTTTAATTATGATGATGTTTATATTGATCAGAATAATACTTTACAGTTTGCTCTTTCAGCCCCTAATTTAGAAAACAATAATAACAGTGTTGCCATATCCCAAATTAAATTGGAATTGATAAAAGATCCGCTTCATTGGAACGATTTCTTGCCCCGTCTCAAAAACTATATCACTAATTTGTATCAATAATGTCTCTGCGCAATTTATTAAATCGCGATAATATAAATGAAATAAACACCACGTTTTTTTCCACGGTTATAATAACTTATATTATAATTTTATTAATAGATATTGTTACCTCAGGTTTTGTGGCGCGTTTGTTTAACATAAACATCTTTTTGTTTCTATGCGCAGTTTCTGCTTTTATTATGATGGTATTCCCACCCAAAAAATCTTATTTTGCAGATAAATTTTCAAAAAATTTCCTCCTAATAGTTTCTCTATTAGCAGGAGCTCTGGTTTATGCCAAGACCTTTGATACTGGCTGGGAAGGAATTATATTTTCCTTGGCCGTTTTGTTTATTACTTACCAATCACTAAAACTTTTTTATCAGCCTTAAGATCTGTTGGTTTTATACCAGTCAACAAATATTTTAATTCCGTCAGTAAATGAGGTTGACGGTTTAAAGCCAAGTAACTGCTCGGCTTTTTTTGTATCAGCATAAGTAATAGCCACATCTTCTTTTGGTTTGGGTGATTCTTCAATAATTGCCTTTTTACCTATTGCCTCTTCTATATTGGCAATAAATGAGTTCAAATCTATTGGCTTTGAATTTCCTAGATTTATAATTTCGTAAGGAAAGGATTTTTTGGCAGCTGCTATTACACCATTTACAATATCATCAATATAAGTCCAGTCCCGTTTCATGGAACCATCACCAAATTTTTTAATGGGTTGGTTTTTTATTATTGCTTCTGTGAATAAATATGGCGCCATATCAGGGCGACCTTTTGGTCCATAAACGGAAAAAAAGCGCAAACAGGTCGTATTTAAGCCAAATAAATAGTGATAGGTATAGCACATCAACTCCCCTGCTTTTTTTGTGGCAGCATAGGGAGAGGCGGGACTATTAACATCATCACTTTCTGCAAAAGGAACTTTTTTATTATTACCATAAACTGACGATGAGGAAGCAAAAATAAAATCCTTCGGTCCATATTTTTTGGCAGCTTCTAAGAGATTTAATGTTCCCATAACATTTACTTGGTTGTAAAGTGTGGGATCGGCAATTGAATTTCGCACTCCGGCTCGGGCAGCTAGATGAATTATTTTATCAAATTTGTTTTCGCTAAATACTTCTTCTACAAATTCTCTATTAGTAAAATCTCCTTCTAACAAATGAAACTTTACGAATTTTTCAAGTTCAGCAGTATTTTGTCTTTTGTATTCTGGATTATAATAATCGTTAAAACAATCTAAACCAAAAACTTCTTCTCCGTTTTCAAGAAGTTTTTTAGCAACTGAAGAACCAATGAAACCGGCGGCGCCGGTGATTAAATATTTCATTTTAATTTAAATATTGACTCGGTATTAATTTCTTATCTATCATCTTTTCCAATTCCTTGTTATAAACTCTCGATTTTTCTTTAATAAGGTTTCTTATTAACTTAGGTAATTTATACTGTAAAAATCGATATTTACTACAAATTCTACTATAATACCTAATAATTTTGAGAATATACTTATCAAATTTGGAATATATGGTTTTAGAATGGTTTTTCAATAACTTAATATTATTTATAAATTTATCAACATCTTTATTATCATATAACGATCTTGACTTTCTAGCCTGCAATAAAAGATTGTTCATTATCTTACTATCATAACCATAATTTGAACGAAATGCTATTTTATGCTTTGCCATTATTATCACAATAAACATTGTTATAAGATCGTATGAAATATTTGTTCTAGGAATATTAATATCGGAGCTGTTGTCAAATTTGATACCTGCTATTTTTAATATTTCACTTCCGATATTTGTAATATTACTTTTATAATTTTCGTAAAACAAAATACTAAGCTTGTCTTTATAATGAAATGAAAATTCTTTTATTAAATCTACATAATTCCAATCGTTAATATCTATTTGCATGCATCTCTTCCATTTCTCATTATAAGCAAATTTAATATTGGAAAATGGAAGAAAAACATCTTTTGGATTTAGAAAATAATTTTGATAAACATGCTGTTGATACAAACTTCTTAAAATACTTTCTTGATGCCTTAAAACTATGATTATTCTCGCATTTGGAAATATTGCTTTAATAAACTTTAGTCTTTTTTTGTAGTCAAACCTTAACATCCTTAGAGATAGTGTTTCTAATGATATTAATATATTCTTCTGCTTAATCTTTTTTTCTTGATTTTCTATAACATTCTTTAGTAATTCTATGTCATCTTCTTTAAACATATCAAAATCCACAAGTTTTATTGCTTGTTTGAGTGAATTAAGTATTACCAGAGGGTTATAGATTGTAGAATTATTATTGAGTCTTGAGAAAAAATGTTTTTGAATTGCTGTAGTGCCGGTTTTTGGTAATCCAATATGAAGTATATAATTCTTCATGTTTTGATTCATAATATTTCTTGTGTTGCCAATATTTTAGATTCTACTTTAGACGCCCATCTTATTTCCCAATACCAAAATATTTATAGCCCATATTTATCATTTTTTCTTTATCTAAAAGATTGCGACCATCAAAAATGTAAGGTTTTTTAAGCATAGATTTTATTTTATTCCAATCCAGATCTTTAAATTCTGGCCATTCGGTAGCAATAATTACAGCGTCTGCATCTTTAACGGCTTCATAAGCATCGTTGGTATATTCAACCTCATGTCCGTTTAAGGCGCTGGCCGCCGTTTCTTCGGCAATTGGATCATAAGCAGCCACTTTGGCACCAGCTTCTTTTAAAAGCTTTATAATTTCTAAACTGGCAGATTCACGAATATCATCTGTATTGGCTTTAAAAGCTAAACCCAGTGCACCAAATTTTAATCCTTTAATTTCTTTAAACTCATCCTTAATTTTTTCAAATAATACTCTTCTTTGGTTATTATTGACAGTAATTACAGCCTTTAAAAGGTTAAATTCATAACCACGAGTTCCAGCAATTTGGTAAAGAGCATTAACATCTTTTGGAAAACAAGAGCCACCATAGCCAATTCCCGCGTGCAAAAAATGCCGTCCGATTCTATCATCCCTACCCATCCCGTGAGCGACCATGTCAACATCAGCTCCAACCTTTTCACAAATGTTAGCAATTTCATTTATGAAAGATATTTTGGTTGCCAAAAAAGCATTGGAGGCATATTTAATCATTTCTGAGCTAGCAATATTTGTTGTTATGATATCAGCGTCAATGGGATCAAATAGTTTTTTTATTTTGTCTTTGGCTTTTTTACTCTCTGCTCCAATTACAATTCTGTTAGGTTCAAAGAAATCCTGTACCGCTGAACCTTCACGTAAAAATTCCGGACAAGAAACTACATCAAATTCTCCCTTATAATGTTTTTTAATTATTTTCTTTATTTCCTGACCTGTTCCTACTGGTACAGTACTTTTAGTAGCAATTATTTTGTAGCCTTTCAGGTTTTTACCAATATCTTCTGCTACTTGATAAACATATTTCAGATTGGCAGTTCCATCTGGGTTAGACGGCGTTCCTACAGCAATGAATACAATTTCTGATTCAGCCAATTCATCTTTTAAGGATGTTGAAAAAGAGAGGGTTCCTTTTTTTGCTTCTTCAACTATTAATTCTGTTAATCCTGGTTCATAAATAGGAACTTTTCCCTTTTTTAATTTCTCAATTTTTTCTTTATCAATGTCGACACAAACCACTTGATTGCCAAATGATGCTAAACAAGGACCTAATACTAATCCTACATAACCTGTTCCGACAACTGTTACTTTCATATTATTTTACTTTAAGTATGTTTTTAGTTTGGCTGCTTTGTTGGTTTTTTCCCAAGTGAAATCTTTATCGTTGCGTCCGAAATGTCCATAAGCAGCAGTTTTTTTGTAGATTGGTCTCTTGAGTCTTAGAGTTTTGATGATGTCAGCTGGTTTCAGGGAAAATTCACGTTTTACAATTTTTTCGATTTGCTGATCAGGAAGCTGGCCCGTTCCAAAGGTTTGCACTAAAACTGAAACCGGTTCGGCGCGTCCAATTACATAAGCTATTTGCACCTCACATTTTTCTGCCAATTTGGCTGCCACAATGTTTTTAGCAATGTAGCGTCCCATATAAGATGCACTTCTATCAACTTTGGATGGATCTTTTCCAGAAAAACATCCCCCACCGTGAGAACCGTGCCCACCATAAGTATCAACAATTATTTTTCTGCCGGTAAGGCCCGCATCAGCTGGTGGCCCACCTTTAACAAATTTTCCGGTAGCATTTATGAAATATTTAGTTTTACTGTCCAAATATTTACCTGCTACAGGTTTAATTACTTTGTTTATAATATCTTTTTCCAGTTTGACTGGTGAAACCTCAGGATTGTGTTGAGCTGCACAAACAACGGTATCAACTCTTTTGGGCTTACCATCTACGTATTCAACAGCAATTTCTATTTTTCCATCTGGTCTGAGGTAAGGAAGAGTTTTATTTTTTCTAACATCAGCTAGCTTTTTAGCCATTTTGTGAGAAAGCAAAATTGGCAAAGGCATTAATTCTGGAGTTTCGTTACAAGCATAACCAAACATTAAACCTTGATCTCCTGCTCCTTGTTCTTTAAATTTTCCCTTTCCTTTATCAACGCCTTGAGCAATATCACCCGACTGTTCATCAACTGCTACAATTACACCACAATCATCACCAGAAAAACCAATACTTCCATTATTGTAGCCTATTTCCTTTATAGTATCGCGGGCAATCTTGGCTATATCGACATAACCTTTAGTTCTAATTTCTCCTGCTACTACCACTAAACCGGTAGTAACCAAGCATTCTACACCGGCTCTACTCTCAGGATCCTGAGATAGTAGCGAGTCTAGAATACTATCTGAAATTTGGTCGGCAACTTTGTCGGGATGCCCTTCAGTCACAGATTCTGAAGTAAATATGTATTTGTTGGCCATATTTTTAATTAATAATTATTTTAATCTTTCTATATCAGCCTCAACCATCATTTTTACTAAATCAGAAAATGATGTTTCTGGCTGCCAATTAAATTGATTTTTAGCTTTTGAATAATCGCCTGTTAAAGTGTCTACTTCTGCTGGTCGCATAAAAGCAGGATCAGTTTTTACATAATCTTCATAATTTTTTCCAATAGCCTTAAAAGCTTCATCACAAAATTCTTTAACTGAATGTGTTTCACCTGTAGCAATTACATAATCTTCTGCTTTTTCTTGTTGCAACATTAAATACATTGCTTCAACATAATCTCCGGCAAATCCCCAATCTCTTTTTGCATCTAGGTTTCCTAGTACTAATTCATTTTGTAATCCTAAATGAATACGGGCAACAGCATCAGATATTTTTCTTGTTACAAATTCAATCCCTCTTCTAGGTGATTCGTGATTAAATAATATACCACTAGCAGCAAACATATCATAACTCTCTCTATAATTTACCGTTATATAATGGGCATAAACTTTAGCAACTCCATATGGACTACGAGGATAAAATGGAGTTTTTTCGTTTTGCTTCTCCTCCTGAACTTTTCCAAACATTTCACTTGATGATGCCTGATAATATTTTATCTTATTATTCACAATACGAATTGCTTCCAACATTCTGGCGGCTCCCAAACCAGTTATATCACCAGTTTGGATTGGCGTTAGAAAAGAAGTATGAACAAAACTTTGCGCCGCCAAATTATAAACTTCTTCTGGTTCAACATCACTAATAACTTTAACAAGTGAAGATAAATCAGCTAAATCACCGGTTTGTAATGTTATTTTATCTTTAATATTTTCTATTCTTTCCATGTTAGGAGAAGACAAACGGCGTATTAATCCGTGAACTTCATAACCCTTATCTAAAAGAAGCTCAGCTAGATATGAGCCATCTTGTCCGGTAATTCCTGTAATTAAAGCCTTCGGCATAATTTTATTTAATTAGATAAATTATATCTTCCTTCGAAAATATTGTAAAGTTTCTTTTAATGTTTCCATTATATCAATTTGCGCTTGCCATGATGTTTCCTTATAGATTTTTTTAGGACTACCAACCAGGCACATAATATCACTTGTTCGCATCATGGCTGGATCATTTTCTATACTTATTTTCACCTTAGATAAACTAAGAAGTCGATTTAGTAAATCTTTAATAGTATAACCTTCTCCTCGGGCAATATTATAGACCTCGCCAGCTTTCCCGTTTAATAAAATATCTCGATACGCCCGAACCACATCTCTAACATCTAGCATTTCTTTTTTTGGTTCTAAATTACCAACTTTAATAACTGGTTTTAATATTCCGGCTTCAATTTGAGCAATTTGATTTGAAAATGATGGCACCACAAATTCCGTTGTCTGTCCTGGACCAGTATGATTAAATGGTCGAGCAATTTTTATTTTCAAATTACTTTTAAGGTATTCATTCGCGAGATTTTCCATAGCTAATTTACTTTCAGCATATATTCCCATTGCCTTTGTAGGACTTTTCTCTGTCAGAATAACTTCGGAGCTTCCGTAAACATAGGCTGAACTGACAAGTAATACATCTGTCTTTTTTTCTGATTGGGAAAGTGCTTGAAGTAAATTTTTAGTTCCACCGACGTTTACATCGTATACTAACTTTTTGTTTTCTATTTGAGGATTGGCTACAGCAACTAAATGAATAACCAAATCAGGTTCAATTTCTTTAATTAGTTCAGCAAGCTTTATACTATTAGTTATGTCACACGACTGATGGTGATAACTTTTTTCGTTACTTTTATTTTTATCAATACCATATATTTTGTAATTTTTATCTCTCAGCAAAAAAGAGGTTAAATACCTCCCAACAAAACCTTGACTACCTGTAATTAAAATTCTTTTATGCACTTTTTAAATTATTTTTAAACCAATCAACTGTTTGTTTGATGCCGTCCTTAAATTCCACTTCTGGTTGCCATTTAAAAGTTTCGTACAGTTCCGTATAAGATAAACAAGAAGTTTGTTGTTCGCCCAATTTTGCCTCACCGTGCTTTTCTTCGGCCATGCTCCCCAAAACTGTTTTGATGGAATTAAATACTTTATTCACGTCAGTCTCTTTTCCTGTACCAACATTGAAAATATGTTTTTCACTTCTCTCTTCCAAAGCTAAAACATTGGCTCGCACAACATCAGAAACAAAAACATAATCTCTAGTTTGTTTACCATCACCATTTATGACTGCTTCTTCTTTTTCTATTAGCTTTTTAGAAAAGATTGCCACCACTCCTGCTTCACCGTGAGGATTCTGCCGTGGTCCGTAAACATTACCGTATCTAAGCGCTACGTAACCAAGCTGGTGAACTTTATTATAATAATATAGATATTTTTCATTAGTTAGCTTGGCAATGCCATAAGGCGATTCGGGCTTGGCTTTGGCCGATTCTGGTGTGGGACGATTGTCGGTATCACCATAAATAGCACCACCGGTAGAAGCAAAAACGACCTTTTTAGTACGATTTTTAATGCAAGCTTGGTAAAGATTTAGACTACCCAAGATATTAACTTCAGCATCAAAGGCTGGATCCTCAGTTGATTTTCTAACATCAATTTGAGCAGCAAGATGAACTAAAGCATCTGGTCTAAATTCAACAAAAGTCTTTTCAATAAGTGTTTTATCTTTGATGTCACCTTTAATAAATTCCGCTGCCGTATTTACATATTCTTCATTGCCAGTTGAAAGATTATCAATTATTAAAACGTCATGCTTGTTTTTTACTAAAGCATCAACTGTGTGTGAACCGATAAAGCCGGCTCCGCCTGTTACGATTACTTTCATATTATTCTCCGATAGAATTAATAGGGTCCCCGCCGGGATGTAAAAGCACTATCCAATTAGGGATGCGTTTAACTTGGCCATAATTATAACCCAAGCCTTCAAAGATTGATGGTGAACCGATGTGTCGGCGCTTGCCATTTTCCATTACAAAAATGTGACCCGATTCATCAGCAAACAATGTTCCGTCTTGTAATAAGACATTTGGTCCAGTGGCATAGCGATTCATTTCGGCAGTAGAAATTGTAATTATGTCTTGCCAACGAAAACGATTCTCAAAAACTATCCGATCGCTAACTGGTTGTTTTTTTCCACCACTTATTAAGAACACAGCGCCACTATCAGCAGTTTTTACCAAAGCGCCATCAGGATGCTTTCTGGTATTTTTATCGGTTATTAAAGCACCATCACCATAACTATTATACTCGGCCTGATTAATTGGCATGACGCGACTAAAATTGTATCCCAGGCTATCAAATACATCGCGCGAGGTTACTCCTCGGCGTTTTTCGTGTTCCACAACATAAATTGCACCTTGACCATCCAGCTGAATTAAAGTGCCATCAGGATATAAAAGCATGGTTCGTTCGGGATATTTTTGCAATTCAGTTGAACTAACTTCAATCACATTTCTCTCAGAAAACTGACGATAAGCAAATAAATTATCAGTTATAATAGCTCGTCTTTTTCCGTTGTCTATATAATAAACAATTCCTTCAGGAGAATCTTTTAAAAGTGAACCGTTAGGATGAGTAGCATCAAAATATGAAATCCAAATTTTCCAAAATAGAAAGTTGCCACCATTTCCTGTGACTGTATCTTTCGTACCTGCTGGAGCCCCTGCAACAGGCGTATAATTGTAAAGTCCGGCAGTGGCAGAATTAGCTGGTTTTACCGAAACACCATCCTGAGTAGTTCTACGAACATTTACTTTATAATTGTAATTACCCGGATTATCTAAATATCTTCTGAATTGCTTAGCAGCATAATTAATTTGATTAAAGACTCCACCAAATTCACTTACGCTCCCATAACCCATTAGATGTCGCAAAGCTCCACTGGATAAATTTGATGTGGTTATAGCACTTTGTTCTTTTTGAGCATGAGCCAGTAGAAATTGCTGACTGATACGATAATATTTAGCAGCATCATAAAATATTTGGGAAACCCGTTTTCTCCCTCCAATAGCATCAACGGCCATTCCAGCTAAACCACTTCCCTTAGATCTCAAAAAAGCCTCAATTTGATCTGGGTTCATTGATGATGAATTTGTATATTCATTATTAGAGACAATATTATTGGGATTAAAAGTTGCAGCTAAAACCAGCCCTGGCACCATCACTGATGCTAAAACTGTCAAGCATAGAATAAATCCGGTTGTTTTTTTCATGATCTCCTAATTATTTTTTATTTTTTTCGGCGATTAAATTGTTTATCAATAGAAGTGAATCAAAGGTTCCAGCATCAACCCAAAAACCCTTGGCCTTATCATACAACATCGTGCCTTCTTTAATATAAATATTATTTAGATCAGTAATTTCTAATTCTCCCCTGTCTGATGGCTTTAATCCTTTAATAAATTCAAAACATCTATTGTCATACATATAAAGCCCGGTGACTGCTAAATTTGTTTCGGGATCAGTTGGTTTTTCAATTATTTCTTCTATTTTATCTCCAGAAATTTTGGCTACACCAAATCTTTCTGGGTCTGGAACTTCTTTCAAAACAACCTTAGCTCCTTTTTCTTTTTTAGAAAATTCCTCCACCGCCTGCTTAAAATTATCTTCGAAAACATTGTCGCCAAGAATTGCTACCACCGCTTCATCATCAGCAAAGTCTTCGGCCAGTCCCAGGGCTTGAGCAATTCCTCCCGGTTTTTCCTGTAATTCATAGCTAAGTTTTACTCCCAGTTCTTTTCCGGAACCAAGCAAATCTAAATACTGACCAGCATGTTCTGTACCAGAAATTATAAGTATATTTTCTATACCCGCATCTTTTAGAGTTAAAATGGGATAATAAATGAGTGGTTTGTCATAAACTGGCAAAACACTTTTGTTAACTATTTTTGTCAGCGGCTTAAGTCTTGTACCTGAACCGCCAGCAATAACTACACCTTTCATAATTTTTTGAAATAATCTTTAAGGGCTTCCTGCCAAGAGCGTAGTGAATCAGTTTTGGTATTATTTAAAATACTAAAGCGCGGTCGGTTGGCTTTCATGGCATAATCTTTAGTCGCTACCGGTTTCACTTTTACTTTCTGCCCTGATCTTTTTATAAGTTCTCTGGCAAAATCAAACCAACTAGTTTTGTTTTCATTTACTAGATGATAAATTCCAAATGGCCGTCTGCTTTCGAACAATTCTCTTGTTCCTTGTGCTAAATCATAAGTCCAAGTCGGTTTGCCAAATTGGTCATTTACCACCTCAATGCTATCAGATTCTTCAGCTTTTTTCAATATAGTATCAATAAAGTTTTTCCCGTTTTTTCCATATAACCATTGGGTACGAATTATATAAAAATCGGAAGTATTATTAATAATATTCTTTTCGCCCATTACTTTGGAACGACCATAAGCATTCACGGGATTTACAGTCTCATCTTCATTATAGCCGACTTCTTTATCACCCTTAAAAACATAGTCCGTACTATAATGAATTAGTGGAATTAGATTATTTTTACAAATTCCCGCTAACATTCCTGGAGCTTCACCGTTTACTTTATTGGCCAATTCTTCATTGTCTTCAGCACCATCAACATCGGTATAGGCAGCCGCGTTAATTACCAATTGGGGTTTTTCTAAATTTACAATTCTTTCCACTTTGTCCCTGTCGGTAATATCAATATCTTCAATATCTTGCGCTAAAATATCATAACCGTCAGAAAAGACCTCAACCAAATCGGTCCCTAACATTCCTTTTGCTCCCAGTATTAATATTTTCATTTTATTATTTTTTAATTATTTGTATTGTTTTTTATAATATTCTAAATATTCTCCGGTTTTAATTGGTTGCCACCACCAGTCATTAGCTTTATACCAATCGACGGTAGCAGCTAGTGCTTTATCAAAATCAAATTCAGGCTGCCAACCAAGCGTCCGCAATTTATCACTGTTTAAAGCGTAACGAAAATCGTGGCCAGGACGATCGGTAACATATTCTATCATATCTTCTCCTTTACCCATTAAATTTAGGATTTTTTTCGTGGTTTCCATATTGGTAGAAAATTCTTTTGTGCCAATATTATAGGTTTCTCCCGCTTTACCATTTTTCCAAATTGTTTCTACCGCCCGACAATGATCTGAGGTATAAATCCATTCCCTCATTTGCTCACCCTTACCATAAACAGGAACTTTTTTGTCTTCAACTAAATTGGTAATAAAAAGTGGAATTAGTTTTTCTGGATACTGATAAGGTCCCATAAAATTACAGCTATGTGTAATAATTACCGGTAAATCATAAGTTACATGGTAAGCGCGACACAAATGGTCTGCTCCAGCTTTGGAGGCTGAATATGGACTGTTCGGCATAAAAGGGCTATCTTCTGTAAATTCACCTTCTGCAATACTACCATAAACTTCATCCGTTGAAATTTGAATATATTTTTTAATTTTGTATTTCTTGGCTGCTTCCAAAAGGGTGTAGGTGCCAACGACGTCGGTGAAAATAAAATCACGGGCCTGCTGAATGGAACGATCGACATGAGTTTCGGCAGCATAATTTATTATTACCTCAATTCCCTTCTGCATCACTTCATCTACAATTTTTTCATCCACAATATCGCCTTGCACAAATTCGTAGTTCTTATTATTCGCAATATCTTTTAAATTATTTAAATTTCCTGCATATGTAAGTTTATCCAGATTAACAATTTCTACATCAGGATGTTCTTGTAAAATGTAGTGAATAAAATTGGAGCCCATGAAACCGGCTCCGCCTGTAACAAGAATTTTCATTATTCTAATGCTTTACTAATTTTTATGGCCGTATTTTCTGCTTCTTCTTCGCTGGGATATTTTTTTCCGGGCCATGGTTTTAATTCATCGTCAACAACTCGGGGAATTACGTGCAGATGCGTGTGAAATACTATTTGACCAGCTACGCGATCGTTGTTTAGACAAACATTAAATCCGCCAACCGACAATCCTTGTTTCATCGCTTGTCCAACTTTTTTACTTACTGTAATTAAATTGGCCAATTCAAAATCATCAGTTTCGACAAATGTTTCAAAATGATTTTTTGGTACTACCAAAGTATGACCAGGAGCAATAGGAGCAATGTCTAAAAATGCCAGCACATTTTCATCTTCATAAACTTTATGAGCAGGCACTTCTCCCTTGATAATTTTACAGAAAACACAATTGGACATCACCTTTACTTAAGTGTTTATATTTTACTATAAACTACAAAGCTTGGCAATGCCCGATTTGAGCTTGTTTCAGGTTATTTTTTGCTTATATTTGTTTTAAAGCCGCTTGCTTTTTTCTTACTTTTTTAGCTTGAATCAAGCCATAATAAGTATTGGCTGTATCTCTAGCAATATCATCCCAATTAAATAATTCTTTAACAAATTTTTGATTAGCTCTTTTGATAGCCAGATTTTTTTCTAAACCTTTAAGTTTTTTCAAACTTCTAATTAAACTTGATTGGCTGTTATTTTTAAAATAATGGGCTTGTTTTTCAAAAGAAATTTTGTGCTCATGAACATCAGAAAGTAAAACTTCGGCACCTTCAGCTAATGCTTCTAAAACCACAATTGGCAAACCTTCAGCTTGTGAAGGATGAATGTAAAGATAACAATTTTTATACAAAGCTCTAAGTTCTTCTTTATCTTGCCAGCCGGTGAAAGTAATATTGTCATTGCCAGCTGCCAGTTCATGTAATTCTTTTACATATTCTGAAGTATGAGAAGAATCACCAACGATAACTAATTTTTTGTCAGTCTTAATTTTTTTATAAGCCTTAATTAAAAGATGAATATTTTTATGACGAACAAGTCTAGCTACTGTTAAAAAGTAACCGTTCTTTTTAAGATTATTTCTTTTCAAAGTCTCGGGATCAATAGGTTCGTTTTCAGTTGTCACGCCATTAGGAATATAGGTAGCTACGGTGTTAAAAGTTTCCGCACAATGATTGGCAATATCCTTGGATACCGCAATGGTGTGATGACCAAATTTAGCCGTGGCATATTCACCAAACCGTAAATACATTTTTGCCAGTGGTCCCCATTTTTGGTGGAACTGATCACGACAATGAAAAGTATTTACTACCATTGCTTTTCTTTTCAAAAGTTTAGGAATTATAGACATAGTGGCAGGTCCAACGGCATGATAGTGAACAATGTCCACTTTTCTACGCAAGACATCTAAAGTTGAAAATAAAGTATGAGTAATAGCATCCAGATTTTTTGTAGGAATGGTGGGTGTAAAAATTAATTTAACACCTTTGTAAGTTTTTCTAACCGGTTGAACATAATGTTTTCGACAATACACAAAAACCTCGTGTCCCTGTTTTGCCAGGCGTACGGCTAATTCTTCTACATGTCTCTCTACTCCGCCATATGAGGCAGGTATACCTTTTTGGCCAATTATAGCTATTTTCATCGTTTTTTGATTAACTGGGCATTATATTGTATTTAATCTATTTTGTCAAGTCCCTCACTGAATTAGACCTACAGCTGAAATTCCACCTCTAAAATAGTCTTCAAAAGCAAAGAACTGCAGACTATTTTCCCCACCACCAGTATTAAAAGTTCTAACTTGTGGTCCACCCGAAGCATTGGGACCAGTTATCACACCAGGCGTTCCATAATATGTTAGGGGTACAAAATCTATATTGGCACCCGCTTCAACCCCTTGAGGGTAAGCTCTAAATTCTGCCAATTGATTTCGTTCATTGTTATAACGATAAATTTTTGTCCAAGCTTCTCCATTTCTAAGTTGACTAACAGCAATTTCATCTTTGCCATCAGAGTCGGCGTCAACCGTGGCTACATCTACTCCGGTTCGAGAATCGGGATGAAAAGCATAAAACTGAATTGGTTTAAGAGCACCATTGGCTTCAAAAACTCTGATTTGGGGACCGCCACCAGTACCGGCGCCAACAATAACTTCTTCTTTGTTATCAGCGTCAATATCTCCCATAGCCACAGTGGCTCCAATTTCTAATCCGGGAGCAAAAGCTCGCCACTCACCTACTACAGTTTGTTCATCGTTATAACGATAAACTTTAACCCAAGCTTCTCCGTTAGCAAATTGGGAAGCGGCAATTTCATCTTTACCGTCATTGTCAATATCACCACAGGCTACATCAACCCCAGTCCGGGAATCAGAATGAAAGGCAAAAAATTGAATTGGCTTAACCGAACCATTACTTTCAAAAACTCTAATTTGCGGACCGCCACCAGTACCGGCACCAGCAATTATTTCTTCTTGACCATCACCATCAATATCACCGGAAGCTAGACGAACACCACCACGAAAGTTTTCGGCATAGGCATAAAATCTTGTTTCTTCTTGTCCTAAGTTGTTGAAAACTTTTATTTCTGGTGTGGCTCCAGCTCCACGAGCTACAGCAATTTTGTAATTAACTGTTATATTTTCACCACCACTTCCGTTATTTGGTGGCTTATTGGTATCTTGAGGCGGATCTACAACTGGCAAACTTGCTTTCACCTCACCATTAATTTCTAAAATCATGACCGAATGAGCGGGAATTCTTAAATCAATTGAATTGCCAGAAAATGATTGTCTAGATTCTGAAACTTGAACCTTAGTTATGCTTTCATTATGAGCATAAATGCTGGGACCATTTAAACTGTAAATTGTAACTTGTCTGTTTGAATTAAAATGGTCAATACCAATATCAGCCTGCATGGCAGTGTTGGGATGTTTGTTTATAATTAACAAATAAATCTTATCACCAGATCTGGAAGCATAACTGGTAACATATTTGTTTTTGCTTAAAGCCGGTAAATTTCTAAATTGTCCTACCGAATATTTTGGACTACCTGTTACAGTAGAAGCTATAGCTTTATTTCCGTGATGTTCATTTACCAAACTGACAGCTAAAGCAGATGGTCTGGGATCACCGTTGTCTTTAAAAGCACCCCAGTGACTACCAAAAACAGAAATTCCGTGAAACATACCAGCCGTAACTCCTTCCTGTTGCATTGCGCCCAGTAAATCAGCTGTCGCTATTCCATAGGCTAAACTACGACCAAGATTCTCATCACCGGTGTTAAATTCTGTAACCAAAACTTCCAACTCACTTGTTCTATTGCCATAGCGTCTGGCAATATCATTCAATCTATCAACTACCCCCATTCCTTGTCCGTAGGGAGTAGGATAATTTTTTTGAAAGCTTCTGGCTGAAGCCATCAACTGATGATAGCTTTCACCACCAATGCCATAAAAAGGATAATAATGTACCGCCACAAAATCTATTTGATTGTTGGCTTCTTGAAATAAAACTCTTTCCCAATTAGCAACCGAATTATCCAACGCCACGTGCGCTCCAATTTTTATGGACGGATCAACCGCCTTCATGGCACTAGAGAATTGTTTTACGGTTTGAGCATATTTAGAAGCCGTCATGGTGGCATCATCCCAGATGTAGTGTTCATTACCTATTTCCCAATACTTAATATGGCGATTTTCTACAATATTTAATTGGCGAACTAAATTGGCGGCATTCGTAGGAGTTCCTTTGGTATTGGCCACCATTACAATTGGGCTATTTGTTTCGTCTGCTAAATCTAGGGCCGATTCAAAATCTCGCACTCCCCAAGGCTTGCCAGAATACGTTGGTTGACGTTGTTCTGCTCGCCAAATAAATCTGTAATTATTTAAAGTATTTTGAGAGCGAGCCGCAATTCCTATATAACCTTGATCAAATGGATTTCCAGCGGCCACCGGTTTTACATCAACCTCAAATTTGTAATTGCGCCAATTTTTTAATCCGGCGCGTCTTAAAACAAAAGGAATTTTTCCTTCGTGAACATAGCGTCCATTTCCACTAGTCCAAGTTCCAGTATTTCTATAATAAGGAATATCGCCATTACTCCATTCAGAATCATCACTATCATTAAACAAGTCTTGATATAAAACTTCGTCGTTGGCCAAATTGGTAATTCTGACATTATTAAATATAACTTTCTCATTATCAGAACTAATTAAACCAATATCTCCAGTTGAAAAAGTTGAATCGGAATCAGAAAATACTACTTTGTTATCAATATATAATCTTAAACTTGATCCATTAACTCTAAATTCTAAATGATATTCTTGGCCGGGATTATAAGTTACATTGTCAGAATCTAAAACATAATATTTTCCATCTACAATTTTAACGAGCATTCTGGCACCCGGATCGTAAGGAGCAAAAATTCTTACTGCCCCAGCTGGATAATCTTCCAAGGCTTCATTTAAATTATCTTTATTAAAAAGTTCTGGATCAGAACTAAAACCAGCAACCTTACTATCTATGGAATTACCAATGTCTAAAGGGTTAACTCTAATTTTAATATTTTGGGTAGCGCGAGAATCGTGCGTTAGAGTAATTACCGCTATGATTAAAATAAGCAAACCAATTTTTAGAAAAAACAAAATCTCCCATTCGACAAAGGGAGTGGCAATAATATGCAAAAATTGCCGTACCAATTTATAAATCTGTCGACCGATTTCTTTAATTTTTTTCCATAAATAAGCCATAAAATACTACTTATTTAACATGCTAGTATATTATAATTATTCTATTTTGTCAAGGATTAAAGAACCATGACTTTTTGGCTTAAATTAAGCATAAAATTCGATAAAAAATCCCCCCAATGACTTGTGAGTCTTGGGGGGGGTTGAGGCGATTAACCTCTAGTTTGAAGGATAAGTGGAATTAATTTAACTAGGACCGACACCTTGATTGGTATCAACGGCCAAGGTAATAACTGGACCCTTGTCTCCGCCCCAAGGATTAAGATCCCAGCCGTAGAGGAGAATTTCATCCATACTGAACACGCTCATTCTGAATTTGCACAACACGTGTTCGTTGTTTTCACCTCCGATGTGAATCATAACTCCATTTTTACTTCTCTGTAAAAGAAGTAATCCCCACACATATGGGTGGTAATTACTGGTGTTCCAATTACCGGGAAAAGTATACAGATGGCTGGTATTGTAGAATCCACCACCTGTATCAATATTAACGTCGCGAACCCAGGCCTCAACCAACCCATCTGTGCGGGAGCGGAAGCTGTAAGCCATGTAGAACAGCCGGAAATGGTCCTGCGTTTCCTGGTTGATGACCGCCAGCTTTTCCGACAACCGATAGATAAGAAAGGATGGTGGTGCTGACCAAGTCAGCACGACTCCCATTCCCTCTTGCAAGCGATACGGGCCGTCCCACTCATGCGAGGTACCCAGTTCCGGATAGCACTGTTGTACCTCTCGTTGCCAGAACGGGGAGTAATCGCCATATCCATCAATCAAGGTGTTCATCGGAACATTAACTGTTGCGTTAATGTTTATCGGCTGCATATCATACAGCGACATGTTTGCCGGCACTGATACAATCCGATTAATTCCATAAGACATCAATCCTTTTTGAGGACCGACGTACTCTTCCTTAACCGTCTGCATCGTATCCACGTTATACCACATCACCAGAACGGTGTCGGTATAATTTACCCGTGGGAAATACCCAACAATGTCCTGGCCGGTTTCGGTGAAGACCTGGTCGTAGGACCGATCGGCCTTAACCATCTGAACAAATTCATTTTCCACACCCGGCAAGTTGGGCCGAATGAGAGCGGCATTCACGGTTCCCGTGAACGTGACGACCAAAACGGCCATCAAAGCGATAATCAGTATTCTTTTCATTCTCTTTCTCCTGATTTGCCACACGACGATGGCAAAAGTTGTAGTTGCAGTCGTACTCGAACAAACTTAGTTTTGCACCTCCTTTCCACTTTTCCTTCAGTTGTAATGAACGTTATTTATTATATTTATTTTTAACAGCACCAGATGGTACTGTCCTGCCCTTTCTATATTCTTTTTAAACACTTCTTACTGCTTTCAGAAAGAGCTGGATAGTATCACCTATTTTTTATTTCCGAGCTTCAACCCACATCACATCACCTAAATTAATATTTACCGTCTTATTTTTTATTCTAAATAGCTTCAGAAATCTCTCAATAATTTTCCCAATCAACTGGCTATAATATTGTGAAATTCTATAATCAATTAAACCCAGTCTAACCTGGCGACCAACACTTTTCTTTTTACCAATTTCCATATTTTCTTCTTTAAGAATCTTTACTAATGATTTTTTATTGAACAAAATGAAGTGATCAATTATACACTGACGCCATTTTCTGCCTAAAATTTTAAACCACACTGATCCTGCATCGGGAGTTTCAATAAATATCATTCCACCCGATTTCAGAAGTTTAAGTGCGTCTTTTATTACAGCTTTGGGATTTGGTAAATGTTCAACGGTATGAAACAGGGTTATTACATCAAAGCTCTCTTTGGCAAAATCAGAATCAGACAAAGTTCCTCTAACCACTTTTTGATTAAAGACATCTTTGGCAAATTCTGCTCCTGCTTTAGTTGGTTCAACACCGTATGTTTCCCAACCTCTAATTTCTGCTAGCCAGAGAAATAATCCAGAATAACATCCAATATCTAGAATTCTCCCCTTCTCCGGAAAATGTTTTTCAATCTTTTCCAGTCGATCCAGAAAAGTTTTTTTACGCCAAGGAAATTCTGGGATTTGATCGGCGAAAAGTTTTTTAAACTTATCGCCATCTTCCTTCGTTTCAATTAAGTCCTCTATATTTCTAGGATTGGCATAATAAACTTTGCAATTTTTACAATGTACAATCCGACCGGCAGGTGAACTTTTTAATCTCACCTTAAAGTCAGATGCATCACAAACAGGACAGTTAATTTTTTGTGCTTTAACTGACATGAGCCTTGGCTTTATTCCAAGCTGCCCAAGCACTTACCTTCACAGGATGTTTTAGCATGGCAGTTCTAGCTGTACAAATCATCCAATCTTTATCATCAAAAGTTAAAAGCTTGTCTCGCATTTTATCTGCTTTAGCAGAATTCCAAATTTTAGCAAAACTTTCATCTTTAATATTTCCCATTTTTTCAGAAATAACATTTGAGGGATAAACGAAACCAAGTGGATCCAGAAAGAAAAAATCACCCATAGCTAATGAAGGAAGTTTTCTTGGCTGATCTTCTAATACGTTATATAGCCCGTCAATAAAATATGCTCTCGCCCATCTTTTCTTGTTCATGGAACGAAGCTCATTTTTCTTAACATATTCAAATTCTTTTTTGAATTGGTCCAGACGTGCTAACTTTTCGTTTTGCTTCTTGAAATAATGCTCGGAAGACTGTACAACTGCACAGGTAAATTCTATTCCTTCTTTTACTGCCAGATCATACACCTTACAGAAATGCGCTATGTTTTTGTCTTGCGCAGTAAAAGCGAAACGAATATTTTTTAAACCAAGTGATTTAACTTCTTGCAAAGTTTTCATTACTTTTTCGTAGCCTCCGGGGACGCCACGAATTTCGTCATGCATTTTGCCAATTCCATCCAGAGAAAAAGCTATACCAATTTGGGGAACAGTTTTCATGAATCTTTCCATTTGGCGCTTTATCAGTTCTGGTGTAAATCCATTTGTAGAAATTACAATTTCAGGTCCATTACAACGTTCGTTGATGGCTTCAATTATTTCTACAATGTCTTGACGCATAAAGGGCTCACCGCCAGAAATGTTGACATATTTCAACGTTTTCGGTAGTTTCTTGTATTCCTTAGGTTCCATTGTGCCTTTAGTCTGGTCTTTCCAGATATTACACATAGAACACTTCGAATTACACTGGTAAGTAATGGCCAGCACAGCGTCAATCGGATATGGAGTTTTTGGCTTATTTTTAGACATAAATCAGTTCTACTTGTTTAATCACTAAAAACATTACATAATACTATAATGTTTTATTCTTGTCAAGTCTGCTGTTAACTTAGGGTTATTTAAATTTTTCAACAGATAAGCTAAATATTTAGCATTAGCCTTAATATCATTGTTTTGCATTGCATATTCTCTTCCTTTTTTCCCTATTTCATTTCTTAAGTTCTTGCTTTCTAGAAGCTTTTTAAAAGCTTGAACCCATTCCTCTTTTTTATCCGCCAAAATTCCCGTATCATTTCTGGCAAAATCAATATTCATGCCAACTGGGGAAGCTACAAAAGGAACTCCGGCCGCCATATACTGAACTAGTTTAAAACCACTCTTTCCTCTTTCCCACTCATTGTCATGAAGTGGCATTACACCAATATCAAATTTTAATAACTCTTCAATTTCATTTTCTTTTGACCAGGGAATAATTTTAGTTTTAACATTTCCTAAAATATCTTGAGGTGTACTTTTCGGACCAATAATATGAAAAGTAAATTTAATTTCTTTAGATAATTCATCGAGCGCTGGTTTTATAATTTCTAAATATTTTAATCCTGGTTCTGAACCTATCCAACCAATAACATATTGGTTTTTCTGCTCATGATATTTTGTTGGATATTCATCAACATTAACACTATCAAAATATAAACAAGTATTTTTAGAATATTTATCAGCATAATTTTTTAAATGTTTTGAACCTACTAATGTAAGTTTTGACATTTCTATTAAATTACCTAACTTATCTTCACCTTTTAGGGGACGCCAATCCTTTAGATGTTCGGGGAAAGTGTAAACGGCGTCGTCAAAATCTAGGACAACATTTTTGTTTACTAGTTTAATAAATTTTTCAATCCAATCTTTACCAATAGGAAAACCTTCTTTCTGAATTATTACCACTTTTACAAAAGGGGCCACAAATAGAATTGTCAGCAACCTCAATTTTAACCCCCAAAGCAAATATATTGTCTTGCGAATTCTTTTGCCCTTAACATTTTTATTTGTAAATAGCCATTTAGAAAATATTGAATGATGAATCAAATTAACATCATGTTTATTCAACTCATTTTTGAGCAATAAAAATCTTACCCTAGCACACGGTTCTTCGTATGGATAAGTTGTTAGGAGTAAACATTTCATTGGACTTTTTCCTTTACTTCCTTTTTAATTGTAGTTTCACGAAAATAATTTATCTCTTCGTCAAGACGGAGTTTTTCAATTATATTTTCAAATTGATTAGCTCTTTTTAACCAAGTATTTTCATAAGCAAATCTCATGCGTTGTTCTTTTCTGCCATGATTATCAGTAATTGCCAAGCGTACGGTTTTAGCAAAATCTGCCACAATTTCTGCTTGATAAAGATGTCCCTCAAATTCATTTTTCAAATCTAAATTGAAACTAACTACTGGTTTTCCTAACAATAAATATTCGTATATTTTTAAAGGATTGCTGGAACGATTAAATAAATTGTCTTTATATGGCAAAAATCCAACATCAAAAGAATCGAT
The DNA here is from genome assembly GCA_043815505.1 of bacterium. Classification (GTDB taxonomy): domain Bacteria; phylum Patescibacteriota; class JABMPQ01; order JABMPQ01; family JBDRIV01; genus JBDRIV01. Next base: position 40,691 of record JBDRIV010000004.1, read on the forward strand.
TATGGATCCTAAGCTCTCTTTGGGTTGAGCCGGATAAAAGAAAACATTTGAATAATTTAATTGCTGCTGTAATTTCGTTTCGGTATTACCAACAAAAACAAAGGAAAAATGTTTGTTGTCAGCAATTACCTTCTCCAGCATTTCTTTGTCAATTCTTTCGTTCACTGTCCCCTGAAATCCGATAATAGGTTTGGGTAATTGTTTTAAATCGTAAATAATATTTTTATTTACTTTGCTAAAACTTTCTGGATTACAAGCATTGCGGAATAAAAATGTTTTGGGATTATACAAACTGGCTTTTTCGGCTAAAGCATTTGAGCAGGCCAAGACCGCGTCAACATTTTTAGCCATAGCTACTTGTTGCCAAGAAATATGTTTCCCATTTCTTTCTGGCATAGCAGCATAATCATCAGTCCAGTGCCAAAAATTTGTTGGATATTTAAATTTAAGCGGAATTTTGTAATCTGCAGGGTTAGTAAATATTATCACATCTAGACTGGCATCAGAATTCTTTCTAATCGCTCTTTCAATTAGAATCTCATGAATTTTTGCTGTCGCTTTAAATCTGTGCCAAGGAAAAAAACCAAAAACATTAATAATTTTAAGATTTTCATTTACTTGTATTTTTCTGGAAAGTAAATACTTCCATCTTTTCATATTTTTTAAAGCTGACAAAATATGCCAAGAAGGATTAATATAAGTAACCTGATGATCCTTAGACAATTCTAAGGTTAGTTCTTGTTTAGAGAACTTAGTTTCTGGCCAAAATACATTGGAAACATATACGATTTTAAGTGGTAGCTTGCTCATGGTTTGATTTATAATATAAATATTCGGTAATTCCGAAAATAATTCCCAGTAACAACGTAGCAGCATAGTTGGTTAGCATCACAGTTGATAATCCAAATGTTAGAAAACCTAATAAACTGGCAATTAAGGCACTGGCAATCATTAAACTTTTAGCATCAAGTTTTCTTTTGAAAACTACTACTAAAAGTTTCCAACCATAATAAAGAAAGAAAGCTAGCATGGCTAGTAATCCCGGCACACCGGCTTTGTAAGCAATCATTAAATAGGAATTATCAATATATGGTAGATCATAAAACTGATTGCGATATTCAATTCGCACCGGTTGTCCTAAGCCGACACCAAAAACAGGATTTTCTTTTGTTTCCTCAATAATTTGTGGTGTAACAGAAACCCTAAAACGATATGACGCATCATCAGCATAATTAATATTAGTAAGAGTTTTAACGCGTTCTAATGTTTGACCGTACAATTTTGAATCTCTAACCCAAGGAATGCTTATTAGCAAGGTGACTATAATTAGAATTAGGGCTAAACTTTTTAAAACTGTTTGCCATTTCATCTGTTTCTGCCAAACACTTAAAACTAAAAATATAATTCCACAAGCAACCAGTACCGCCCACAAGGTTCTGGTTTGAGAAAGAATTACACCTAAAGTAATGGCTAGTAAACTTAGTAAATACATAATTTTTAAGCTTGGTTTAGTCTCATATTTGATAAAAACAATTGATAACAACCACGGTAAAAAGAAAAAACTGGTGTTGCGAAAATTAAATCTTAGTTCCTGAAAAAGACCAGGAAAACTTAGACCCATTAATCCCACCACAAAACTTTCTATATAAGATAAAGCAAAAAAGAGAATAGAAAAACCAGCTGCTCCAAAAATGAAAGCGGACAAAAGTTTGTCTCTATCCTCATTACTTTTAAGTGATGTAATAACCGGCAGAATTACTAAGTAATACGAGAAAGATCTGATGTCGTTCATAAAATCTGTCAACGCTGAACCGTTTAAAATTCCGTGATACGAAGCCACGGCTAACCATAAAATTAGAGGAGCACTTATTAGAATTGTACCTGTGACATATGATCGCCACTTTTCTGAACCTATTAACAGTTTAAAAAGCCAGACTCCCAAAATTACTAACAATACCAATTCAATATATCTGATGTTAAATCCTAAAAGATTGATAGAAAAATATGACCAAGCACCAACACCTTCGGGAATAAGTAAAACTAAAGCTGCTAAAACCCCGAGCGCGGTCGGCAAATTCTTCCAAGCCAAATAGATTAGGCCTGAAACTGCTATAATTCCAAAAACTGCCATCGCTCCAGAATAAGCCACCATTCCAGACGCTAATAATATTAAAAGAGCACCTCCGATTAACGCGAGAAGTGAAATATCAGGAAATATTTTTTTGACTTGCGCTTGTTCCATTATGTTTTTAATTGATTAATCATTACTGGTTCCATAATATTTTCTGATGAAACTTTTGCCAATTCAGAAATACCTTCTTTAACAGATTTAATTATATAAGAAACGTCTTTGTCTGAAAGTTTGTCATGAACTGGCAAGGTAATTAAATTTTGCCAAATTTTGTCAGCCACGGGATATTTGGTCGGATCATCTTGAAAATAGGTATGTAAATGTAAGGGTTTGTAATGCACAGAAACATGAATTCCCTTATTTGTTAGAAACTCAACTAAAGCATTTCTATTAGTCACTCTGGCAATATAATATTGAACCGTTTCCGAATAAACAGGTTTTTTTATAAAACCATTTAGTTCAGCATCATAGCGAGCAGCGATAACACGACGTTTGGCATTTTTTTTGTCCAATTTTTTCAATTGTTCTAGTGCAATAGCGGCCGGAATATCAGTCATATAATATTTATAACCAAGCGAATCAATGTCGTACTCCCAGGCATAGTTCCCTTTTCTAATTCGTTCGTAGGTACTTTCCTTTACTCCGTACCAAATCATAGCTTTAATTTTTTCGTACAACTTTTTATTATAAGTCGTTATCATGCCACCATCACCAGCGGGCAAATTTTTTATAGCTTGAAATGACCAACAGGCCAAATCTCCATCTTGTCCAGCACCTTTAGACAAACAAGCATGAGCACAATCTTCAATTACAGGGCCTGCAAATTTTTCCTTAATCGCTTTTATATTGGCAACAACTCCCGCATTATGAACAGCAATTACTGCTTTAGTATTTTTTGTAATTGGCAATTTTTCAGGATCAAGACATAAAGAATCTGGTTCAATATCTGCTAGTACTGTCTGACAATTATTAATCTTAGGTGCCATAGCAGTCGCCACAAAAGTCATGGTCGGAACGATAACCTCATCTTTATCACTTCCACCAGTAACAGCACCTATATTTAAAGCTTTTAAGGCTAAATCAAGAGCAGCACTGCAAGATGTTACAGCCACAGTATAAGGAACACTAATATAATCGGCGAATTTCTTTTCGAATTCTTCGACTTCTTGCCCTTTCCCCCACCATCCAGATTTGATAATCTTAGCCAAGGCCTTAATTTCTGCGCGCCCACCAACGGGACGCTGATTTGGAATCATAAACTTGAATTATCTAAGATTATTAAAATAATCTTCTGGGTTGGGTGTTTGTTTTAAGGTTTCAGGTTGAGAATTTTCTGTTTCCTGAATTTTTAATTTATCTAAACTTTCGTCTTGAGAATCGTTGTTTTCATTAAAATAATTTTCTTCTTCAAATTCGGTATTGCCAGGTTCGGGCGAATCGTCTGCTCGACCTTCATAATCTTCATTTACTTGATCATTGCTTTCTAATATCTCTTCTTTACCTTCATCATTTACTTTTACCGTCACGGCATCAATATCTTTTCTAAAACCAATGGCAATAATAATTACCACAGAGAAAATAATTCCCAACAGTAGAGCACTAAAAGTGTTGGTAGCAATAGCTGGTTTAACTGGATTTTCCGAAGTGGTTGGCACGTTAACCATTTTGATCGTTACCGCATCTCCACCACCATGATAAATGTCGCCTTCATAAGTTAAAACTGAAGCAACGGCGCGAGCAATTTTTTCAGATTGATTAGGATCGGGATTGTAAACTGCTAATTTCATTATTCCCGATTTGTCAGATAAATTAGCATCTATGGTTTCGTCCCATTGTTTTTGACGTTCAATCGGATCACTTGAATAAGTATTGGCAATATCATATTTTGAATCCATTACCCGCTCAAAAAATGAGCTGGTATGAACCATATTGGTTAAAAGTGACGCTATAGTTTCGGCTGATCTAGTTGCAGTGTAGGCATCCATCGAACCCTCTTGTTCTTGAATAACAAGCATGGTTACTTCTGACTTATATTCAGGTGTTTGAACAGCACTAAAAATAAACGTTAAAACTGTTAACGTTGTTATAAACAAGGCCAAATATGGCCAAATCTTTTTTAGGATATTGATGTAATTGTTGGGCATAAAAATACTATATTCTTAAAACAATAGAATATAGCACATACCTTTTTTATTGTCAATAGAATTAATTGATTGGCCTATTTTTACTACTGTTCAGCCAGAACTATTTTTAGTGAAAAATTATTATCTTCTCTAATCACTTTTAGTATTACTTCATCTTGAGGATCAAAGTTTTGCATAATTTTGGAAAATGATGATGTTTTTCCAATCTCATAATCATCAATTTGCGTTATTATATCACCCGATCGCAGTTTGGCTTCAGCGGCAGGTGAATCTTCTACCACAGCCGATATGCGGACATCATCAGAGTAAATGAGAATTCCATGATCAGAGGGCAAATCATTTAGTGAAGCAAATTCAGGAGTTAAAGGAATGTATCTAATTCCTAAAAATGGTCTCAGTATTTTGCCACCAGCAATAACACTGTCAATAGCTTTTTTGGCATCGTCAATTGGCAAAGCGAAACCAATAAGCTGACCCGAACTATCTACAGCAGTATTTATACCAACAACGCGACCAGATAAATCAAGTAGCGGTCCGCCCGAATTGCCGGGATTAATAGAAGCATCAGTTTGAATAACTCCTTCTAGTTGCTCACTTTGCGAGGCAAATGAACCACCGGCGTATATATTTCTGTCTAAACCACTAACAATGCCTTTGGTTACAGTGTTTTGATAATTACCCAAGGCATTACCAATCGCTACTACAGTTTGTCCAACTTCCAAAGCAGAAGAGTTTCCTAATTCTAAAACTGGTAAAGTAGAGGCTTCAATTTCTAAAAAAGCTAAATCATTAATCGTATCTCTTATTACCTTGGTGACTGTAAACTTTTTCCCGGCACTGGTAATTACTGTATAGGTTGCATCAGTAGCGGAAACAACATGACGGTTGGTTAAAATTAAACCATCACTGGTAATGATAAATCCCGTTCCACTTGCCTGTTGATTAATAGTTTGCCCAAAAATATTTGTACTTTGAATATCAGCCATAATACTAACAACCGAGGAACTGGCTTCTTTAATTATATCTGTTACCGCTTCATTAATTTCGACATTTATAACTTCTTCACTCGTAGCATTGTTGTTGTTCGTTTCAGTATTTGTTTTAGAACTAAAGTAACGATCGGTAACAAAACCTCCTAAAGCGCCAGCTACTAAAGAAATTATAATTAGTAAAACTAGATATCGACCTTTTCTTTTTGGCGATTTCTTCATTTTTATTGTTTCTGTTTCCATATTTATATTGTCCATTGTGAAGTACTGATTGTTATTATAACAGCTATTAAGCTTATTGTTAGAGTCCTAATTATAGCTGCTCGATTCAAAGTATAAGTTAAACTTTGAGCCATGATTTGGGACAAGGCAAAGTAAACTGTCAGAATTGTAAAGGCAATGGCTAAATTAGTTATTGGCCAAAACATTATTACCCAACCAACTTCGGCTATAAGAAATCCGATAATCACAACCTCTTTCCACCACTCTCTTTTCATCACATCATAAATCCATAAGCGTTCATAAAATAAGGCAGCGGAAATAAGAAATAACGGCAACATGATAGACCATGGTGGTAAATCCAAAAATATTCTAAAGCTATAAATGGCACTTACAAAAAAGAAGAATGTAAATAAAATGAAAATTTCAAAATATTTTCCGTAATATTCTTTTTGTTTTCCTTCACTTGTCGTCATCATATTATTGATAACAAACAACATCCAACCATAGATTAAGCTGGCAATAACTAAGAAAATGTGAGCAATCATTTCATTTCTTAACAAGGCCACAAAACTTCCTAAACTTATAATGTAAAGGATGGGAAGGATAAAATTCTTTAGCTTCTCTTTTTGACGAAGGTGAGGTTTGATAATTCCGAGTAACATTATACTCGTTAAAAGAATAATGGCAGCAAAAATTGCTATAAAACTTCTAGGATTACGCAATACATATTCAGTTCCCGCTAAAAGAATTAGCGGACTGAAGAAAACAAATATTTTATTGGGGTCAAATTTCATGTTATCAGACAAAAAACACCCCTGGAGGGAATGTTTTCTGCTTCAAATATAAATTATTTAATTGCGCCAATTCTGAACATCTTGGTGCCGCATTTTGGACAAGTTCCTTGAACTGCTGGACGACCATTTTTCATCTCAATTTGGTTTGGCTCGTTCATTTGTTGTTTAGCTTTGCATTTGACACAGTAAGCCTCAACTTGTGGTGTGTCATCACTTTGGGTGTCGTCACTTTTTGTGTCTTCACTTGGTGCATCTGCCATGTTGTTTTTGTTAATTATAAATAATCTAGTTTTTTGCCTTATCTAAGGTAACTTTAACGGTTTTTTCCTTTCCGTCATGTAATACCCTTAGATCAATTATAGCACTTACCTGCTTATTGGCAATAATTTTGGCCAATCCGTTGGAAGAATCGATTTTTTCACCATTTACCTCTAAAATTATATCGTTTTCTTCAAGTCCCGCTTTGTCGGCTGGACTGCCGGGAATTATTGCTAAATCATTCGGATTTTCACCTCGTAAAAGAAGTGCACCGTAGTCAACATTTAAATTATTTCTTTCTTTTAAGCTTTCTGTAACGATTATATAGCGAACGCCCAAATAGGGACGAACAATTTCTCCATCTTTTATTACTCCATTGATTATACTCTTTACAGAATTAATGGGAATAGCAAAGCCAATGAGCTGTCCCGAAGCATCAATGGCGGTATTAATCCCTACTACCTGACCGTCAATATTAACTAAGGGACCACCGGAATTACCGGGATTAATGGCTGCATCGGTTTGAATTACATTTTCTAAGTTTTCTGAGTTTAGGCCACTTGAAGCAGTTATATTTCTACCAGTAGCACTTATTATTCCGGCCGTAACTGAATTCTCATATTCTCCCAAAGAATTGCCAATAGCAATAGCTCGCTGTCCAATTTTGAGAGCGTCAGAATCACCAAATTCAACAACTGTTAAATTCTTAGCCTCAATCTTTATAACTGCCAAATCGGTAATTGTATCTTTAGCAATAATTTCAGCCGGATATTCTTCCCCATCAGATGTAACCACCGTATAATCTGCTTCCCCGTCACTCACTACATGTCGATTGGTAATAATTAAGCCATCTTCGGAAACAATAAAACCAGAACCGCCACCAATTTCAGTTTGTCCGCGTTCATTTTCTGGCAATTCAAAGGTGTAAGGAAATAGATTATCGAAAATTCCACCTTCGCCAAGATTATTATAAATCTTTTCTAAATCCTTGGTTACCACAATACTTACAACTGCTGGTTTAACTTTGTCAACTGCAGATATAATTCCAGAGTCTTCATCAATAGTTACCGCTTTATTGTTTTGATTTCTGCTTATTTCACCGTTATTATTTTTAACCAAAATATTAATGGTAACATAGGTTGTGATAAGTGAAGTTACAATAGCTACGATTAGAATTAGAAAAACTAATTTTTTAATGTGCCGCTCTTTTTTGGCTTGTGGTTGCCTTTTTTCGTCAATCATAATTTTTAATTACTTTTTTTGTTTAATAATCTTTTTTGCTTTCTTATGGTAATTCTTACTTTTATAAGATCGTTTAAAGTTTTGCAAGCTGCAATAATTGGATTTAGTGTTGTGGCTTCAGAATTCTCCCATTTTACTGGTAATTCTTTTAGTTTAAAATTATATAATCTAGCTAGGGCTAGAATTTCGAAGTCGAAACTCCACCCAGACATAGTTTGCTTGGTAAAAACTTTTTCTACACATTTTTTATTAAATAATTTAAAGCCACACTGAGTATCATGAATTCCAGGAAGTAATAATATTCTTATTAATAAATTACCGGTTTTCCCAATTATTTGTCTGTACCACGATTGACTTTTTTGAATGTCTGCTCCAACAATTGCCCGTGATCCTAAAATCAAATCATACCTATTGGTTTCTGGCCAAAATGTTTCAATTTGATTAATAGTAGTAGAATTATCTGCATCCATAAACAACCGCCATTCGCCAGTTGCTTTAAGCATGCCAGTTTTTACAGCCATGCCTTTTCCCTTGTTTTCATTTAATCTGACATGCTGAGCAGGAATTTGGCTAGTAGCAACAAAATCTTGAACAATTAAATCTGTTTTATCAGTTGATCCATCAGAAACAACAATAATTTCGGCTGAATAATCTTTAGTACTTAAATAAGCTTCAATTTCTTTCAAAGTAGGTTTAATTCTTTTTTCTTCGTTGTAAGCTGGTATTATAACCGATAATGTTATCATCTTCTATCTAAATAGTTTTGTAAAATAATTTTGGCAGCCAGTTCATGATCAGTTCTGTTAACACCCTCCAGTTTTAAAATATCTTTGGCTTGTTTACTAGAAAGTCTTTCGTCTTGCCATTTAATTTGGCATCCAGTTTCGTTTTCGATAAAATCGACTTTTTCCCTTATTGAAGCCGTTTGTGGGGTTTTTTCTCCCTTCATATTTAGAGAAAGACCAACCACAATAATGGTTACATCTTCCTTGGTAACAATTTCCTTCACTCTACTCACAAGTGATGTTGTTGAATCGTGATTTATAGTTTTGTAAATCGAAGCAAGATTACTACCCTCTTCTGAAATTGCAACACCTGTATGTCTGTCACCAATATCTAGTCCTAAAATGTTTGGCATTATAAGGTTGTTAATATTTCTACTCCGTTATCTGTTACCAGAATTGTATTTTCAAAATGACATGATAACGAACCGTCGATCGTTTTGTATGTCCAATTATTCTTGTCTAATTCTACTTCATGTGAACCAAGTGCTAGCATCGGTTCAATGGCAATGGTCATTCCACTCAACAATTCTTCTCCTTGGCCTCTTTTTCCAAAATTAGGAATTTGTGGTGGCTCATGAATTTCCCTACCAACACCATGTCCCACTAATTCTCTAATTACTTGGGTGTCATTATTTTCGGCATATTTTTGAATAGCTTGTCCAATATCACCAACTCTGGTTCCATTTTTTATTTGAGCAATTCCGATTTGTAATGATTTCTCAGTAATAGTTATTAGTTTTCTGGCATCTGTTGAAATTTCTCCTACGGCAAATGTTCTAGCCATGTCAGTGCACATATTTTTATGCCAAATACCATAGTCAATACTTACTAGGTCGCCTTCATGTAAAATCCTATCTGGTGCGGGAATACCGTGAACTATTTCATCATTTATTGATACGCAAGCACCATTAGGATATTTTTGAAAGCCTTTAAAAGCTGGTTTTACATTTAATTCTTGACATAATTCATCAGCTTTGTTATCGATATCCATTGTTGAGATTCCGATTTGTATGTATTTTCCTAAGCCATCAACAATTTGCGCCAATATTTTACCACCTGCGCGCATAGCATCGATTTCTTTTTCAGTTTTAATAAGACTTTTTAACATTAAAATAAGCGGATTTTAGCCGCTTACTCATTTAATTTAAGTGCTCTGAGAATGTCTGCGTGTACATCTTCGCGAGATTGTACTCCATTAATTTTTTGTAAGACACCTAGTTCGTCGTAGTATTTTATGGCGGCTTTTACGTGTTCGTCAAACCAATCTAAACGTTTATTAATTTTATCTGCATTTTGATCATCATCTCTTTGCACAACTTCTCCTCCACATTTATCGCATTTCTCAACTGTTAAATCAGCATAGATATTACCACAATCAACACAAAGTCTTCTTTTTAGTAATCTGGTCAGAGCCTCTTCTCGAGAAATATCAATCCAAATAGCTTGCAAATTATCATCTTTATCTAAATCTTTTAGTAGGCCATGTAAATCATTCGCCTGTCCTGCGGTTCTGGGATAACCATCAAATATTAATCCTTTTTCTGGATCTGTTTTTTGTAAGACGTCCTCAACAACCTGCAAAGCAATTTCATCTGACATGTGCACACCCTTGTTTATTTCCTTTAGCTTATTTCCCAGTTTGTCTTCTTGTTTACTTCGGTCTCGCATCAACTTCCCCGTTTCAATTCTTTGGTAACCAAATTTATCTATCAAATAATCAACTTGGGTTCCCTTGCCGGAACCTGCGGGTCCAAAAATTATTATAGTATTATTCTTGACCATGGATATTAGTAAAAACTTTCATAATCGCGCATTACCATTTGGGCTTCAACTTGTTTAACAGTTTCTATAACAACACTAACAACGATCAATAAACCTGTACCACCAATTACCATTGATTGCACTGATGTTAGTCCCTGTACTAAAAATGGCATAACAGCTATCATACCCAAAAATATTGCACCCGCCAAAGTTACTCTATTCAAGGTTTTTTTCAAATAACTTTCTGTTGATTGACCGGGTCTAATACCAGGTATGAACCCGCCTTGTTTTTGTAAATTATCGGAAATAGAATGAGGATCAAATGATATGGCCGTATAAAAATAGGTGAAAGCAATAACTAAAATAAAATACACGACGCCGTAAAATACTTGATTGTTAAATAAATCAGAAATGTATTTAGCAGAAGTTGCTAACCAAGTTATATCAGAATTCGATAAAAAGTTAGCAATCAGTCCTGGAAAAATCATCAGCGATAGGGCAAAGATAATGGGAATAACACCACCTTGATTTACGCGCATGGGCAAATGAGTAGAACCCCCACCATACATACGATTGCCTTTGATTCTTTTGGCATAAGAAACAGGAATGTTTCTTTGTCCTTCGGTTACAATTACAACTCCGGCAATAACGACCACTCCAATAACTGCAAAAACTAAATAATTAAATAACTGTGTTGGATCATAAGAAACAATTGCTTGTTGAACTGCTTGTGGGATATTGGTAATAATACCGGCAAATATTATTAGCGACACACCATTGCCAATTCCCTTTTCTGTTATTAACTCACCAATCCACATTAAAAACATAGTTCCAGCTGTGGCAATAATTATAGTTAAAATAATATTATAAACGGACAAATCTGTAATAATTGGTGGACTCTGGCGAGATAATAAAGTTATCATGGTATAGCCCTGCAAAGCAGCGAGAGGAATAGTTACAATTCTAGTAATTTGATTGAATTTTTTACGTCCCGCTTCTCCTTCTTCTTTCATCATTTGTTGGAGTTTGGGAATTATCATCGTTAAAAGCTGTAAAATAATTGTGGAAGTAATATATGGCCCCACACCCAACAAAACGATTGACATATTTTCCATACCACTACCAGAAAACATATTTAACAGACCAAAAATCTGATTATTCTCAAAAAATGAACGAAGATTTTCCTGATTTACAGCTGGTAAAGGAATATGAGCCGCTAGTCTAAAAATACCTAAAAGCACTAAGGAAAATATAATTCTTTTTCTTAGTTCCTTGATGCGCCAAATTTCGGCTAACTTCTTAAACATATTTTTTGACTATTTTTTTATTTGTAGCTACTTTACTTTTTTTGGTGCTTGCTCTAAATCTTTTTGAAGGGAGTCTGTCGAACCATCTTTTTGAGGAAGTTCTTTTATTGTAATCTTTTTAAACTCTCCTTTAGCTTGGGTAATCTTTTTAATTGCCTGAGTTGAAGCTTGATGAGCATAAACTGTTAATTTTTTTGTCAGCTGACCCGCACCCAGTATTTTAACCAACTTATTAGTTTTCTTGATTAAACCAGATTTTTTTAAAACTTTAATATCAACTACATCTCCAGTGGCAAATTTATTCTCCAAATCATAGATATTAATATTTTGAACTTTTTTACTTATACTTTTAAAACCTCGGAGCTTTGGTAATTGCTGAATCACAGTTGTTCTACCACCTTCAAAACCTGGTCGTTGTGAAGCACCGGCTCTAGCTTTTTGACCCTTAGTACCACGACCGGAAGTTGTTCCGCGCGAAGCATTACCACGCCCAACCCGTTTTTTGTTTTTGGCTGTGCGACGATCTTTAGGTTTTCTTAAATTGTGAAATCCAGTCACCATTATTTTTTCTTAGATTTAGTAGCCTTTTTTGCGTCTGCGATATCTTCTTTTTCTGCCGTTTTTTCTTTTTTTGCTTTACCGGGTTGCAACTCTTCTAAGGTCATTCCTCTTCTTTTAGCTATATCCTTGGGATCAGAAAAATTAGCCAAGGCATTAATTGTCGCTTTAACATTGTTTATTTTATTCTGAGTTCCCAGTATTTTTCCAACTATATTTTTTATACCGGCCAGTTCGACAACAGTTCTAACGGTTCCACCAGCAATAATTCCTGTTCCTTCAGGAGCTGGTTTTAGAAATAATTTGGCACTACCATATTTAGCTTTAGTTTCATGATAAATGGTACCATTTACAGTTTGGACATTAACAATATTTTTTTTGGCTTGTCTGATTGCTTTTTCACGTGCAATAGCAACATCTGAACCTTTAGCAACTCCCACGCCCACTCGTCCTTTACGATCACCAATTACAATAGTTACACGAAAGCTAAAACGACGTCCGCCGGCAACTATTCTAGCTACCCGAGCAATGTCTACAATTTGTTCATCAAATTCAGATTTTGGTTTACGATTAAATCTTGGCATCCCGGTTGTACAATTTAATATTCATATATTTCAATTATTCATGCTACGGTTATACAAATTAATTATTGTACAACCGGGCATATTATATTTTTAATCCTCCTTCTCTTGCGCCTTCGCTAACATTTTTAATCCGACCGTGATATAAATTACCACCCCGATCAAAAACTGCATTTTTAATACCTTTTGCTACGGCTTTTGCAGCCAATTCCTTTCCAGCATTTTTAGCAATATCAATTGGTTTCATTTTATCTGCTCCTTTCAATTCTTTATCAGAATAGCTAAATAAGGTTTTTCCTGATTCATCATCAATTAATTGCAAATACAAATGTTTGTTGCTTCTAAAAACTGATAAGCGAGGCTTACTTTTGGTACCAGAAATTTTAGCTCGCACTCTGTGCTGCCGTCTTTTTCTGGCTAATACTTTTTTGCTAGTCTTCATAATTTTATTCTCCTTCGGTGCCGGTGGCCCGTTTACCAATTTTTCTTCTTACGTGTTCATCTTCATATCTGATACCTTTACCTTTATAAGGTTCTGGTTTTTTTACTTTTCTAATTTCAGCTGCAGCTTGTCCAACCATTTGTTTATCTCTGCCTGATACAATAATAAATTCCTTTTCTACTTTAATTTCTACACCTTCGGGTGGATTATACTCTACCGAATGAGAAAAACCAACACTTAATTCTAGAATCTTGCCTTTCATAACTGCCCGATAACCAACACCTTCGATAATAAGTTTTTTTTCAAAACCTTCACTTACGCCAATTACAGAATTGTTTATCAGTGATCTAGTTAGTCCCCAAATAGCATTATTACCCTCATCTTTTTTCAATTCGACAATAATATTTTTGTCATCAATTTTAACTTCAGCCCCATTAGGAATTTTAGTTGTTAATTCACCCTTGGGACCAGACACGATAAATTCATCCTGTTCAATTTTGCAGGTTACTTTTTCTGGAATTGTAATTGGAAGTTTTCCTATGCGTGACATATTTTTACCAGATTTTACAAATTAATTCTCCGCCCATTCTGCGACGACGCGCTTCTCTATCTGTCATTAATCCTTGCGAAGTTGAAAGAATTACTGTTCCTAACCCACCACGAACTCGTGGTATACTTCTTCTTCCTTCGTGAATTCTTCTTCCCGGTTTACTCATTCTTTTTATACCATTAATAACGGGATTTTTATTCTCGTCATATTTTAGGGTCACAATTAAGCTTTTTCTTTCCTTACTATCAGTTTCCGGTGCTACTTCAGCAATAAAACCCTCGGCCACTAAAACTTCTGCCAGAGCAGCTTTGATGGTAGAATGCGGGATTTTTACCTCCGCTTTACCTACTGCTTGAGCATTTTTTATTCTTATTAACATGTCTGAAATTGGATCGGTCATAATAATTAAGTCAAAAGTTAAAAGTCAAAGGTAAAAAGTTTGAAGTTAAATGTAAAAAGGCAAAATTTAAAACCAAGCGAGTTCTGGAGCTTACCACTTTCAATTACTTTTGAATTTTGAGTTTTGACTTTTGACATATATTTTACCAACTTGATTTTTTAATACCTGGGATTTCCCCATTATTAGCCATTTCTCTAAAACAAATTCTACACAAACCAAATTTTCTCATGTAACCATGTTTACGACCACAAGCAAAACATCTGTTTATTTTTCTGGTTGAATACTTAGGTTTTCTTTTCGCCTTTACGACGAGTGCTTTTCTAGCCATATTTATTTACTAAAGGGAAAATTAAATTCTTTTAATAAGTTTTTTGTTTCTTCATCATTCTTAGCGGTAGTGGCAATTGTAATTTCTAAACCATGAATCCCTGAAACTTGATCCATTCTAATTTCCGGAAAAACAGTATGTTCTTTAATACCAATTGTTATATTTCCCTGCTTATCAAAACTTTTAGGATCAATGCCACGAAAATCTCTAACACGCGGTAAAGTAATATTTATAAATCTATCTAAGAAATCATACATTCTCGTTCCTCTCAACGTCACCATCAAACCCACAACTGAACCTTCTCTAAGTTTAAAATTGGAAATAGATTTTTTAGCAACTTTTTTTGAAGGTTGCTGACCAGTAATATCGCGTAAGTTATTTATCATGGTTTCCAAAACATTTTTATCGTCAGCGGCTTTACCGGCACCAATACTGACAATAATTTTATCAACTTTTGGAACAGCCATAACATTATCAGTTTTTTTGTTCTTTAAAAAGGCTGGTACTATCTTTTTATTAAATTTTTCTTCTAATCTATTCATAACTTTTTAAGAAATTACCTCTTTACACTTTACACAAATGCGGGCAGTTTTTTTGTCCTGTAATTTTTTCTTACCTACTCTGGTGGGCTTACCACATTTTGGACAAACCATCATAACATTGGAAATATTTACCGATCCGTTAATATCAACTCGCTGACCTTTTTCACCTTGTTTTTTTGGTCGGTTATGTTTCTTGAGGATATTTACACCGTCAATTACTAGCTTACCATTAATAGGATCGGTTGATAAAACTTTGCCCTTTTTTCCACTATCTTTGCCTGTAACTACTTGAACGGTGTCACCTTTTTTTATTCTCAACTTCATATTTTTATAATACCTCAGGTGCTAAAGATATAATTTTACTATAACCAGCTTCACGCAATTCTCTTGCTACCGGTCCAAAAATTCTGGTACCACGTGGATCTTTTGAATCACTCGAAATTATTACAGCAGCGTTTTCATCAAATTTAATCAAGGAACCATCTTTTCTTTGAAATTCCTTTTTTTGTCTGACGATAACACAGTGCACAACTTCTTTTTTCTTAACCATACCATGAGGAGTAGCTTCTTTTACGGAAGCAATTACTACATCACCAATGCGGGCGTAGCGCTTTCTGTTACCACCAAGCACTTTAAAACACTCGATCGATTTAGCACCAGTATTGTCGGCTACTTTCAGTTTTGTTTCTGCTTGAATCATTTATTTAGACTTTTTTAAAACTTTGAATCTTTTATCACGAGAAAGTGGGCGTACTTCTTCAATAATAACCTCATCACCAGTTTTATATTCATTCTTGGCATCATGAGCTTTATATTTTTTGCTACTTATAAAACGCTTGCTGTAACGAGGATGATTTTTTAAGCGATCAACTCTAACAACTACAGTCTTATCCATTTTATCACTAACAATTACACCGACCAATTGTCGCTTTTGTACTTCTTTAGTGTCTCGTGGTGAGTTTACCGAACTATCTTCAATTTTTTTACTTTCCGGCTTGTTCATCTTTTTTGGTTACTGACTTTTTATTCTTCATTGAATCATTTAACAACATGGAAATTCTAGCCACGTCTCTTTTTTCAACTTTTATTTCGTTAAAATTTTTTAACTGTCCAGATGCACTCTTAAATTTAAGTTCTCTAATTTTATTCTTTTTACTAAGCAAAAGTTTTTTCAATTCTTCGGTAGATTTTCCTTTTAATTCCTTAAACTTCATTATTTTATAATAAACCTTGTTTTTACTGATAATTTATTGGCAGCCAGACGCAGTGCTTCTTTAGCTACATCTTCCTCTACGCCATCCATTTCAAATAGAATACGTCCGGGTTTTACAATAACCACAAAATGATCAACTGTACCCTTTCCCTTACCCATTGGCATTTCAGCTCCTTTAGCTGTTATGGGTTTATCGGGAAATATTCTAATCCAAATTTTACCACCACGTTGCACAAATCTGGTCATAGCACGACGAGCCGCTTCAATTTGCCGAGAAGATATCCATGATTTTTCAACAGCTTTCAAACCATAAATCCCAAAGGAAAGATCCGCACCACGAGTGGCCTTGCCTAAATTTCTTCTTCTCCCCTTTTGATGTTTGCGGTGTTTTACCTTTTTAGGCATCAACATATTATTTCTTCTCCTCCTTCTTAATTCCTTCTAATCTTTTTTCATCAGCATTAAATACTTCACCTTTATAAATCCAAATTTTAATTCCAACTACTCCATAAGTTGTATAAGCATTTGTTCTATTAAAATCAATGTCAGCTCTTAAGGTTTGCAGTGGAATACTACCTTCTACTATCCATTCGCGTCGTGACATTTCCGCACCGTCAAGCCGTCCCGCAATCATAATTTTTACCCCCTTAGCACCTGCTTCTATAACTTTTCCAGCCATTTGTTTCATAACTCTCCGAAAGGGCATACGTTTTTCAATTTGTTCTGCCGCCATAATACCTACTAATTTAGCATCAAGTAAAGGTTGTCTAACTTCTTGAATATTTATTTTTATTTGAGTTTTACTGGAAGGAAGTATTTTATTAATTTCTTTTTTCAAATCTTCAATTCCTCCTCCACCTCTACCAATAATTAAACCTGGTCGAGAGGAATAAATATTATAAATAATTTCCTGAGGTGACCGTTCAACTTCAATTTTGGAAATTGCGGCATCCTTCAATTTTTTCAATAAAAACTTTTTCACTTTTGTATCCTGCTCTAAATAAACTGCATAATTCTTACCAGAAAACCACTTGGAGTTCCAAGAGTAGAGATAACCTAATCGATATGCTTTGGGATGGACCTTTTGTCCCATCAAAATGAATTAATAATTATTGAGCTTTTCTTCTGAAAAATCTTTGTTTAAATCCTTTTCTCATCTTTCCTGATTTTTTATCTTCAAATTTTTTACCGTCTGGTGCTGTAAATGTTTTTTTCTCTTCTTTCTCGTCCTCTTGTCCTGAGCTTGTCGAAGAAACTTTTTTATCCACTGCTTCGCTTTTAGCATCATAATTTACTGGTTTTGGTTTTGCAGTTGCCTTTTCTTTCTTCTGACGTTTACCTTCTTTTCTTTCGTTCAGAATAACTGTAATGTGACTTTCTCTCTTTCTAATTGGAAAAGCGCGTCCGAAGGCACGTGGTTGATATCTTACCAATGTTCTACCTTCATCACAAGTTACAAATTCAATATATAAATTTTCTTTAACCATGTCGTGATTGTTTTCACCGTTGGCGATAGCGCTTTTCAAGATTTCTCTCATTAACCTAGCACCTTTATGAGGCATAAAAACAAGTTGTCTTTCTGCTTCCACGGCATCCATGCCACGCACAACATTGGCAATCAAACGAATCTTGCGTGGTGATATTTTTACATTTTTTCCTTTAGCTTTAACTTGCATAATTATTCCTTTTTATTTTCTTCCTTTCCTTCAACATCTTCTTTGGTAGCAGCTATTTTAGCCTTAGCTGCTTCGGCTTCAGCCATTTCCTGTTCCTTAGCCATGCGACCACCATGTCCATGAAATTTTCTAGTTGGAGAAAACTCGCCTAATTTGTGTCCGACCATATCTTCGGTAACAAAAACTGGTGTATGTTCTTTGCCATTATGAACACCAAAAGTAAAACCTACCATTTCTGGGGAAATAGTTGAGCTTCTGGCCCAGGTTTTTATAACCGTTTTATCGTCCGCTTTTAAATTACTAATTTTTTTCAGCAATTTTTCATCGACGTATGGTCCTTTTTTTAGTGATCTCGACATAACTATTTTTTCCTATTCTTACGCGGTTTAATAATAAATCTATCTGAAAATTTAACTTGCTTTCTACTTGGTACACCCAAAGCTGGTTTACCCCATTTAGTTTTTGGTCGTCTGAGACCAATTGGTGATCTTCCTTCACCGCCACCATGAGGATGATCAACAGGATTCATAGCCTTACCACGAACTGTTGGTCGTTTGCTTTGCCATCTCTTACGACCAGCTTTTCCAATAACAATATTATTATGATCCCCTCTGGAAACTGTACCGATTGTGGCGGAACATTCAGAATTCACATTTCTAACTTCACCAGAAGGAAATTTAATTTGCGTATATTCTCCGTCATGAGCAACAACTGTAGCATAAGTTCCAGCTGACCTAGCTCGAACAGCACCTCTACCTACTTCAATTTCTACATTATGAATTTCTGTACCCAAAGGCATATGTTTTAAAATCGTTCGGTTACCATTTTTAATCTCAATTTTTTTTCTGGAAGAAACGATTTCATCCCCAACTTTCATTTTTTTAGTGGCAATAATATAAGATTTTTTTCCATTTGAATAAGTAAGAAGAGCAATAAAGGCGGAACGATTGGGATCGTATTCAACAGCTTTCACTATGGCTGTAATATCGTAATCTTGTTGCTTAAAATCGATTTCTCTGTGCTTTCTTTTATTACCCCCACCACGGTGTCGAATTGTAACTGTTCCAGTACGAGCACGTCCAGCTTTTTGCTTCTTATATTTAGTAAGACTTTTTTCGGGTCTCTTTTTTGTTAAAGTCGAAAAATCAGTCGTGGACATAGTACGACGGGATGGAGTGTATGGTTTGTAATTTTTAATTGACATAAACAATTCAAATTTTAAAACTCAAAAGTCAAAACTACTACGACTTTTTGTTTACTAAATTAATAATTTTTGACCTTTGACTTTTTACTTTTAACTTAACTATCATACTCCTTCAACTAAATCTAATTTATCGCCAGCAATCAATTTCACATAAGCTTTTTTGTAACGGCTGGTGAAACCCTTGCTTCTACCATAGCGTCTCATTTTTCCTTTTACATTAACGATTCTAACTTGAACAACTTGTACACCATATAAATCCTCCACCGCATTTGCAATCTGACGACGATTGGAATCTTTATTTACAATAAAAGCATATTTATTTTCTTCCTGAATTACTGAAGCTTTTTCTGAAATAACTGGTTTAATCAAAATTTTGTAAGCTCTATTGTCATCTTTTTTACTGACTTTTCTTTTGACAACAGTTTTTTTCTTGGGTTTAGCCTTTTCTTTATTTACTTGTCCTGAGCCTGTCGAAGAATCTTTTTTTTCACTAACAGTTTCGGCCTTTTTTGGAGCATCCTTAACTTTGTCATTTTTAGTGACTTCCTTTTCTTCTTCTTCTTTCTTTTTACGATTAAATAAACCCATAATTACTTAGCAAATTTCTTTTCTAAAGTGTTAATTGTTTCTGGCAGTACTAACAAATATTCATAAGAAACTAGATCGATAATATCTAAAATGTCCGTGTTTGTAACTTTAACTTTCTGAATATTTTTGGAGGCTCGGTAAACTTTGTCGTCTTTCTTTGGCAAAACAATCAGTAAACTTTTATTCTTAACAGGTAATTTAGAAATTACCTTCGCCATCTCTCTGGTTTTAACATCTTTTATGTTCAAATCATCAACGACCAACAATTTATCTTCTTTGGCTTTAGCTGTAAGAATAGCCAGCAACGCTTTTTGTCTTTCCTTCCTATTAACTTTGCGTTTATAATTTCTTTCCTTACTTGGTCCAAATGTTACACCGCCCCCAATCCAAATTGGAGAACGAATTGATCCATGTCTAGCTCGGCCAGTTCCTTTTTGTTTCCAAGGTTTTTTACCACCACCTCTAACATCAGATCTTCCTTTGGTATTAGCAATTATTTCTCTTTTATTACTTCTGGCAGCAACTAAAACTTTATAAATAGTATCATCAGCTACTTGCACAGAGAATAATGAAGCCGGCAACTTTTGTTTGCCAGTATCTTTGCCTTCAGAATTTAATAATTTAGCTTCCATTATTTTACTTTTCTTACTTGTACAATTTTTCCCTTAGCACCCGGAACAGAACCCTTCACCGCTAAAATATTTTTCTTAACATCAACTGTAGCAACTTCTAAATTACTTATTGTTACTCTTTCGTTACCCATACGTCCAGCCATTTTCATTCCCTTCATAACATGTTGAGGAAAAGCGGCACCAATTGATCCAGGAGCTCTTTCGTCATGTCTGTGTCCATGAGTTTTAGGCGAACCAGCAAAACCGTGGCGTTTTACCACGCCGGCAAATCCTCTACCTTTACTAGTTGAAGTAACTTTTACTTTGTCGCCTGTAGCAAAACTTTCTACTGTGAAAACGTCGCCCACTTTTGGTAATTTGTAATCTTCTTTTTTAAACTTTATTCTCATTTCTTTCAAGCCAACAAACTTTTTCTTCAAATTTTTTAGATGACCCTGCATGGGTTTACTAATTTTTTTAGCTTCAGCGTAACCAATTTGGACAGCGGTATAACCATCTTTGTCATCATTTTTTACTTGTGTAACTGTGCAAGGACCCACTTCCAAAACTGTGACCGGAATAACTTTTCCGCTCTCATCATACGTTCTACTCATACCAATTTTTTTGCCTAACATAAAATCCATCTTGCTTGATTGATTAAAACAAGGATCTTAGTACGTAGCAAAATCGCTTTTGCTACCTACAAAGATCCCATCGCTAAAAGGAATCTTATTTACATCTTGATCTCAATGTCAACGCCAGCAGGTAAATTCAGATTAGTCAGTGAATCCACAGTTTTAGGGGTCGGATTGGTGATATCAATTAAACGCTTGTGAATTCTCATTTCGTACTGCTCTCGTGAATCCTTATGAACGAATGGTGATTTAATAACTGTATACTTATTCTTTTCGGTTGGTAGGGGTACGGGGCCAGAAATATCAGCGCCAGTTCTTTTGGCAGTTTCCACAATTTTCAAAGCCGTTTGATCAACAACTTTGTGATCATAAGCTTTAATTTTAATTCTTACCCGTTGCGAAACTTCTTCAGCTCCGGTTGCAACCTGTTTATTAGCATCAACTTTTTTAGCAATGGTTTTTTTCGCTACTCTCTTCTTGCTGGTAGTTTTCTTGGTTGACTTCTTATGTGATGCGGATTTTGCTTTAGCTGAAGCAGGTTTTTTAGCCTTCTTAGCTTTTTTTGAATCTGGCATTAACTTTTAAATAATAGAACTTATTATTATTTTCCTCTATACACAGAAAGCTGGCGCCTCTCACCTTCTAAATTAGAAAGCAAGAGACGCCGCTTTTTGTGTTTATTTACAATTCATTTATTTGACAATCTTGGTTACGGCACCGGCGCCAACAGTTTTTCCACCTTCGCGAATAGCAAAGCGCATACCATCTTCCATAGCAATCGGAGAACCAAGTTTGATTTGCATTTTTACAGTATCCCCAGGCATTACCATTTCGGCATCTTTTCCATCTTCAGACATAACTTTTTCCACTTCACCAGTTACATCAGTTGTCCTGATATAGAACTGTGGTTTGTACCCTTTAACAAAAGCTGTATGACGTCCACCTTCTTCTTGAGTTAGAACATAAACCTCGGCTTCAAATTCTGTATGAGGAGTAATTGAGCCTGGTTTAGCCAAAACTTGACCACGTTCAACTTCTTCTTTCTTAGTACCACGAAGCAAAACACCAGCATTATCACCAGCTTTTCCTTCATCAAGTTGTTTGTTGAACATCTCAATTCCGGTAACAACGGTTTTAGAAGTGTCTTTAATTCCAACGATTTCAATTTCGTCGTTTACTTTAACAACACCGCGATCAATTCTACCTGTCACAACAGTTCCGCGACCTTCAATTGAGAAAATATCTTCAATTGGCATTAAGAAATCTTTATCAACATCTCGTTTTGGTTCTGGAATATGTTCATCCAAAGCTTTAATAAGTTCCAAAACCGCTTTGCCATCTTCACCCTTGGGATCTTCCAAAGCCTTTAGAGCTGAACCTTTTATTACAGGAATATCATCACCTGGGAATTCATATTTTTTAAGCAAATCACGAACTTCAACTTCTACTAGGTCTAGAAGTTCTGGATCATCAACTTGATCAGTTTTATTTAAGAAAACTACCATAGCAGGAACATTAACTTGACGAGCCAACAAAATATGTTCACGGGTTTGAGGCATTGGACCATCAGCGGCTGAAACTACTAAAATAGCGCCGTCCATCTGGGCAGCACCAGTAATCATATTCTTAACATAGTCAGCGTGACCTGGGCAGTCAACATGAGCATAATGTCGATTAGGACTTTCATACTCACAATGAGCGGTAGCAATTGTAATACCACGCTCTTTTTCTTCAGGAGCGTTGTCAATCTGATCAACAGATTTTACATTTGCTTTGTAACCCTCACCAGCTTCTGCCAAAGTGTTTAAAATGGCAGCTGTAAGAGTGGTTTTACCATGGTCAACGTGTCCAATTGTACCCACGTTAACGTGTGGTTTTGAGCGGTCAAATTTTTCGGCCATATATTTTAATTTAAATGTTTAAATTTAAGCTTATTAATACTGAATTTCACAAGTTTTGGCAAGTGAAGTTCAGCGTTAAGTATAACAAGAGCTATTGATTTTGGCAAGTCCCTCTTACTGACATATCATCCACTACTGCTTTTTGGCTTATATAAGCCTATATTTATTATTTTTTAGTCGTTTCTTCTCCTCCGGCTTTAGTCATAATTTCTTCAGCTACATTTCTTGGTACAGGCTCATAATGGTCAAATTCCATGGTGTAGTTGGCTCTTCCTTGAGTCATAGAACGAAGTGAGGTCGCATAACCAAACATTTCTGACAAAGGAACTTGAGCATCTATTTCTTTCATTTGCGCTCGATCTTCCATTTTTTCCACTTGACCTCTTTTGGAATTTAAATCTCCAACCACATCACCCATAAACTGTTCTGGAGTTACTACTGTTACTTTCATCATTGGTTCCAATAATTGTGGCTTAGCTTTTTTGAAACAAGCTTGAAAAGCCATCGAGGCAGCAATTTTGAAAGCAGCTTCGGAGGAATCTACATCATGATAAGAACCATCATAAGCTGTGGCTTTAACATCAACAATTGGATAACCAGCCAGCACACCATTATCCATTGCTTCTTTCACACCTTTTTCAACGGCGGGAACATATTCTTGAGGAATTACACCACCTTTAATTTCATTAGCAAATTCGAATCCTTCTCCCCGCTCGCGAGGTTCCAAACGAATCCAAACATGTCCGTACTGACCACGACCACCGGATTGTCTAATATATTTTCCTTCTGCTTCAGCGGTCGTAAAAATAGTTTCTTTGTAAGCAACTTGTGGTTTACCAATATTTGCCTCAACATTAAATTCTCTTTTCATGCGATCAATAATAACTTCCAAATGAAGTTCGCCCATTCCCGAAATAATTGTCTGGGCTGTCTCCTCATCTGTTTTAACCTGAAATGTTGGGTCTTCTTCAGCTAGTTTATGTAAAGCAATACTCATTTTTTCCTGATCAGCTTTGGTTTTTGGCTCAACAGAAATAGAAATAACAGGTTCAGGGAAAGTAATTTTTTCTAAGATAATTTGATTCTCTTGATCACAAAGTGTATCACCAGTTGTGGTGTTGTCCAGTCCAACAATAGCAGCAATGTCACCAGCATAAACTTTTTTAATTTCTTCCCGTTTATTAGCATGCATCATTAAAATTCGTCCTACTCTTTCTTTTTTTCCGGTGGTGGAATTATAAACATAGGAACCGGCTTCTAAAGTTCCAGAATACATTCTAAAGAAGGCTAATTTTCCCACAAAAGGATCAGTAGCAATTTTAAATACCAAAGCTGATTGTGGTTCTTCATCGGATGCATGTCGTTCCATTTCTTTTTCTTCATCTTCAGGATCAATGCCTTTGATAGCAGGAATATCAAGTGGTGAAGGTAAATATTCTACAATGGCATCAAGCATTTGCTGAACACCTTTGTTTTTTAAGGCCGAACCACAAAGAATAGGAATAAATTCGTTGGCTATAACACCTTTTCTAATTGCTTTAACAATTTCTTCTTCTGAAAGTTCTGTTCCTTCCAAATACTTTTCCATTGTTTTTTCGTCATTTTCAACGGCTGCTTCAATCATTTTTTCACGATATTCGCGTGTCTTGTCTTTCATATCGTCAGGAATTTCCTGTTCTTCAATTTCCTTGCCCATTTCATCTTTAAAGACATAAGCTTTTTGTTTCAATAAATCCACAATTCCTAAGAAATTTTCTTCAATACCAATTGGTAACTGAATAGGATAAGCTTTCTTGGTTAAACGATCGTGAATGGAATCTACGTCACCATAAAAATCGGCACCAGTTCTATCCAGTTTATTTATAAAACACATTCTCGGTACACTGTATTTTTCAGCTTGGTGCCAAACAGTTTCCGATTGCGGTTCCACGCCAGCGACACCATCAAAGACAACCACGCCACCGTCGAGCACACGCAAACTTCTTTCCACCTCAACCGTAAAATCTACATGACCTGGGGTATCAATAATATTTATTCTGGTGTCTTTCCAAAAACAAGTGGTAGCAGCAGAAGTAATGGTAATACCGCGTTCACGTTCCTGTTCCATCCAATCCATTTCAGCTTCACCTTCATGAACTTCACCAATCTTATGTTTTTTTCCAGTGTAATATAAAACGCGCTCAGTAACAGTAGTTTTACCGGCATCAATATGAGCAATGATTCCAATATTTCTTGTTTTCTCTAAGGTGTAATCGCGCGCCATCTAATTTTGCTTATTGCTTATGGCGAATAGCTTATGTATAAGCTACTCACTTTAAGTAATAAAAAACCACTGGCCGTGGCTATTAGCTATTTGCCATATGCCACTGGCCGTTTATGCATAGTGAGCAAAAGCCTTGTTTGCTTCAGCCATGCGATGAGTATCATCTCTTTTCTTCATAGCTGTTCCCATTTTCTTAGCAGCATCCATTAATTCATTGGCCAATCTAGTTGCCATTGGTCGTCCACTTTTTCTTTTAACTGCGCCAATAATCCAACGAAAAGCCAAAGTATTACGACGTCCGCCGCGAACTTCCACTGGCACCTGATAGTTAGCACCACCAACTCTTTTAGCCCTTACTTCAACTTGCGGTCCTACATTTCTCATAGCTAAATCGAAAATATCGATAGGATCTTTTTTGGTTTTAGCGGCAATAATTTCGAACGCATCATAAACAATATGTTCGGCCGTACTCTTCTTACCTCTTTCCATAATATGATTAATAAATTTGGCCACTAAAACATTATTGAATTTTGGATCAGGTAAAATATTTCTCTTATATTGTCTTTTTCGTCTAGGCATTAGTTTGCTTATGGCCTATAGCTTATGGCTAAGGGCACATTGAATTATTTATTATATGTTGTTTATGGCTTATGGCGAATAGTCTGTGGCCACTGGCACTTAGATTATTTATTATTATGGCTTATGGCGAATAGTTTATTGAAATAAACTGCTATTTGTTATTGGCAATTAGCTATCTGCTACTTAGCTTTCTGCTTTTTAGCACCGTATAAACTACGACTTTGTTTTCTATCATCAACTCCAGTAGCATCTAAAACTCCGCGAATAATATGATAACGCACACCGGGAAGATCTGGAACACGACCACCACGAATTAATACAATGGAATGTTCTTGTAAAGTGTGTCCTTCTCCTGGAATATAGGCTGTTACTTCCATGCCATTAGTTAATCTTACTCTGGCAATTTTTCTGAGAGCTGAATTCGGTTTTTTAGGAGCTGTAGTTGTTACTTTTACGCAAACACCACGCTTAAAAGGACTACCTTTAGGTAGAATTTTATTACGTCTTTTTATATGATTGAATGATTTTAGCAAAGCCGGTGATTTTGGCTTTTTTTTGCTTGATTTACGCGGCTTGCGAATTAATTGATTTATTGTTGGCATATAAAATTAACTCAAATTTCAAAAGTAAAAGAGTCAAAGGATTAGATTGGTACTTTTGATTTTTGAGTTTTCCTTTTGACTTAATATATTATTACCATACGCTAATTTTTCTGTCAACAAATTTCTTTAAAAAATTAGTGGATAAAAATAAAACGATATAACATCACGTTATATCATTTTAGTCAATGTTGATACCTTTATTTTTTGATTACCTTTTCATAAGCCTCAAGATAACCAGCGGCCATCTTTTCTTTAGAGAAATTTTCTTGAGCATGTTCGTGACATTTTCTTCTATCCAGCTTTTCAATTTCTGGAATTTTTGCCGCTAACTCATCTGTAGTACTGCGTAAAAAACCTGTTTCCCCATCTATAATCAGCTCTTTGGTAGAACCTCTATCAGTAGCTAAAACCGGTGTTCCGCAAATCATTGATTCTACAAAGAAAAGTCCAAATGGTTCTTCCCATTGAATTGGTGCAATTAAAGCTTTAGCATTACCAAGTAATTCAACTTTTTCTTTGTGTCCAATCTCACCAATATATTCAATTTGGTCTCCATCAATTAAAGGCTTAACTTCTTTTTCATAAAATTCAGAATCATGAGGATCAATTTTAGCTGCCATTTTTAGTTTAACACTAGCTTTTTTAGCAATCTCGATTGCCTGTACCGGACCTTTTTCTGGCGAAAATCTTCCGAGGAAAGCATAATAATCTTGAGGCCGATCAAAATATTTAAATTTCTTTGTATCCAAACCATTATATACATTAGCAACATAATTAACATTGGGAAGTGGATTTCTTTGATTCATACTAATACTGACATAATTTGTTTCTGGAAAAGATCCATAAATTTTATTTTGGTCCTCAGGTTCCAGTGGTCCATGCAAAGTTGTTACAATAGGTGACGCTAGCATTTCTTCAAACGCTAGTATTCTCCAGCCAATATTATTATGTATAATATCGTATTTATTTTTACTTAAATGACTAACTATTTTTGCAACTTCCTTAACTTTCATAGAATCTCGCAATTTCGCATTTTGAAACTCATCATATTTTCTAAAAGCCTTTGGAAAAGTTGGGATTAAATGTGCATTTGTTTTTGAATCACCAGTAGCAAATAGTGTAACATCGTGACCTTGTTTTGTAAGGACTTCTATGAAATTAGCAATCACTAATTCTATTCCCCCATATTTTGGTGGTGGAACGGATTCATCAAATGTAGATAAAACTGCAATTTTCATTATAGATAATTAATTTTTATTCAAAATTTTAAAATAAAGCTTTTCGTAATTATCAACCATTTTCTCGATTGTAAACATGTTTTCAACTCGCTTTCTACAATCAAAGGGTTTAATGGTATTTAATTTATTAAGAGCCTCTATCATTTCGTCCAAACTTTTACATAAGAAACCTGTTTTTTTGTCTTCAATAACTTCTGGTAATGCACCTTTACTTAAAGCAATTGTTGGGGTTCCAGTTGCCATGGCTTCAATTGATACCAAGCCAAATGGCTCTTCCCATTGCAAGGGAAAAATAAAAGCTTTTGCTCGGCTAATATAATCAAACAATTCTTCTCGAGCAACAGCACCATGATGAAATATTTGTTTATTATCAATATACGGCTTAATTTTTTTATCCCAATAATCACTCTTTTCTTCTGGCGTTCCAAAAATATGCAATTTATGATTGGTTTTTTTAGCTATTTCAATCGCTTCTGATACTCCTTTGGTTTCAACAATTCGACCTACAAAGATTAGAAAATCTTCTTTTTCCTCTTTAAAAGGAATGTTTTTTATATCAATTCCATTATAAACTGTACCTATGTATTGTAATTCGGGTAAATCTTTTCTTTGATTATCACTAATACTTACATAATACTGAGTATTAAAATAATATTTAAGTATATCTTTCTTTTTTGTAGCATCATCTAAAGGGCTATGTAAAGTTGATACTGTTGGTATTTTAACTAAGGGCGCATAATAAGCTGAACGAACATCATAATTACTATGAATAATATCAAATTCTCCAGCTTCTGCCATTTGATAAGCTTTAGATATTAATAGATGTTCATAATCTTTATGTCTACCGACACCAACATTTTTCCATGTAGCTTCATCAGTAACGCTAATCAATTTTGCGCTAACTTCTGAATCCCCAGATGCAAACACAGTAACCTCGTGTCCTTTTCTCACCATGCCTTCAGCAATTTCGTAAATAATCATTTCTGGAGCTCCAGAAAAACCCTTTGGAACATATTTTGCCATTGGCAAAGGAGGAATACGAATAAAGTTTGATGCTAATATAGCTATGCGTAATTTTCTCATTTTTTAATCTTAATTTCTTCTAGTATAGCAGTTTAATGAAGTGTTCCACAACCCCGTTTGTCCAACCAAAACCAATTTGATTGGGATAACGATTTTTTATATTCTCCAAGTTTCCGGTTTCGCCATTATATTTTTCCCAAATCTCCCCTGTTTCCACCCAATTATCAAAAACCATTTCTACAAAGCTTAAGGCTAATTCCTGTGCTTTTTCCGAATAACCATAATCAGACAAGCCTTTGTAAACAATCCATTGCAAAGGTGCCCAAATTATTGGCCAACTCCACTGATGTTCTTCGTGTCCATATTTTTCATCGGTTGTAGCCACCCCACCTTTAGTCTGAAATATTTTTAAATTTTGATAGAGCTTTTCTGCTTGCTCTTTTGTAGCTAGACCAACGAACATGCTTTGATAAGCTGCTAGTGATTTTATTTTTTTCTGCTCTTTGGTTTTAACATTATAATCATAAAACAATCCATCATCTTCATTCCATAAATATTTATTTATTAAATCCTTTCTCTGTTCCGCTTTTTGTAACCAATTTTCAGCTTCTGCTTTTTTCCCTAATATTTTTGTAAATTCAGAGAAATCTTTTTCATATTGATACAAATTACAATTCAAATCTATTGATACTAAATTTAAAACATCGATATCATCAAAACGCGGCGTGGTGTCCCACCCTGATTCGGCCACAGTTTTATATTCTTTATTATGATTAGCATCATCTCCTGACGCATCAAAATATCGACTTAAACCAATGCTAGTTTTGTGATCATCATTTAACCAATAAGTTTCATATTCTTTTTGAGCGTAAGAATATGCTTTCTCTAACCAGTTCATATCATTATTCCAACTATCAACTTCTTTGATCATTAAAGTTAAGTATGGTGATTGTGAACGAGTGGCCCATCTTACCTTATTGGCATTTAAAGTGTGGTTATAGTTCTCAATTTCATAGAAGAAATTTTCCACAACTCCTTTTACCAATTTATGACGACCCTCATCAGAAAACCCCAACATAGTAAAATAACTGTCCCAATAAAACATGGTATCGAATTTATCACGATTAGGTACCACGTAATCATTGGGTAAATACAAAATGGCGTTAAGGTCGTCTAACTCCTTAACACCGTCGCGCGAATTCAATGTGAGCTCATCCCACATAGCGGCAATGTATTTTTGTAAATCTTTTATTTTATTTTTAACCATATTTGGAAAGTGTCTTTTTTATAAAATCAATTCCCCAATTATAAATATTTCTTTCTTTTAAAACTTTTTTCATTTCACGATTTACTTTGGTTTTATCTTTGCCTTTCATTTTTAAAGCTTCGTTTAAGGCATCGGCTGATCCTTCAGCGTCGTAAGGATTAATAAGTTTAGCTGACTTTAAATCTTTGGACGCGCCAGTAAATTTAGATAAAACTAACATCCCTTTATTTTCTTTGTTACAAACCACAAATTCTTTGGCTACCAAATTCAAACCATCATCAAGGGGGCTTACTATACAAACATCCGCAAATTTGAAAAGTTGCAATAATTCTTCCCGCGGAAAACTTCTTCTGATTAATCTAATTGGTTGCCATTTACGATTGCCGAATTTTATATTAATTCGATTCATTAAAGCTGTAATTTGTCGGTCGTAAGCTCGGTAAGCAGGAATAGAAATTCGCGAAGGAATTCCAATGGCTAAATGTACTAATTTGTTTCGATAACGAGGATATTTTTCTAGTAGTTTTTCAATTATTTTAAAGCGCTCAATGATTCCTTTGGTATATTCAATACGTTCAGCACTTATCACTAAATATTGATAATTAATATTAAATTCCTTTTTCAGTTTAGTTTTTGTATATTTTCCTTTTCTATTTTTTTCCTTAATAACTTGGTCGTAATCAATTCCCGCTGGCAAATTGGCCACTCTTGTTTCATGTTTATTATGAGTAATAGAACGAGGCTCAGAATCAACCAACACTCCTAAATCGGATTGGCAACAACTAACAAAATTTTCCACATGATAGCCACGATGAAAACCAATAAAATCAGCTGCTAGCAATCCCTCCAAAATTTCCTTCCGATAGGGACAGATTCTAAAATATTCATAAGTTGGCCAAGGAATGTGCCAAAAAACACCGATTTTTAGTTTACTGTTCTTTTTCCTTAAAAACATTGGTAACAGAGCTAACTGATAATCATTTACCCACACAAAGGCTTCTTTATTACCCACTTCATCAATAATGGCATTTGCAAATTTTTTATTTACTTTGACATAGTAATCCCACCATTCGGGTGAAAAAACCGGCTTAACAAAAACGGCATGACAAAGTGGCCACAGCGATTGATTAGCAAAACCGTTATAAAATCCTTGTTGTTCTTTTTTATTTAAGAAAATTCTCTTAAGATTGTAGTTTTCTTTTCCCGGAGGAACCTTAACAATATTTCTACTATCAACTACATCAGCATCAGCATCTCCCGATCCGACTGCGACCATTAAGCCACCAGTTTTTTGTAAAATTCCATCAAGTAAAACATGAACACCACCCGTAGTTTTTTCAATCTTTATTTTTTTGCCATTTTTGGTATGCAAATAGGGCTCTCTTTGAATAGCAACTACAAATTTTTGATGGTTTAAATTTTCTTTAAGAAACTTATTTAAGTCTCGCGAATTAGCCATAGAAGTAATTAATTGTTCATAAAATTACAATTAATTTTTGTTTTTGGCAATTGCTTTTTGATATAATTCTTCATACGAATTAACCATACTCTCAACACTAAACTTATCTACCGCTTGCTTCTGACAATCTTTTCTATTAATTGAATCTATCTTGCCAACCGCTTCTGCCATACCATCAATATTTGTTTCTTCTTTATCATTTTTCTCCGGAACAATAAATCCTGTTTTCCCTTCAATAATTTGTTCTTTAACTGGTCCATTATTAAAAGCAATCACGGGAGTTCCGCAGGCCATGGCTTCCACCGTAACTAATCCAAATGGTTCCTGCCATTTTATTGGGTTCAACAAAGCATAAGCATTGCTATATAAATCAATTTTTTCTTTTTCTCCAACTTCACCAATATATTCAACCTTCTTACCGTCAATCTGTGGCTTCACTTCTTCTTCATAATACTTTTTAAAATCCGGATTAGCCCAATCTATTTTTCCCGCCATCATTAATTTTTTACCAACCTTTTTAGCCACTTGAATTGCTTCTACCGCTCCTTTATCGTTACAAAAACGACCAATCCAGGCTAAATAATCTTTAGGTTTATCATTAAAAGTGAAATTGGAAAAATCAATACCATTATAGGCTGTACCAATAAAATTCATCCATTTCAGAGATTGCTGATTCTTGGAAATGGAAATGAAATTTCTGTCTTTGTATTTTTTTAGCAAGGCCAAGCGGTCTTGTTTTTCTTTTTCATCTTCACCGGGCAAAACAAAATGAATTGTAAAAACCATTGGAGTTTTAATATATTTTGACAAAGCCAAAGAAACATAATCCTGTCTAGTATTAAAATGCATGTGAATTATGTCAAATTGATTGGCTTTATCCATTGCATTGGTAATATGTAAAAGTGGATATAAGGGACTTGTCCAAGGAATGCCGTCACGATATAGAGCTCGCGGATAAACTGATTCTAATTTTCCACTTGTTTCGGAATCGCCAGTGGCAAATAAGGTAACCTCGTGACCACGTTTTACTAATTCTTCTGTAATACCAGAAGCAATACGTTCTGTCCCACCATAAAGTGATGGCGGTGTTTTTTCCCACAGAGTACTAATCTGGGCTATACGTAATTTTTTCATTTAAGCAATTATTAAATTATTAACCTGACTCAAAACAAACTGAAATAAAGTACTTAAAATTCCCAAATTCATTACGCTATCAATTATTATAAACCCAATTAGAATTAGAGGGCCATTTTTTTCCAACCAAATTACATTTTTATACCACTTGGCTGGAAAAAAAGCGAACATTACTTTAGATCCATCCAGCGGTGGAATGGGAATTAAATTAAAAACCATTAAAATGGTATTTAGAATTACTAAAACCTGTAAAAAGATAAACAACATGTTGTCTTCACCTAGAGCACCCATTGCCACTTCCGAGGCGCCTAAAATTCTGATAATCAATATAAATACAATAACCAGAAATAAATTGGATATTGGTCCAGCGAGTGAAATTAGTGCCGGTCCCCATTTTTGATTTTTCAAATTAAAGGGATTAAACGGCACTGGTTTTCCCCAACCAAATCCGGCTACCAACAATAAAATAGTCCCCCACAAATCTAAATGTGCGAAGGGATTTAACGTTAAGCGCCCATTTCTTTTAGCTGTAGAGTCGCCTAAAATAGTAGCTACGGCCGCATGCGAAAATTCATGAAAAGAAATGGCAATAACCAAAGCTACGGCCCAGGCTAAAAATAGAACTGGGTTGGTAAAAAGTTGTTGAATAAGCATAAATCCTATTAAAAACCCCTAAACTGCTTGCTTAAACTGAAAGGGTATGCTATATTACTTTAGCATAATTTTTAGCATAAAGCCAGTGACAAAAAGATGTGATATTTGCGGTCGTAAACCGCTAGCTGGGAATTCTCGCTCTAAATCCATGATCGCAACCAAGAAGAAAAGAAACCTAAATTTACAAACCAGAACTGAAAATGGTAAGAAAATAAAGGTTTGCGTGAAATGTACTAAAAGTAAGTTCCACAACAAAGAAACAGTTTAACTCCGCCCCAGTTTATAACTGGGGTTTCGTTTTCTAAAACTTTATTTATTTCTAAAAAACTGGAGCGGAGTGTTTGACATTCTTTAGTTTAAGTGATAATTTTAAATGTCATAATTGGCATCTGATCTTTCTACGACACAAGGAGAATCACCATGGAATTGATGATAATTAAATGGTTTGCAATTGGAATTCTTGTCTTTATATTTATAGGAGTGTTAATTTACATATAGAAAATGTTTGGATATACAAGCATTGTAAATATTGCTGCTGTTGAGATAATCAAAACACTTTGCGATGTTTATATCACCAACAAAAAACATACGCCTGATGAACATACTATGTTTATATCACACGCCAAGGAGCTCGGCATCAATCCGGACAAAGGGCACTTACGGGTTCCTGCAGACATTCTTGAATTTAATCCTGTGCAGTTTGGCACTTTTTTAGGGCTCATGCTTCATTCCGATCACTCAGAATCTGTGTTTAACGATACTGATTTACTTCTCGCTGGATTTAATCACATGAAAAAAGCTCAAGTTTTAACAACTATCAGTGCTATAGATATTGAAGTTTTTCGTAAACTGAAATCATAGCAATCTTTGTCCCTGGTAACCAAAAAGGCGAATCGCTTGCGACTCGCCTTTTCAAATATCTAATTTACGCTTTTTCTATTTCCCAAAAATTCTCTCCAAAAATATCTGGCGGCAATCGATGCTCGTCGTTCTTTTCCGGATCAGAGTTGAATTGGTTAGAAACTAAATAGAAAATGTTGGCTGGCTTGTCAGATAAATTAGCCATACCGTGCGCTACACCTTTTGGTACGCGCAAAATCTTAGCTTTTCCAGCGCCAAGTGTTAAGCGCATAATTTGGTCGTAAGTTTTAGAGCCTTCGCGAATATCTTTCAATCCAATTAACAATCTATCAGTTGGCGGTACGAAGAATAAATCTTCTTGTTCCAAATGATAATGCGTTGCTTTTACAGCTTCGGGCAACATAAAAGACCAGTTAACCTGTTTGGCTTCAAAACCTTTTACGCCGTCAACTTTTCCCCCATTTAATCTAACCACTTCAGCAAAATTCCCGGAGTCGTCAGAAAAATCTTTCAATTCAATAATCTCGACACCCTCAATTTTTTCCTTGCCGGAGTAGTCTTGTTTAAATGAATCTTTCTTATATTCGTCTGATATCATATAATAAGTTTAATGCTTCCTATTTTTTACCACAATTTGTAAAATAAATCAATAGCAATTGGCACTATTTACCTTATATAAGCCATAGTGAAACGTTTAATCGGGATAATTTTAATCAGTGGGGGATTTGTCGGACTATTTCTGATAGTTTTTTATTTTAATGAAAATCAGCATAATGAAGTAGATTCCACACCTCAAGATAATGTGTCGCACAATGCGGATAGTGGGAAAGTTACAGAAATTACCAACGATGATGAATTAGTAATTGGGGATTTATTAATTTCTTACGATCTGGCTGTTCCTTTTACCTCTCAAGCTCCCTACTCTAAGTGGGAGCTCCCCTACCAAGAGTTCTGTGAAGAAGCTGCCCTGCTCATGGTCCACGCCTATCATGATGGATTTGATTTACCCGATCCGGCAACTGAAGACAAACTCCTAAATGAAATTAAAACTTGGGAAGAAAATCATTTTGGATTTTACAAAGATACGACCGCCGAAGAAACAGCAGAAATTTTGCGCGAAATGTATGGTTATAAAAAAGTTAAAGTTTCTGATGATGTAACCGTTTCCAATATTAAATTTCAAATCACAAATAATCGTCCGGTAATTATTCCTTCGTATGGTCGTGGATTGGGAAATCCAAATTTTACTGACCCTGGTCCGCTTTATCACATGCTAGTTGTGCGCGGCTTCAACGAAACTCATTTTATAACCAATGATCCCGGCACCAGATTAGGAGAATCTTTTACTTATCCTTATGATGTTTTAATTTCTGCTGCTCACGATTGGAATGATGGTGATGTAGAAAACGGCGCAAAGAAAATAATAATCGTTTATCCCAATTAAGAAAACAATCTTCTCTCAAGAGTGTTTCGCGCGAAACACTCTTTGTCTTACATTATGGTTTTAACAATTATGGACAGTGGCCGTTTTAAACGATAATGATTCTGATGTTTCATATACTCACTTTCTAAAACATCTGTGTTTTTAAGAATCAACAGATGTTTTGAAGTGGATTTTATTGAAAGTTTTATTGCCTTAGCAATGGAAAAAACGGGCTTTGGTTCATTTTCATTTAAATATTCAATAATCTGTAACCTTTTTTTATTAGCTAGGGCTTTTAATATTTTTTCATAACTAACAATGCTCATGAAAACATATTTAATAATTATATTTTGTGAATTTCTCCTTGGAGTGTTTCGCGCGATACACTCTATTGAATAATTTAAAATAAATAATCTTTGTAACTATCATATTGTAAATAATTATAAAAGCGGGTTTCCCCGCTTTTCTATTCTTTATCTTCTGAATTGTCTTCCTTTTTTTCTTCGTGGCAATCACAACCTTCACAACCACAGTCTTTTTCTTTATCGTCTCCCATTTAAACAAATTTAATTTTTAAAGAGGTAATTGTTAAACTCTTTTCGTAGCGAGATAATCAAATTTTTAGCGAAAAAATCGAATGATGACGAGCTTATGCATTTGCATAGATGAGAAGTAATAAGATTTTTGCAGCAGAAATTTGGCTATCGCAGTAGGTTACGAGTTTAATGATTATCTCGTTGCTTTATACTAGCAACTTCTTTTTTTAAGTCAAGCATTTTCTCTTCTCTGCCCTCCATTAATTCCACATAATTTTCTAAACCTGTTATTTCTGCGCGTAATTCTTTGGCTTCTTTTTTTAGATCGGAAATATCACGCACTAATCCCCAAACACCTTCAGCTTTGCCATCATCATTTTTTAAAAACCACAGTTTAATCGCCACCGGAATTTCTTTTCCTTGCTTCGTTTTTACAACATCAGAAAAATGATCGGTTTTGCCAATTTGTTTCAACTCTTCTTCAATATCATTAAATTCTTCACCAGCCAAGAATTCTGTCCATTTTAGGCCTTTTATTTCAGCGTGAGAATAATTTATCAAATCTAGAAAAGTTTGATTGGCTTCAACTAAATCTCTATTCAACTCAGCTAAAAATAAACCATCTGGCAAATCACGAAAGAATTTTCTAAATGTTTCCATATTTATTAGTACGCACGAGCGAACAATACTCGGCTCTTGGCTTGTCCCCCGCATTTAATGCAATTGCCTTCTTCTTGAGGTTGTGAGAAAGGCAAACAACGAATGGTAGCTTTGGTTTCATTTTTAATTTTGGTTTCACATCCTTCGTTTCCACACCAAAAAGCATAAACAAAGAAACCTTTATCAATTTTTTTCACAAACTCTTTGTAGTCGTCAGTGAAAGCAGATTTCTCTTTCATTCTTTTTTCTGCTTTACTGAAAATATTCTTTTGGATTTCTACTAATACTTTTGTGATGTCTATGATATTTTCGATGGCGATTTCAGATTTTTCATCTTCATCACGTCTGGCCAGTGATACTTTTTTAGAGGCTATTTCTTTTGGTCCGATTTCTAAACGAATTGGCGCTCCCTTTTTCTCCCATTCATAAATTTTTTCACCCAGCGATTTAAAATCTCTTAAATCAATTTCTACTCTTACGCCCTGCCCTTTCAAACTCTCAGAAATTTCTTTGGCAGTTTTAACAACTTCGACTTTATCTTTATCATCCTTCCACAATGGTAAAACAACAACTTGGTAGGGTGCAATTTGTGGTGGCAAAACTAAACCCTTGTCATCACTGTGAGCCATAATAAGACCACCGATTAATCTGGTTGATACTCCCCAACTGGTTTGATAAGGCATCTGTTCTTTATTATTCTCGTCTAAAAACTTAACGCCGAAAGCTTTGGCAAAATTTTGACCCAAATGATGAGAAGTTCCCATCTGCAAAGCCTTACCATCTTGCATCATGCCTTCAATGGTGTAAGTGTGATCGGCGCCAGCAAATTTTTCCGCTTCAGTTTTTATACCCGCTTCTACCGGAATGGCCAAATAATTCTCGGAGAAATCTTTGTAAACTTCAAGCATTTTTTGGGTTTCTTCTTCTGCTTCTTCGCTGGTGGCATGCGCAGTGTGACCTTCTTGCCACAAAAATTCTGTGGTACGAAGAAATAATCGGGGACGTAATTCCCAACGCACAATGTTAGCCCACTGATTAATCATCATGGGCAAATCGCGGTAAGAATTTATCCATTTGGCAAAAGTGGCGTTGATAATAGTTTCAGATGTTGGCCGTAAAACGTAAGGCTCTTCTAATTTTTTACCGCCGGCGTGAGTAACTACTGCCAATTCTGGTGAAAATCCTTCCACGTGCTCGGCTTCTTTGTGCAAATAACTTTCGGGAATTAACATTGGAAAATAAACATTTTTGGCACCAGATTTCTTTATTTTTTTATCTAATGTCTGCTGAATATTTTCCCACAAAGCATAACCATATGGTTTTATCACCATGGCACCGCGAACTTCGGAGTGTTCCGCTAAATCAGCGGCATCAATTATGTTCTGATACCACTCGGCAAAATCTTTATCTTTAGGTGTTATTTGATTCTTCATATTTATGTTTAATCCCCTTCATTGTAGCAAATTTGGCTAAAAAAAACAGCTTTTTATTAAAAGACTTGCTTTACTATTCTTATGTGTTATAATGTTGTTATTGTTCGGTAGGTTGTTTCATAAAAGTTCAACCAATCAAAGGAGGCACATATGAAATAAGAGCACACTGAAAAGGATATGCATGCGGGGCAAATCCTTTAAGCCTGCGAAGTCTTTTCTAGATTTCACAGGCTTTTTTTATTTAAAGCTAAGTTCATCCTAGCCCAATTCATTTCCCGCAATTCGTAGGTGTAAAGTGAAGTTTGATCAATAAAATGAAATTGACTATAAAAATCTTTGCCCCGTAAGAAAAGTGGTAACCAGTGTTTATCATCCACCCACATTTCTTCATAAGGAATTTTGTCAGTCGTAAACCATTGCGGTTTCATTTCCTCGCTCTCTTTTGGTTCACCAGAATATTTTGAAGCTCGAAAAACATAAACTTGATAAAACTCATCTTTACCCGAAAAATAAAATTCCATTATTCCCGTCAGCTGGGGATCTTTTATCTTTACTCCAGCTTCCTCCTGCATTTCTCTGATGGCCGCTGTACGAACGCATTCATTTTCTTTTACTTTACCACCAAAGCCATTCCATCTCCCTTCACCAAAACCATGCTTCTTTAAACCAAGAAGAAGTTTATTCTCTTTTTGCAAAATTGTTAGCGTTTGCTCAACTCTTTGCACGTGTTTAACTTAAAGAAATTAATTAGGGTGTTTCGCGCGAAACACTCTTTGGTGAATTATTTATGTTATGTAAATATTCTTTCATTTGTTTAAAGGCTAATCCACGATGACTTAAAGAATTTTTTTCATCCTCTGACATTTCCGCAAAAGTTTGGGTGAATCCTTCTGGTTGAAAAATAACATCATAAGGAAGTTTTTCGTTCAGCTTACCTTGTGGTGAGATGGTAACTTCACCTTGGATCTGGCCAGAAAACACCTTTTTTTCTCCATTTGGTTCAGCTAATACGGCAACCGATTCAAAATAGGCTTGTCTTTTTCCTTCGGGAATACTTTTCATTTTTTTCAAAGTGTAATTTACTAGATCAATGCCTTTAGCATTTTTTCCCGCCCAGCGTGCAGTTCTGACTCCAGGTTCTTCATTTAAAGCTTTGATACAAATCCCAGAATCATCAGCCACAGACAATTCGCCTGTTTTTGAGGCAACAAATTTGGCTTTTTTAGTAGCGTTGGCAATAAAAGTTTCTCCATCTTCTACAATTTCATCTTTTATTCCTGCTTTGCTTGCAGATATTATTTTAATATCTAAACCAGATAGAATCTGTTTCATTTCCTTAATTTTGCCTTCATTGTGTGTTGCAAATATTAGTTTCATATTTTCTATATTACGCTTTTTT
This sequence comes from bacterium, assembly GCA_043815505.1. Taxonomy (GTDB): domain Bacteria; phylum Patescibacteriota; class JABMPQ01; order JABMPQ01; family JBDRIV01; genus JBDRIV01. The sequence goes on from JBDRIV010000004.1 coordinate 80,084, forward strand.
GGATAAAAAAACACCCCGCTTTTAAATTACATAGCTAGGGTGTGTACGCTTTTGGTGGGTGCGTATTGGTGGGAATATGAGGTGGGTATTTAAAGACGTACAGGTTGTACATCTTAAGTGGCTATTTCCAACTCCTGAGAGCCTCATAGAAAAGCTCTCTTCTGCGATCTGCGGACAGGTTTGCGGCCATCCGCAGTTCGTATATACTGGAGTTTATGCATGGTTTTGGCGAAAGCAGGATAATAATAATACTCCTCGCCAATTCCGCATTGCGTGAAAACTTCCAGTAACTATGTAGGATACTAATTATATATGGCATTTGTTTGCCTCCTTAAATTGATCCTACCCCTTTTAAAGAACATTTTATAGTAGCATGCCTGTACTTATTTGTCAAGTATTTTAAGTAAAATAATATGCCTTTAGGCTTATTTAAGCAAAAAGCAGTTCGGATGAACTGCTTATGGTTATTAATTCTCGAATAGAAAAACACGTGACATATCGATAAAGAGAGTTTCTTCTCCAAGATTCATTGTTGAACCATCGGTGGCACAATAAACTGTTTTTATATATTCTCCTCCTATTTCTTCTTCCTCCTCCATTAAATCATATATTTCACATTCTTCGCCTCCATCTTCGTTTTCACCACAACCTTCTTCTATTATGCTACTAATTTCCCATCCATTTCCACTAATATCTTTTCCGTCTTCAACTATTTCTTCATATTCCTCTCTTGATAAAATTTGCATTAACTCAAGTTCTTTGATGGCTTCATTAGAATAACATTGTTGCCGTATAAAAGTTACTCCCGTGCCAGTAAGTTCTTTTTTCCACTCACTTATCATAATGAGCATTGCCTTAGTCATTTTTACCCCCTATTTTAAACAGCTCTAAGGGCAGCTTGGCTAATTAGTCCTTCGCGAGGAATATTGCATAAATTGTAAGCAAATCCTCCCACCATGATGGTTATTGTCGCTCCCGGTTTCATAACCAGAAGAAATTGTTTCCATACCAGCCATCCTTTTGTGGTTGAAATTTTTCCTTTACCATAAATTACTATTTCTGTTTTACCAGTTCCTGGAACAGATTCAAAAGATGGTAGACATCCGGGTCTGCCACCTTTCTTTAGGTCCAGATAAACTAGCATGCTGCCATCGCCATTGTTATTGGGTTTAGCAAGATAATAATGAACTCCATTGCCGTTTCTTCTATCTCCATTTCTATTTATTTTCTTGGGAACAGGATGAGCATAATAGATTTTTCCATTTCTTCTTATTTCAGGTGGATTATTATATCCAAGATAAACATATTGAAATTTGCTTCCCCGTCCATTATTTTCACCTACCACAATAGCGTTTCCGCTACGAAATCTTTTCATAATTGTACCGGCTGAAACTGATCCTTCGGACCAAGTGTAACATCTCATTTTAGACCTCGTTTGTTGATGGTTGATTGTTTCTATTTTCAGATTTTAAAAAGAACCTCTCCTTACTTATTTAAGAGTTCTTGTTTTTTTGTTCTAATTGTATTATAGCTCTTTATTACCTGCGTCTGCAAATTTGACTTTTTAACTCATTGTTGTTATATTTCTTTGAACGCTTGACCATTGCATATTGCACATATCATTAGGAGGACAAATTATGGATACCGCTCTGTATGTTTTGTCTTGGAACTGGTTTTCTCACCCTATTACAGCTGTTTTCCTTTTTTATGCCCTCTACTTCCTACCAATGAACCTAGGATGGGATTACTTTAAAGGTTATAGGAATCAGGAAAGATTCTTTGGCAAAAAAGATATTGAAGTTCCTGGCTTCACTTCTTTCCGGACGATAACTCTAGGAATGAGTTGTTTTGTACCGTTGGGAATTTTTACTTCCCTTTACTACTGGAAAATTTCTGTGCCTCTGATTCCAGAGAACTTTATCGTTGGTTATCGAGCTATCCGTACAGAAGATCAGATGCACTATCTGTTAGATAGACCCACTCTAAACCTATTGCCAGCGCTAATAATTCTAATTGTAGCCATTCTGTCCGTCTGGTTCTTTATTAGAAAGTCGGACCGGGCGAACTGGTCGTGGATTAGGAGATTCAAGTTTTTCGGCTGGTATAATGCTGTTTTCCTCGGTATCTTGATTCACTACTTTCTCACTTTCTGGTGGATTGGTGTGATTCACTTAAGAAACGTCAGTCAGTGTATCCACTTTCACTGGAGTTTCTCCACTCATTTCGCTATTCTTTGCCTGGTGGCCGTTTTCCATCTCCTCTATATGTTGACTTTCATTATGGATGTGAAACACGATCCAAGCAAGTGAATAAAAACCGCGCTGTCTCCGTTCCCTTTTCGTAACATGGAAGCGCGGTTTTCTAATCCTTATTTATTCTACAATTAAAGTTTTTCCTCGCACTAAAGCTAGCGCGGTTTTTTTATTGGCGCGAGATAAAATACGTTGGAAAGTGCTTTGCGAAGTTGCCATTTTTTTTGCCGCTTTGGTTTGGTCCATTTCTAAAACATATTTAAGACGCAAAGCTTCTAACTCTTCCTTGTTTAAAACCACTGTGTTGTCTCGACCCCTTAGACGACGACAACCACGCGGTCCTTGGGGATGAAAATTGCGCCAACGGGGATGATGACTGATCCGTCGACAACCTTGAGGCCTGGGCATAACTATATTGCTAATAATATTTAAAATTTAAATTGGGATTGTCCAGCCCCAGTTTAATTTAAACTGGAGCTGGACATTTTTTATTTCAGATCTTCCAATTCTTCGCGCACCATCTCCAGTTCTTCCTTGAGCATAGCTTCCTCTTCTTTCAGCATTTCCAGACGATCTTCTTTTTTCATGCGGAAGCGACGCATACCAGGATGCATTTGTCCTGACATGCCCATATGACCAGCACCGCAGGGACCATTTCCCCATCCAGCACCAGGGCCACCGCCCCACATTGGACCTCTTCCATCTTGTCTTGGCATATTGATATATTACTTATTATATAGAAGTTTTACCTTCTATATTGAGTATATACCCATTATATAATTTGTCAACCCGGTAGTACAAAACACTTAGAGATGTTAATTAAAAAGAATTTGTACTACCGGGTCAAGAAAACACCTGTGTATAAGGTTTTTTTCTTTTTATCTCCTTAATTATTTGATCACAATAGACCAACAGTACGGTTTTATCCTAACTACTTTATATTTTAATTTTACCATTTTTATTAACACTATTGAAATGGATAGTAAAATTATTTTTTCGTCAATAGAAATGTGGATAAGTCACATAAAAATCGCTGTTATATGGGATTTTTTATTTGCTTTCCCAATACTTTTCTGCTTCATTCTCCATTTTATCTAAACGATCATAATAATCAGGAAATTCGTTTAGATGAGCGAGAGCAATTTTTCCTGTTATTACAGGGTCATTGTCAGTCACATTGGTATTAGAATCAACTAACCCATGTTCTAACTCCACATCCATTCCCCTTCTAAATTGATCAATATCAAATTTATCCCATTTGATACCCAATTTTTCGCCAACTTCTTTGGTTTCTTCTGCAGTGAATTTTTTATCGTAGTTTTCGGTCATTTTGATATATTAATAATTGAATTTGACATCCTTTATTATATCACTATAATGTAAAAACCGTTCATTCAATAAGCCAGAATCCATCCTTGGGCAAGACAAGTGTGTCTTTTTGTGCATCGCCTGCACAATCACATCCAACAAAATAAAAAAGACACTAGACTGTACCACGAAGTCGTGCTGGCACCGCACGCAATCCTGATTGTTGCTGAAATCGGTATAGCACCAGAAACTTGTCTTGAAGACCTTAATTTCAACCCCAAAGGATTCTCCATAGGTCTACGTCGTGGCTGGTAGTGCGCGAGCCCTTACTTTGTATTTGTTCTCCGTTACGGGATTGAACGGAATACGAAGTCAAGGGCTTATTTTTTTGTAAAAATAACCAACCTATTTGTAGGTTGGTCTTTTTTTTATTGGGAGGATTCATTTTTCTTTTCTTCTTTTTTTTGTTCTTCTTCTGGAATAATTTGGCCAAAACTTTCAATGGTTGTTCCGGTTAAGACGTCGTTCAACCAATGATTGACAACAAATTCATCGGTGCCATCATGGTCGATATCAATGATGGTTGAAATTTCGTAGTGGCCTTCTTCACAAGTAGAAATCATACGGCCAATTTCTTTACCATCAAGCACTGACAAAATGCAAAAGCCACCCTCAACATAAACGATAATATCCACTTCCCCATCTCCGTTAGCATCACAGATTTTATCGCTGTGATAAAAAATCGGCTGAACTATAAGAAAGAATGGGGATGTCTTTCTTATATTCATAAATTTCAAAGCCAATACCTGTTTCTTCAAAAATGATTTCCGGTGGATCGCCGCCAATTATGTTTTTACAAATTGGACTGGCGTTGATATTGAGCGTTGGTTTCACACTCCAAAAGGTTTCTTGTCCAGCAATTGACATTTGCGGAATGAAAATCATCAGAATCACGTAAAAAAGAAGTTTCTTTAACATCTCACTATCCTCCTATGTAAAGAGCATTTGTTTCTATTTTTATTTTACCACAATTATTTATATAATCCTCTGTTTTTTAACATGGATTTTTCCCATTTACCAAAAATTAGTATTTCTATAATAACTCCAATAAGAGCAATGATTGTAATCCCAATAATAACTTTACTGAAATCAAAATACCATTGAGACATCCAAATAAATTTTCCTAAACCACCAACTGTCATAACCAGCATTTCTGCTCCAATAAGCGACCTCCATGCTGATCCAAAACCCAATCGCAAACCTGTAATAATATACGGCATGGAACCAGGAATAATTATTTTCCAAATAATTTCTAGACGATTCAAACCAACATTCAAAGCGCTAAGAACCCAATTCTGATTCACGTTTTTAATTCCGGTAATTACATTAAATATCATTTTCATAAAGCTGGAAATAAATATTACCGCCCAAACGGTTTCTCTAGAAAAACCAAGAAATATTATAATTAGTGGAATCCAAGCCAAAGAAGGGACAGCATTTAAGGCTGCTAGCATAGGAAAAAACATTTTACTAATAGTTTTATTTAATCCTATTAAAACCCCCAATATTAAAGCGATCATTACAGCCAGCACGAAAGCTGGGATAACATTAATTGTGCTTACAAAAATTAGTCTGATAAGAGTACCATCAGCAAACAGACTAAAGAGAATCTTTATGGTATCTAGAGGTGATGGTAATAGCCAACCAGGTATAATTTTAAAACTATAAATTGCTTGCCACAATATTATAATTGAAATTATAGGAATTAGCCCTAAAACAAAATTGTTTGCTTTATTCAACCAATAATTTTTCATTTTCTAAATTTAACTTACTTTGATAGCGCAAATCAAAAATTTCTTCTATTATTAAACTTTTATCAATATCTCCTATTTCCTTGGCGATTACTGACATAGCGACAATTTCGTTGGGATCAGTCCATAAAGGATAAGAAGTTGATTTCCAGGTAATAAGAATTTCTTCCTTTGAAAATGAGGCAGCGCCCTCAGACTCATTGTTGATGTGATTAGCTACGATTTCTGCACTTGCGTTTTGATTATCATGAATGAACTTTTGACTTAAGATTAATGCATCAATAAACCTGTCCACTAAATAAGGATTTTTATTTAAAAAATCGGTATTAACTCCAAGCGATGTTCTGGGAAATTGTCTTTGCGAATAACCTTTTTCCTCCCACTCTGGAAGAATAATTGCACCACTATCAAGGTAATCCTGAACCTCATATTCTCCCCCCACAGCAGCATCAGCCACATCTTTTTCCATTAAAGCTATTGCTCGATATGCTTTTTCTATATCTAAGAATTCTATGTTTTCTGTATTTATCTGCTTTTCTATCAAAACTTGCCGTAACATGAAATTTGAACTTGTACCTATGCGAGAAGCTATACTTGTATTTTCTAAATTCTTTAGAGTTTTTATTTGACTTGCAGGATCAACAAAAACAAAAGCAGCTGCATTAGTTAATGGTGCTATAATTTTAACCGGAGCTCCAACTGAAATAGGAATGAAAAAATTTGAAGCACCAGCAGAACCTAGGTCAATTTGACCAATTGATAAAGCCTCTCTTGTTTCTTTTGATTTTAAGGGAACTAATTCCACATCCAGCCCTTGGTCAGAAAAATATCCTTTTTCGTAAGCAACAATAATAGGTGCTTGATTTACACTTTCAACATTATAGCCAAGTCTAATTTTGTTGGATTCATCGTTATTATTAGTTTGCCAATAAATTACAACAGCAAAAACAACAATAGTGATAATAATTATTACGATTATTGATCTTTTCATAATTATAAATTAATACTTATGCCTTTTTCACAATTTGATTTTATGTATTGTTTTTCCTTAATTTTTTCAAATTCTTCCTTGGTGTCATTTTCTACAGATTTTCTGATTTCAGCAAAGCTAATGCTTGTCATATCACGAGGACGTTTAATATCTATTTTATATTCTCTCTTAATTTTGGCTGGCTGTGAAGTTAGAACAAATATTCTATCTGCCAAATAAATAGCCTCGGCTACACTATGGGTTACAAATATTATTGTAGTTTTTGTCTTTTGCCAAATAGTTACAAGTTGCTCCCGCAAATATTTTCGAAATTGTGAATCAAGCGCCGCAAATGGTTCATCCATTAATAAAATATCCGGATTAACAACTAACGACCTAGCTAAGGCAACGCGCTGTTGCATACCTCCGGATAAGCGATGAGGATACCAGTTTTTAAATTTTTCTAGTCCCACCAAATTTAGATATTTTTCTACTCTTTTATGTTTTTGTTTTTTTGATAGTTTTTGTTTAGTAAGACTGAATAAAACATTTTCGTAAACTGTTTTCCAGGGTAATAAAACATAATCTTGAAACATAAGCACTCTTTTAGCATCAGGACCACCAGCTTCTTCTCCTTTTATTAACACTTTTCCATTTTCAGTAAACAAAAAACCAGCTATTAAATAAAGCAATACGGTTTTTCCACATCCGCTGGGACCGAGTATACAAATGAACTCTCCCCCATATACGCTCATATCAATTTTATCTAAAACAACGAAATTCTTACCACCATTATCAGGAAAGCTTTTACTAACTTTGGCAAGTCTAAGTATTGGATTTCGTAATGGTTTATTTAATGACTGATTTATATATTTCTTCATGCTTAATATATTAAGCATTTATTTTTTCAGAGAACATTAAACCCTATCACGCGCTATTGATAAAGTCAACCGATTAACAACCTAATATTATTATGGAATTTTTATCTATAGACTGTTAAAAAACTAAGAATATTTTTAGTTACTTGTTCATCAGAACTTTCTAAAGCATCGTTGATACCACTATGATCTTTTCCGTAAGCTTCTGACACTTTTGATTCAACCCCTTTTTCATTTAATTTATTAGAAAATTGATTAGCAACGCTTTTTGTTAATTCTCTACCATCTGCATAGTATAAAAGAAATGGTGGCAAATTATAAGCTTCATCTAAATAAAAGTAGGCTGAGGCTTCTTTTAATTCTTCATCATTATTTCCAAAAATTGGTTCGTAAGTCTTGATAAATGAACTCGAATTATTTTCTTTAACTGTAATTATATTTAAACCTGCACCATCCAAACAAACTGTACCGGCAATGTTTTCTAAAGTTAACCCCTGTTCGTACAAAAACTCATTTGCCGTGGAAAGCAGGGCCACTAAATGTGCGCCAGCAGAGTGTCCAATCAGAAATATTTTGTCTTTGTCACCGCCGTAACTTTCAATATTTTCATAAACCCATTTAAAACCCTTCGCTACATCTTGAACATGAACCGGGTGAGTTATTTCTGGACTCAATCTGTAATTTAATGCCACAAATGTATATCCAGCATTAGAAAACACTTCGCCTTTTTTGGCATGATTACTTTTATCTCCAATGGCCCATCCTCCCCCATGCACATAAATCACAACTGACGAGTTGTCTTTTTCACTTGGATAAATGTCTAATTTTTGTAATTTTTCTTCTCCATAGCTTATATCTTTTTCAATATTTGCTTTTTCCTTAAGCTCCTCAGTTTCATCTTCAATAATATCTGTATTTGGATTATCAAAAGCCTTCCAGTCATCTTTTATACTAGTTGTATTAGTTGTTTTTTCTCCTTCAGAATTATTTCTTAAACTATAAAATAGCACCGTTCCAGCACCGAAAATTAACAAAATTATTAATATAACTATAATTCTTTTTTTCATATTTACATTCTATCATTTCTTACAGTAATTAAAATAGCTTGACATATATGATTACTTATGATAAAGTCTGATGTTTTGTTGTTGGAGTTGGAAACCACTAATCACTTGGAGGAGAAGAAATGTTTAGAAACTCAGTTATTTTAGTTCTTTTTTTCATCTGCTTTTTCGGTCAGTTTGTTCTGGCTGAAGAAGGAAGCAATCTCTTTTTCCAGAACTTTCTGGAAATCGAGATGGATGCTCCACTGTCCGATGACTCGGCTTGGGGTTTTCATGCCGACACCTGTTTCTTTCAAGTTCCCTCACAAGATGTTACCAACATCTTTGGTAGCGTCGGAGTGACCAGAAATTTTGCCGAGGGAAGATTTGCAGTTCAGGGTTTGGTCGGCGTCGTCGCCAACTGGACATATGAAGACGGCGAAACGGTCGACGCTTTCATGCCGACGGCGAAGCTTATCTTTAAACCAGTTGAAAATTTTTCTGGTTTGATCCGCTCAAGCATGTTTGGAAAAGATTACTACGGTTTCTACAAAACCGAGTACAAAGTCTTTTCTGAAAGTATTGCGGTCAACGTCGGCCTGCATGTCGAACAGGTTCGATCGGACTTCTACCCCGGTCCGCGACTCACTTTTGTGCGAGGACCGGCCACTTTCGAAACGGGATATTTCTTTGCTCCCCATGATGGAGCGGACGCCTTCCGTTTTGGAATCGTCTTGAGCTTTTAAATAGTTCTTTCGAAATTAAAACCCCCAATGCGTTTTACGTGTTGGGGGTTAAATTTTGCAAAAATAAAACCCGCCGGAAGGCGGTTTTTTGGTACTTACAAGACTCTACCGTTATAAATTTCTTTGCTAGTAACTAACTTACAATTATTAGGTGGGTATCTGCTGTTCTGCGTTTCCTTAGAACAAGTTTCGATTCCCTATGTGTGATTACGATGAGTCAGTTTGCAAAGGTATCTAGTAACAATAGAGTCATCTCTATTTTCTCATTTTGGACGGTTTTGTCAATGGTTTTTTGATATTTGTTCATTTCAATGACTTGGCTAAAATTAGAAAAGTAACAAAATATTTGTTCAAGTTATTATACTAGTTATCCACAAAGTTAAAAACCGCTAAGTGCAAAAACTTGCACGTAGCGGTTCTATTATTTTCAAGTTGCGTCCAATGCCTACAATAATGATTTTATTATTTTTACTGCTTTCTCTTCAACGATTCCGACAGTTCGATTAGTTCTGGCGATTGCTTCCTGCCAAACCTCATTATCAACAACACCTGGTTGTAGATTGATAAAAAGTTTTTTTACCAAGGTAACAAAACTGTCTTGCAATCGTCCGTCAGAAGGATTCTCTATAGCCAACCAAAACATTTCTGATGTACCAATATTGGATTTGTGACTCTGAATACCTCCTAAAATTCCGATTATTCTAGGATCTTCTTTTTCGTTACATAAAATGTTGAGCAGATTTAGAATGAGTTGTTCGCGTTCCTTATCCTTAGACATATTACCCCCTTCCTTTCTAATATCATATGCGTTTCTATTATTCTTACTGAAAGTTTTTTTTGAAAAGTGCAAGAAAAAACAGACTCGTTTTTGGTCTGCTCTCAAGTTAGATTAGTTGTCGTAAAACTAATCTAACTTGAGAGCATGCTAAAAATAGAAATATAAAAGCTGTTTATCGAAAAATGATTGAAACTTCTATTTACTTTTGGAATCTGATTTTTCATATCTTATTTGATTTCAGCAAAATAAATTAAACTGTCAAATTATTTAGCATTCATTTTGTCAACATTGTGTTCTTCCATTCTGGTGTAGTCGTGAATATCTGTTGGTGACATCCAATATTTTATCTCGTGCTCGGCTTCCTCTGGGGTTTCTGAGGCATGAACTATGTTGAAAACTGCGCGCTTATCACGATTAGCAGAAGCGGCTGAATCAACCGAAAAGTCGGCCCGAATTGTTCCCATTTCCGCTTTAAAAGGCATAGTATCACCAGCTAATTTTCTTACCATATCAATAGCATGAACTCCTTGCACCACCATTTTTACAACTGGAGCTGAAGTCATGAAAGCAATTAGCCATTCCCGAACTTGTTTGCCAATTTCCATAGAATCTTTGGTCCCAAGTTCTTTTATAGCATCATAACCATATTTTTCATAAGTAGCCAGAGTTTTTTCGCCCAGTCTATTTATCCATTTTTCGTCTTTAGGATAATGGTTGTCCATTTGTTCAACAGTAGGACTAACCATTTGCAAAGCTACAACTTTTAAACCAACTTGTTCAAGTCTCTTTATAATTTCACCGGTTAAACCGCGGGTTACGCCGTCAGGTTTGACCATTAAATAAGTTCTTTCTTCTTTTGGATGCATTTTTATTAATTAATTCTTCTTAAATAAGTTCTTTATTTTTTTACCATTTTGCCGAAAAATATCAGGAACGTCAATATCTTTGTTCAACTTTTGCCAGAATTTTTCTTTCTCCGGAATTTCAGAATGTTTGGCAACCGTGTCTTTATAAACCTCTTCTAATTTTTTAGCATAGAAATCGATTGATAAAGAAGGACGAGCTGCTAAACAGTTAGCACTTAGTTTAGCATGAGTTTTTTCGTCGCGCAAGACTTCTAATACTTTTTTGGCCATATCTTCTTCATATCCATCTACCGTATAGCCGGTAACGCCTTCTTTAACCACATCAATTAAACCTTCGTCTTTAAGCATAACTACCGGCGTTCCTGAAGCAATGGCCTCAAAAATTACTACACCTTGCGTATCGGTTAAAGATGCAAATAAAAACAAATCAGCTGCTTTAAAGCCTTGCACAACTTCTTCTCTATCAATAAAACCAGTAAAGAGAACTTTGTCAGCAATACCCAGTTCTTTGGCTAGTTTTTCATATCCTTCTCTGCCCGGTCCATCACCCACAATAGCCAATAAACTATCCGGTTCATTTTTCACAAGCGTTTGAAACATTTTTATTAAGTATTCAATATTTTTCTCCGTAGCAACTCGTCCAACATAAAGTAAGAGCTTGGTTTTTTGATCAATTTTGAATTTGCGCCGGAAATTGTCAGCATCAACATCGGCAAATTTTTCCAACTCTAAACCAGTTGGTAAAACAGTAATTGGTACTTCTACGCCAAAACTACGCAAAACTTTTTCTAGCTTGGCTGAAGGAGCAATCACATGATTGGTGCGATTACAATAAAACTTATCGTACTTGGCCACCATTTTAGGCGTAATCACTTTCCCCTTCAAAAAATAATGTTTGATGTATTCTGGATAATAAGTGTGATAAGTATAAACATGAGGTAAATTTTTTGTATAACAATAATAATCGGCCAACAGTCCCATGGTAGCTGGTGTATGAGAATGAATTAGATCAAGTTCTAATTTTGGTATCGCTGAAGCATTTTTAAAAGAAATGGGAATGGTAAAAGGAATGTTTGGTACCACTATAGATTTGGTGGAAGCAAAACGAAAAACATTTTCTTCTTCTAGTTTTTTTCCCTCAGGATCGGCGGGGGCAAAAACATAAACATTGTGACCCTGTTTAATAAGGGCGTCACGAAATAAATTTATTGATGTTACTACTCCATGAATTTGGGGAGTATAACTATCGGTAAAAAAACCTATGTTCATATAAATAACTTAAAAGTTTAAGGTCAAAAGTCAAATTTTTATTATTCTACTTTTGACTTTTTAATTTTAACTTTTTACTTTTCTACCTTATATCTTTCATTGGTAAAGCTTCTTTTTTTAGTATTACAACTCGCCAGAAATTTTTAATATGATGAGCAAAAAACTGCCCAGGATTATTTTCTAGTCGACGATGTGAAGTATATACTTTCATTTTGGCATTAAAAACAACTTTTCCTATTTTTTTAAGTCGCATTGCTAAATCTACATCTTCAGCAGTTTTTAGTTCTAAATTTAGGCCATCAACTTTTAAATAAGCCTCGCGTTTTACGACAAAATTAAAACCACCAAAATTGTAAACTCCAAACAAATGTGTAATACGTAAAAACCAGGTATAGCCATATTTGGCTAACCATTTTTGCCACCATTTAGCTTCTTTGGGAAATTCAATCGGTCCATAAGCTGAGATTGCTTTTGGATTTTTTTCAAAGGATTTCCTGGCTTCACTTAGCCAATTAGTAAAAGGTTCTGAGTCGGCATCAGTATTCAAAATAATTTCTCCCTCACAAGCTCTGGTGGCAGTATCACGAGCAAAAGTTACTCCCTTTCTTTCTTCTACAACTGTGCGAATATTAATTTTATTGTTAGAAGCAAAATCATTGATAACTTGTTCAGTATCATCAGTACAATTATTTAAACAAACAACCACTTCAAAATTTTCAGTAGTATCTTGTTTGGTCAGAGTTTTGAGACAAGGCAAAATATATTTGCTCTCGTTGTGCGCAGGAATGGCAACAGAAATCATGATTTTTATTTTAGTATTAAGCTTTTATGGTTGATTTTAAATGTTATGGTGTGAGCTTCGTCCGTTCTAATAATTCTTACATTATTCTTTTGTAAGTGCTCTAAAACACTTATGCTCGGATGACCATAACGATTTTCTAATCCTACTGAAATTATACCATATTGAGGAGAAATTTGCGATAAAAAGTTGTCTGAAGTTGAGCTAGCTGAACCGTGATGTCCAACCTTTAAAACGTCGCTTTTTAGGCTTGAGCCTAGGATTTTTTCTTCTGCTTCAATATCAGCATCACCCGTAAATAAAAATACCACATCATCAATAGTTAATGAAAATATTAAGGAACAATAGTTGGTCGATTTAATACAATCTACTTCCGGCCAAAAGAATTTGATTTTAGAATTATATATATCCAATTCATCTCCCTGATGAACTATTTGAGGTTCAATATTTTTCTGCTCTAAAATTTTCATTAAAGTTAGATAGTTTTCGTGATTAGATTTTAATTCTGGTATTAAAACTTCACCAATTGTATAACGCTTGGCAATTTCTATTAAACCGATCATGTGATCATAGTCGGCGTGAGACATAATTAAATATTCAATCCTCTTATCAAAGATAGGCAAAGTTTTACCCAACTCTTTTAATATATTATTATCGGGACCGCCATCAATAATAATATCAACACTATTTTCCAATCTGATGTGAGTGCCATCACCCTCCCCTACATCCAAGAAATTTACAGTATTGTCACTATTGGTATCTTCATAAAAAGAAAAGCTAAGAGCAATAATTATAATTAAGATAAATATTAATTTTGTTTTCATAGATTTAATTTTAATGAAGCCCAGGGAATTTTGGCTAACAAGGTGATCGCCATAATTTCATATTGCAAAAATCCCAATGGCAAAACTGATAAAACTAAACCGGCGGGAAAAAATATAAAACTAAATAATGTGGCTAAAAACCCCGTTAGCATAATTATGGGCAGAACTGCGAGTAATAGAATGTTGGCAATTGGAGAGATAAGAGAAATATTTCCAAAATTTATAAGAATTATTGGTACCACCAATATTTGCGCCGATAATGACATCACCGCTGATTCACGAATAGCAAAGGTATTGGTTAAACGTTTTAATTTTAAATCCAACTTTTTAGAAAACATTAAAATACCCATGGTGGCTAAAAAAGAAAGTTGAAAACCAATGTCATAAATTAATATCATTGGTTGCAGCCAAACCATAATTACAGCCGCCAATGCCAAAGTGTTATAAGAAGTTGACCGTCGGCCCATATTTTTAGCTAGTAAAACAAGCGTGCCCATAATGGCAGCTCGTACCACCGAACTATCAAGTCCCGTTATAAAGATAAATACTAAAATTCCTAAAATCGTAATTACCATAACTTTATTCTTTTTAATGTAGCCGGAAATTAAAACAGCAAAAAACGAGGCAATAATTGTGATATTATAGCCAGACAAAGCCACGATATGAGTCATACCGGTAATATTAAACTTATCCAGCAACTCTTTTGGGAAAGAATTTTTTTCACCCAAAAGCAAACCTTGCAAAAATGCTGCTTCTGGTTCAGAAAAAAGTTTATTAATTTGTTCTTTAAAATTATTCTTTATTTTGAAGAAAGGTGTCAGCCAATTATTTTGCTGATTAAGAACTTTGATTTCAGGATAAAATATTTCATAAAAAATATCATGACTATAAAGATAATTTTGATAACTTTCCAAATGACTGGAAGCTGCTTGAAAATTTCCTGTGACCTCCAATATTTGTCCGTATTCATATTGAGGATAAAGTGGCGTTGTTAATTGAATTTTTATATTTTTATTTTTCTGCCAAGCAGTAACAATTTTGTTTTTATCCAAATATTTTGCCGGGTCCTTTACAATTTGTACAATTATTGTCTGTTCTTCCAAAGTTAAAGCACTCTTGACAGCTTGTAGAAATTCATTCTGTTCCTGAAATCTAAAATAGCTAAAAACAATTCCTACAATTATTGTTATTAAAAATACTAAGCATAATTTATTTTTAAATATTAGTGTTGTTAATATTAGTGATCCAAATAGAATTGTAATTTGATAGAAAATTTCTAAATTTATTTGCCAAATAAAAATACCGCCCAGAAATGCGATACAAAATGTTAACAATATTTGAGAAGGATGACGCAAATTATTCTTTCTCCCAGTTCCTACATATCTATTTCAATTACTTTATGTGAACTTGTTTGTCCCCTAACTATTTTAACTTCGTAAGTTTTTACTCCAAAGAAACTTGCCAACTGACTGATAACACTATCATTGGCACGACCCTTTTCCGGCGGTTCATTGGTATAAACCACAATTTTAGATCCCAAATCTTTTACTCTTTCCTGTTTGGCTCCAGTAATAACTTTTACATTAATTCTATCTTTCACAGAGACTGCTTAATAAATAATCTTTGGTAACGAAATATAGAAATTCTTCAGCGAAAATTATGAAGAGCGCGGAGTTTATGCTCAAGTAAGCATAGGCGACAAGCTCTGAATAATTTGCAGCCAAAATTTCAAGTTATAGTAGAAAGAATTATTTATTAAGGAGTCTTTAATAGTATAATAAACAAAACCCTTAACGGCAAGTTAAGGGTTTTGTCCTCTGGCAATTGAAGAATATTATTTCATTTTGCGGCGAATGAAAGCTGGAATTTCCAACTCGTCTTCGCTTTGTTCAGAGTTTCCAGATCCGACCGGTGTCATTTCGGGACGGGGTTGTTTGGGAGCTTCAGGGGTTGAAGTCTTTTCTTCTACTGACCTAATCCCGGCAGGAACTTTATTTTTATCATGTTTTTTGCCTCGCTGTTCATCAAATCCCGTAGCAATTACAGTTACTCTAATTTCATCAGTGGCATTCTCGTCTACAACAGCACCAAAGATAACTTTTGCATTGGAATCGATTGATTCGGTAATAATACGTGCGGCTTCATCAATTTCGTGCATACCAATGTCTTCTGATCCCGTAACATTGAAGAGCACACCTTTGGCCCCGTGAATTGATAGTTCTAGTAATGGTGAATCAATTGCTTGCTTAGCAGCTTCTTGTGCTCTGTTTTCACCACTTGCACTTCCAATTCCCATTAAAGCTGATCCAGTTCCTTGCATAATTGCTTTAACGTCAGCGAAGTCAACATTAACCATTCCGGGTACAGTTATTAAATCTGAAATACCTTGCACACCTTGGCGCAACACATCATCAACAGTTTTAAAAGCTTCCATTAAAGAAGTTTTCTTATCAATAATTTGTAATATTCTATCGTTAGGAATTGTTATTAATGTATCAACCTTATCTTCCATATTTTTCAAAGCTTCTTCGGCAATAGCTGATCTTTGAATTCCTTCAAAGGAAAAAGGTTTGGTTACAACACCAACTGTTAAGGCTCCAGCTTCACGACAAATTTCAGCCACAATTGGACTTGCTCCAGATCCTGTTCCTCCACCAAGTCCGCAGGTTACAAAAACCATGTCGGCACCTTTTACAGCTTCTCTGATTTCTTCAGCATCTTCTTCAGCTGCTTGTCGACCGATGTCTGGATTCATTCCAGCCCCAAGTCCTCGGGTCAGTGATTTTCCAATATGAACTCGGTGATCAGTCTCACCTTGTGCTAAGGCTTGGGCATCGGTGTTAACTGCAACAAAATCTATTCCTTGTATTTTTGTTTGCATCATTCGTTGGACAGCTGCTCCTCCGCCGCCGCCAACACCAACAACTTTGATGTTTGCATAAGTTGCTAGCTCTGGTTTGACTTCCATGGTTATATAATTATTTATAAGGGTTGAACTACTCTCTTGTTCATCGAAGAATTTGATGAACAAAAAAGAGTACGTTGTACTCTTCAGATTATTACATAGATATATTTTGTCAAGTCACAAGTTGTCCCGAACTATAAACTTGTTCAAGGAAACAAATTTGTTATAAATTCTTTAATTTTGGAGACTGTGTCGGACATGGCGCTGGCTGTTTGGAAACCTTGTTTGGATTGTGAAGGAATTGCACCTTCCCAAGTTACAAGTCCGGTAGCAACTGCAAAGGCGGGATCATCAGTTGCCTCAACTGGTGAGTCTACATTTTGAGGAAATCCAATTTGAGCTGGAAGTCTAAGAGCATCTTTAGCAATATCAACAACCCCTGGCAATTTTACTCCCCCACCAACTAACACTGAACCCGCTGGTAACATTCCCGAACGATCAATGTTAATTAATTCTTGATCAACCATGGTAAATATTTCTTGCAGTCTGGCTTCAATAATATCAGCTACTTGTTTTCTGGAAACAACACCTTCTTCACCTTTAGCAATTTGCGATAAGTCAATATCATCTTTAGCGGTCACATCTTTAGTAGAAGCGGTTCCGTATTCAAGTTTTACTTTTTCAGCAACATCAATTGAAGTACGTAGTCCAATAGCTAAATCGTTTGTTATATGAGCAGAACCAATTGGCAAAACAGAAATGTGCATTAAATCTGATTCTTCAAACACAATTATACTGGTTGTACCAGCTCCGATATCTACCATCACTACACCAAGTTCTTTCTGTCTTTTAGTAAGCACTGAATTAGCAGCCGCCAGTGGACCAACAACTAAATCCTCAGTATTAATTCCCGCTCTATAAACACACTTTGTAAGATTCTTCATATAGTTAACAGATCCCTCTATAATAACTGTATCTACCTCAAGTCTGATGCCAGTCATGCCAATAGGATCTTTAATTCCCTCTTGGCTGTCCACAATATAATCTTTAGGAATGACGTGTAATATTTCTGAATTGGGTGGTACCGAAACGGCAGCAGCAGCATCTATGGCACGAGCAATATCATCTTCCCCAATTTCTGAATCTGCCCTGGAAACTGCAATCACACCCTTGCTTGGCTGACTAGCTAAATGAGAACCACCAACTGCTATTAGGGCCCTTTCGATAGGGAATCCGCTGGTGCGTTCAGCTTGTTCTAAAGCAGTGGAAATACTTGATACTGCTTCTTCAATATCAACAACCATCCCTCGTCTGATTCCAGCTGACGGTGTCTTTCCCACTCCTACAATCTTAGGTTTTCCTTCTGTTTCGTCGAAACGGGCCACCACTACCCTCACAGTATGAGATCCCACATCGATGCCTACAGAATATTCTTCTTTTGCCATAATTTTTTATGCAAAGATATTATAAGTTATTTTTTTGCGCAAAGCAAGCGCATTTTCAAAAATATTTCTCTATTACAATGGGCAAAAATATAATTAGACCCACAGCAATTGACCCCAGAACTGAAAATAGCACACTGCCAGCCATTACATCCTTAATTGTTTTTGCATACGGATGCAAGCGTGGTTTTAAAACATCAGCGACTCTTTCAAAAACTGTATTAGTGAATTCTACCACAAAAACAATAACAATTGTTAATACTAAAATTGCAATTTCTGTTAACGATGGTCGTAACCAAAAAATACCAATAATTACCAAAATAGCAATAAAAGATTGTAGACGAAAATTTTGTTCATTAGAAAAGACATGAACAATTCCTTTGCACGCATACATTACACTTTTGAAAAATCTTTGTACGCTATTCATCTTTATAATATTTAACAAGTAGTTCTTTTTGTTTATTTAGCATCTCCTGTTTTTTTTCATCAGTAACATTTTCATGATCATGGCCAAGTAAATGTAATATACCGTGAATTAAGACTTCTGCCAATTCTTCCTGATATTCTTTTTTATAATTTTTGGCCTGATTATCTATGTATGAAGGACACAGAAAAAGCTCTCCTATAACTGAGAGCCTTTCTTTATTATCTTCATAAGAAAATGCCAATACATCCGTTACTTTGTCTTGCTGACGGTATTCCCTGTTAATCCTTTGCATTTCCTTATCAGTAATTAAATTTATTTCCATATTACTATTTTCCAAATTCCACTCATTGAGAACTTTACTGGCTAGAACACGAACAAATTCAACCTCAAAACTTTTTGAATTATAGCTTGATACATCGATCATTAATGTAGGTTTATTTTCTTCCTTTATTATAAGGAGTAGTTTTTGGTGGCAATTTGCCTATTTTTCCAAGATGATCTCTTTCAGCACGAATTTTTGATCGCCTAATAGCGTCATCTTTTTGGGCTCTTTTATTTTTGGGAGATTCAAAAAACCTTTTCTGTCGGGCCGTTATTTGATCACGACTAAGTTGGAGCTTTCTTTTAAAGCGTCTCAGTAAACTATCTAGTTTTTCGTTATCTTTGGCTCTAACTTCAACCACAGGGCTCACCTCCTTTGGTGATATAATTATTTTTTATTATCGTCTTCTTTTTTAACTGAATATTCTTCTTTTTCTCGACGCGGATGGGCAAACAAACGTTTTTCTAATTCTGCTACCAGTTTTTCCATGCTAATTATTTCTTGAATTCCTGAATCCATGTCACGAATCAAAATTGTGTTTTCTACTGCTTCTTTTTGTCCGAGGATCAATGACCAGCGCACTCTACTTTTATCTGCCATTTTCAATTGCGATTTTATACTTCCTCGAGATAGTGCTTCCACAATATGAATTCCTGCTTCTTCTAAATCAGCAAAAATCTTTAAAGATTTTCTCTTAGCCAGTTCTCCCAGTTGTACCAAAAATACATCGGGCAAACTTGGTTTCAGTGGTTCAATTTGACTGGCTTTCATGTACTCAATCAATCTTTCAATTCCTATGGCCACACCCGTAGCTGCCGTTTCCCGACCACCAAGCATAATTGCTAAATTATCATAGCGACCACCACCAGCCAAACTTGATTGGGCTAAATCTTTATCGTCTTGAGGAATTATTTCAAAAACAGTTTTAGTATAATAATCCAAACCACGAACTAGCTTAGTATTTAAAACATAAGGAATTTCTAGTTCATCCAAATATTCTAAAACTGTTTTCAAATGATTATTGCAAGTCTCACACAAATAGTCAACTGTTTGAGGAGCATTTTCAGCAATGCGCTTGGTTTTTTCATCTTTACTATCAAGCAATCGCAGTGGATTCTTTTTTAGACGTTTTTTATCATCATTTGATAAGCGGGTTTGTTTAGGCTTAAAATAGTCATTTAGGGCATCAATATATTCAGGGCGACACTCCAAACAACCAATACTATTAACATGTAAATCAAATTTTTCAAGACCTAAACGATTTAGAAGTTTATAGGTTATTAAAATGCTTTCAGCGTCAGAAACAGGATGAGGATCACCAATAATTTCATAATTTACTTGGTGAAATTGGCGATATCTTCCAGCTTGTGGTCGGCCTCGTCTGAAAGCTGGCATTACATCATAAACCTTCACAGGTTGTGGCTTGTTAAACATGCCGTTTTCTATATAAGCACGCATAAAACCGGCCGTACCTTCTGGCTTCATAGTTAATTGCTCTCTACCCTTATCACGAAAAGTATACATTTCTTTTTCTACAATATCAGTATCGGTTCCAACGCCCCGAGAATAAAGTTCGGTTTTTTCTAGTACCGGAGTTTGGAGCTTTTTAAATCCATAAGCTTTTAAAAGTTTCTCAGCTTGACTTATAACATGTGACCAATATAGTTGTTCATCCGGTAAAATATCACGCATGCCAGTAACTCTGGTGATAGATCTTTTTCTGCTCACTGTTGTATTTTTTGTTGTCTCTGACTTTTTCTTGCGTCCCATAATATATTATTAATTTTTATAAAGAATATTCAGGTGTTTCAAAAACACCAGCTTTATCAAAGGGTAAAACTCTAATCCAAGCTTTTCCGATTATAGCATCTCTGGTTATTGTTCCCCAAGAACGGGAATCGGAAGAACCGTCACGATTGTCACCCATTACAAAATAATGTCCCTCAGGAATGGTTTCATCAATATTTCCCGGCGTATCTTCATCAGATGATAAGTACATATCTTCTTCCAGTTGCTCGCCATTAATAAAAACTTCTCCCGCTTCAACTTCAATTCTATCATCAGGTAAACCAATAATTCTTTTTATATAAAATGATTTTTGTCCATCAGGTGGGTGAAAAACAATTACTTCTCCTCTGACAGGGTCAGAAAAACGATAACTAATTTCATTGATAATTAAATATTGACCGGAAGAAAAACTTGGTTCCATGCTGGAACCATTTACAAAAAATGGTTGCACTAAATAAAAACGTAACGGAATTATAATCACGAGCGAAATAACAATGATTTTTAGAAATTCAAAAGCAAAAGTAAAAAAAGACGAGTGTTCACTGTCATCATCACCAATTGGTTTTTTAATGTTATCAGGAATTGTTTTAAAAGATTTATTAGAATCTTCTTTTGTTTTTTTCACCATTACAAACGTTCCATTATCTAAAACTCCTCATGCGTAATACGAGGTTAGAAGGTATTAAATTTCACTACGGAGTATTATAACAACTTTTTATGGGTTTTGCAAGGATGTGACTTTGACACTTAAGGCTCACATATCTATAATGTAGTAGACGCTCGACAAACTATATATGGAAGAAGAAGAACTACAATCAGCACCTCCAAAAATCGATAATATAACGATTAAGGAGGAAGATTTAAAATCACCAAGAAGCAAATTTTGGCAAATAGTTAGAAAATCTTCTTTAGTGTTTTTTGTATTGGTTGGAATTTCACTAATCGCTTTTTCGTTTAAAATTATTTCTGTCGGCAAAGATGTTTTTGTGGATTGGGGTAATGAAGGCTTTTTTAAGCAAATTTCTCATTTGGTAACTGCTAATGACAGACTCTTGCAAGGTGAAGACATGGGTGCGGTAAATTTCTTGCTAATGGGAATTGGTGGTGAAGGTCATGATGGAGCCTATTTAACTGATACTATAATTGTCGCTTCTTATAATGTTGAGCAAAACAAAATTGCCCTCATTTCTCTCCCCCGCGATTTATGGGTAGAGGTTGATGGTTATGGAGGTTCGCGCATTAATAGTGTTTACATTCACGGCGAACAAAATAACGCTAACGGCGCAGAACTTTTAGGTGCTGTAGCAGAAGCTATAACCGGACTACCAATTAACTATTATGGTCA
Source organism: bacterium (assembly GCA_043815505.1). Lineage (GTDB taxonomy): Bacteria > Patescibacteriota > JABMPQ01 > JABMPQ01 > JBDRIV01 > JBDRIV01. The sequence continues at coordinate 101,857 of JBDRIV010000004.1, forward strand.
AATTGATTTTTCTGGTTTTGAGGAAATTATCGATACTCTGGGTGGAGTTGATATTGAAGTTAAAAACTCATTTTATGATCCAATGTATCCGACAGAAAATTATGGTTACCAAAACATTACTTTTAACAAAGGTTGGCAGAAAATGGACGGCGCCACGGCTCTTAAATATGCTCGTTCTCGTCATGGTATAGTTCAGGATGGTTCAGGATCTGAAGGAACAGATTTTGCGCGCTCTGCTCGTCAGCAACAAATTATTATGGCTATAAAAGAAAAAGTTTTGTCTGCTTCTACTTTTTTGAATCCCTTAAAAATAAATAGCATTTTAGACGCTTTGGGAAATCACATGGAAACTAACTTGGAACCTTGGGAAATGTTAAGACTAGCTGATTTAGGAAAAAATATTTCTAAGGATAGTTTTTCTAGTCATGTAATTGATAATGCTTCAACAGGACTTTTACAATCAACTATCAGTCCCCTTGGAGCTTACATCTTACAACCTACCGCCGGCGACTATTTCGAAATAAAAGACTATGTAAGCAATATATTTAACAATGAAATTGCCAGTGAAGAAGAAATGGCGGAACAGGCAATTATCGAAATTCAAAATGGCACCTATATTCCCGGTATGGCAGCTTCAGCCGAGAGTGCACTCGAACAAAGAGATTATAATGTGAATTTAATCCGCAATGCTGAAGAGCAAACTTACGACCACACTGTAATTTATGATTATACTTCTGGCAACGCTCCTAAAACAATTTCTTATCTACAAGATTATTTTAATATGGCTGAAGTTATAACCTCGGAAAACAATTCTAATCAAGAACTGATAAATCCAACTTCTTACGAATTTGCCGTCACCGAAATTGATAAAACTTTAAATCAATTTGATACTGCCACTATTGTGGTAGTACTTGGACAGGACTTCAATACTAACCAAAACTAAAAGTTGTTATGACAAAAAATCTTCCGCGCGTCTTGTTAGTTGGTAAAACCAACGTCGGCAAATCATCATTGTTTAATCGTATTAGCCAATCCCCTAAAGAAAAGACGGCTATTGTTTCTAGTTTTCCTGGCACCACTCGCGACGTCTTGGAAAGAAAATGTTCTTGGAACGGAACTGATTTTTTAATTCAGGATGCTGGCGGATTCTTTCCTGACAGTGAAGAACAAATGGAGCAAGAAGTAACTGACCAGGTTAAAGAATATATCAATCAGTCTCACCTGATTTTATTTGTTATTGATTCTCTAGACGGTATAACTTCTGCTGATCTAATTATTGCTTCGTGGTTGAGAAAAATTAAACAACCAAAAATTTTAGTAGCTAACAAGGTTGAGAAGGCTGATGTTAGAAATCAGTCATCAGAATTTTCTACTCTAGGATTTGGTGAACCATATCTCACTTCCGCTGTCACCGGTTCTGGAGTTGGCGATTTGCTCGATCAAATAACTACTATTCTAAAAACTTCTTATTTTAAACCTCAAGTTGAAGCCAAGGATATTGTCAGACCAATTCGAATTGCTTTGATTGGCAAACAAAATGTGGGTAAATCATCTTTATTAAATACTTTTACAGGCAAAAACCGATCGCTGGTTTCCACTATTGCTGGTACAACTCGAGATAGTGTTAGTTTTTTTATAACTATTGGCGATAAAAAAGTTGAGCTTATTGATACTGCGGGATTAAGGCGTCACTCCAAAGTCGGATTGTGGTTGGATAAAATCAGTATGCGCCACACAGAAAGAACTATTCGCATGTCCGATATGGTTCTATTTATTTTTGACAGTCAAGAATATTACACCACTAGACAAGACCGTCGCATTTCCAGAATGATTGCTAAAGCCAGAAAACCATGTCTACTTGTAATAAATAAATGGGACTTAATTGAAGATAGGGCAAAATTGGAAAAGATTTTACGCAAATATTATGCGGTGCAATTTAAAAATATCTTTTCACCCTTTTTAGTTTTTACTTCTGCTATTCAAAAGCAAGGCATTGAAAAAGTTTATGATTCAATTCTTTATATTTATGATAAACTTAATACCACTATTCCTAACGAAGAATTACAAAAACTTTTAGAAGATGTTTTACAATATCATCCCGCTCCAGAAATTAAAGGCAAACATTTACGTCTGCGCACCTTAAAACAACTTGATACCAATCCTCCAACTTTCCGCCTAAAATATTCCGGTAGCAAAGATTTTCCTGAAAAATACCTGCAACATTTAAAAAATCGCCTAATTGCTGAATATGATTTTAAAGGCATTCCCATCAGATTATTAACCTTCGCCAAATGAAATTAATTGTTGGCTTAGGAAATCCTGGCCCTAAATACGAAATGAGCAGACACAACACTGGTTTTTTAGTTTTAGATTTGATCAAAGAAAATTTGGATTTTCCTGATTTTAAGGAAAACAATAAATTCGGTTGTGCTGAAACCGAAAATTTAATTGGTCAAGAAAAAGTTCTGCTGGTAAAACCTCTGACTTTCATGAATAATTCTGGCGAGGCAATTCGCAAACTAATAGATTTTTATAAATTGGATGTTACTAGGGATCTGCTAATTATTTATGACGATGTTGATTTAGACGTGGGAAAGTTTAAAACTAGTGGTACTTCATCAGCTGGTCATCGAGGTATGGAATCAATTATCAAACATGTAGGTATAAGTGAATTGCGGAGAATAAGAATTGGTATTGGACGAGATGAGAGAATTGCTACTGAAGATTATGTTCTGATGAACATGTCTGATGAAGATTATAAAAGTATTAGCCATCTTTTCCCTCAAATAAAAGAATTTGTAACTGAATTTTTACAATAAAAGCTTCCCCTATCCCACCTGCAAGGTCATCAAGTCGGTGTAAGGAGGATTACCAACTGACTATCTTGCAGATAGGATAGCGAAAGCCAAATCAAGCCAATTTATCAAATACTTAATTTTTTGTCAAGAGAATTTGGCTTTTTTTAATTCCAGTGTTATTCTGAAAACACCAGGGGAAGACGGGCATTATCTGCCCATTTTTAATACGCAAAAATGCTAATTAAAGTTTTAAAGCAAAAAGACTTCCCCGCCCTCTTGCAAGAAATCCACGATCCCCCACGTTCTTTATATGTTCGCGGAAAAATTCCTCAAACCAAACAATATATAGCTGTTGTCGGTCCTAGAAAATGTAGTCGCTATGCACGCGAGGTTGTTCGTTATTTAATTTCTAGGCTAGAAGGATATGATGTCACTATTGTTTCTGGTTTAGCACTTGGTATTGATGCTGAAGCTCACGCGGAAGCTCTAAAAGCAGGACTGCCCACCTTGGCCGTTCTTGGTTCAGGAATAGCAGACGAATTTATTTATCCTCGATCCAATTTTGGTTTGGCTCAAGAAATTTTAAAATCTGGTGGTGCTTTAATTTCTGAATACAATAATGAACAAGCTCATCCGCACTATTTTATTGCGCGTAATAGAATCATATCGGGCCTATGCCAAAACATTTTAGTGGCTGAAGCACCCAAAAAAAGCGGCGCATTAATTACTGCCGATTACGCACTTTCCCAAAATCGCGATGTTTTAACCTTTCCCAGTAAAATTTTAGAAACTTCTGGATACGGAACAAATCAACTGCTTAAAGATGGGGCTTATTTGATTACTGAGGCAGATGATTTAATAACAAAATTGGATTTTTCCAAAAAAGATCAAAAAGAAATTCCTTGTAAATTTTCTACAGTAGAAAAAAGTATTTTAACGGCTTTATCATGCGAATCTTTAAGCCTTGATAATCTCTGCGATAAATTGGACTTATCCCCAGAAATTTTGCTCTCAAATTTGACAAACTTAGAGTTGTTAGGTAAAGTACGGAACTTAGGAAATCAAAACTACATTAAAGTTTAAAAAAGTAAGGATTTTTAATTTATTATGGCAACTTCTAAGGCTGGTAAAAAAACTTTGATTATTGTTGAGTCACCAACCAAAGCGAAGACTATTTCGCGTTTTTTGCCGTCTTCATATAATGTGCAATCTTCATTTGGACACATCCGCGATTTGCCCAAAAGCAAAATTGGCGTTGATTTAGAAAAGAATTTTGAACCTACCTATACCATTCCCGACAAAGCCAAAAAAACTGTGGCGGCCTTAAAATCTGCTGCCAGCAAGGCAGAAGAAGTAATCTTGGCTACTGATGAAGACCGTGAGGGTGAAGCAATTGCTTGGCATATTACTGAAGCTGTTAAATTGCCAGCGGACAAAACCAAGAGAATTGTTTTTCATGAGATTACCAAAACTGCTATTGAAAAAGCGCTAGCAGAACCACGTCAGATAAATTTCTTTTTAGTTAATGCCCAACAGGCTCGTCGTATTTTAGACCGTTTGGTCGGATACAAAATGAGCCCATTTTTATGGAAAAAAGTTACGCGCGGACTTTCAGCTGGTCGCGTACAATCTGTGGCCGTACGTTTAATAGTTGATCGTGAACGAGAAATTCAAAAATTCAAAGCTGATGAATATTGGAAAATTACAGCTGTTTTAGATAAAGATGGCAATGAATTCACAGCTGATTTGTTTAAAAAGGATGGCAAAACCATTCCTAAACTTGGTATTAAAAATAAAAAAGAAGCTGAAGCAATTGTTAAAGAAGTTTCCAATACAAAATTTGAAGTTTCTGAAGTTGTTAAAAAGGAAACCAAACGTTCTCCCCGACCTCCTTTTATAACTTCAACTTTGCAACAAGAAGCCGCCAGAAAGCTTGGGTATTCAGCTAAACAAACTATGATGTTGGCCCAACAACTTTATGAAGGTGTGGAAATTAGCGGCGAAGCAACTGGACTTATTACTTATATGAGAACTGATTCGGTAAATATTGCCAACGAAGCTATCAAACAAGCCGGTGAAGTTATTACCAAAGATTTTGGTTCCAAGTATTATATCGGTAGCCGAGTTTATTCCAAAAAATCTAAACATGCTCAAGAAGCTCACGAATCGATTCGTCCCACCAGTTTCTTGAGAAACCCTGAAAGTGTACAAGGAGCTCTTGATGCCAGACAATTTAAACTTTATGATTTGATTTGGAAAAGAGCCCTGGCCTCACAAATGGCTGACGCTCTAGTTGATTCCACCACTGTTGATGTAGCGGCTTCCAAATATATTCTGCGCGCTCGCGGTTCAATTGTAAAATTTGATGGTTTCACTAAAGTTTATACTGAAAGCAAAGATAACGGCAATGACAACAGCAATGGAGTTTTAAATGAAGCAGTTTTACCAGAACTAAATAAAAATGATGAACTAAAACTTGTTAAAATTACTCCTTCTCAACATTTCACCGAACCACCAGCTCGTTTTACAGAAGCATCTTTGGTTAAGGCCTTGGAAGTGGAAGGCATTGGTCGTCCGTCAACCTATGCTCCCATTATGAGCACCATTGTTGATCGCGGTTATGTAACCAAAGAAGAAAAGAAATTTCATCCTACTGACGTCGCTTATGTTGTAATTGATTTATTGGTAGAACATTTCCCTCAAATTGTAGACTTGAAATTTACCGCTGGCATGGAAGAAAATTTGGATAAAGTTGCTGAAGACAAATTAGAATGGCAAAAACTTTTGCAAGATTTCTATATTCCTTTAGAAAAATTGATTGCTAAAAAAGAGGATGAAGTGAATAAAGAAGATTTAACTCAAGAGAAAACTGACGAGAAGTGTGAAAAATGTGGCAAACCGATGATAATAAAACTGGGGCGTTTTGGAAAATTTTTGGCTTGTACTGGTTATCCTGATTGCAAAACTACCAAACCAATTGGCGAAGAAAAAGTCATGCAAGAAGAAGCTAGTGGCGAGAAATGCGAAAAATGTGGAGCTGACATGGTGGTTAAACGTGGACGTTTTGGTCCATTTCTTGGTTGTTCTAAATACCCAGATTGTAAGAATATTAAGCCTATTGAAAAATCTACTGGTGCCAAATGTCCAGAATGCAAAAAAGGTGAAATTATTGAAAAGCGTTCCAAAAAAGGCAGAACATTTTATGCTTGCAACCGCTATCCTAAATGTGAAAATGCTATGTGGCAAAAACCAACTGGCGAAGAATGTCCCGATTGTAAAAGCTTATTAGTTTATGCGGCTGGCAATAAAATAAAATGCTCGAGCAAAGAATGTGACTTCGAAAAAGATATAAAAGAAGATTAAAAATTCCTCGCCCAGCGGGGTTTTTTATTTTAAATCATTAGCAATTTGTCCTAGGCTATGGGCTATTTTTTTGCGCTAAAATCTCTTTTGTTATATCTTATATATACAAATCTATGTCAATCAAAAGTCTAATAAATTTAGTCAAAGAAGAAACACCTCAGATTAATACTGATAAACTGATGGCGGCTTATCGTTTTGCTAAAAAAGCGCATGCAGGACAAAAAAGAGCCTCGGGAGTTGATTATATTGAACACCCAATGGAAGTAACAAAAATTTTGACTGGACTTCATCTAGATGAACACACTTTAATAGCTTCTCTTCTTCACGATGTTGTTGAAGATGCAAATTTTGATATTAAGCAAATTGAAGATTTATTTGGTAAACACGTAGCGGAACTGGTTGAGGGAGTTACTAAACTTGATGCCATTGAGTTTGCTGGTAATTCTAAACAAGAATATTTTGTAGAAAATGTTCGTAAAATGCTACTAGCTATGGCTCAAGATATTCGCGTGGTGCTAATTAAACTGGCCGACCGACTTCATAATATGCGTACACTGAAATATGTAGAGCCAGATCACGCTCGTCGCATTGCCGAAGAAACACTAGAAATTTATGCCCCTCTAGCCAATCGTCTCGGTATGGGAGAAATTAAAGGTGAACTTGAAGACTTGGCTTTTCCTTATGTTTATCCAGAAGAATATAAAAGAGTAAAGGCTTTAATTGAAGATAAAGTTAAAGTCACCAAAGATTATATTAACAGCATTAAAGAATCTCTTATCAAAGAACTTAGAGAAGTAGGAGTAAATGTTTTAGATATTCATGGTCGTATCAAACATATGTACAGTTTGTATAAAAAACTATTGCGCTACGACAATAATATTGAAAACATTCACGATTTGGTGGCGATGCGCTTGATTGTCCAAAAAGAAGAAAACTGCTATGTAGCTCTCGGTTTAATTCATGGTAAGTGGAAACCAATGGTAGGACGAGTAAAAGATTATATTGGTACTCCGAAAGCTAACGGTTATAAATCGCTTCACACCACAGTACTTGGAGATGAGGGTATGATATTAGAAATTCAGATTCGCACCAAAGAAATGCATGAAGAAGCTGAATATGGTGTGGCCGCTCACTGGCATTATGCTGAAACTAAAGCAAAGGGAGATCATAAAGAAGGTGTTAAGATTCCCAAGAGCCAAGTGCAATGGATTAAACAACTCATTCGCTGGCAAGAAGATATGTCCGATTCTGGAAAATTTTACGAGTCGTTAAAAATTGATGTTTTTAAAGATCGTCTATTTGTTTTTACACCTAACGGTGATGTTATTGATCTTCCTGATGGCGCCACTCCAGTCGATTTTGCTTATCACATTCACACTGAAATTGGCAACGCTTGTATTGGAGCAAAAATAAATAATAAAATAGCCCCTTTAGAAACTCCACTGCAAAACGGAGATTTAGTTGAAGTAATAACTTCTAAAACTCGAGGCGGTCCTTCTCAAGACTGGTTAGAATTTGTTAAAACTAATGAAGCGCGTGACAATATTAAAGATTATTTCAAAAAAATAAACCGCGAAAAAAGTTTGGAATACGGAAGTAAAATGATAAATCGCGAACTCCAAATTTTAAAAAAGCCTGCCATTGAAAAACAAAAATCGGAAAGAATTAATAAAGCTCTAAAAGATTTGCAATATAAAGATCTGGATAAACTATTGATTGCCATTGGTCAGGGTGATGTTAGTATCAAACAAGTTTTAAACAAAATTCTCACCCCAAGAGAATTATTACAACCAACGACTTCTAAAAAATATTTTTTCTTTGGTGAAACTGTTCAACGACCACGCGCTATTGTTGGTGAAGAGGAAGGTATTGTAACAACTGTGGCCAAGTGTTGTAATCCTGTTCCGGGAGATAAAATTAGGGCTTTGATTTCCAAAAGTAGAGGGGCCGTTTTACATCGTTACCGCTGTGCCAATATAAAAAAAGGAAAACGTCGCGGTTCTAGTATTATGAACGCTTACTGGGAAGGGGGCACGATGACATATTTGCGCGCTAGTGTTCATATTGATACCTTAGATCGAGTCGGCTTATTGCGTGATATTAGTAGCACAGTTTCTGCTATGGGAATTAATATAATTTCTATTTCCTTTCGTTCTCGTAAAAATGATCTGATAACTTTTGTTATGAATTTGGAAGTAAAAAACGTTGACCAGTTAATCAACGTAATGAATAGACTAAGAAAATTAAAATCTATAATAGAAGTAACGCGTCAGTAACTAAAGATCATAATCTGATTCAGAAATTTTTCCCACAATGCCATTCAATTCTTCATCAGAATAGAAATCAATTATAACCTTACCCTTTCCACCGCGTTTTTTAATTTCTACTTTGGTACCAAGTTGTCTCTGAATATTTTGTTCCAGATCCAATAATTTTGGATCTTTTTGTTGACGAGTATGGCTTTTAACACTAACTTTTTTTACTGCGTCTTCTACATCACGTACTGTCATTTTTCCGCCAGCTAATATTTTATGAAATAAGTCTAATCTTTCTTTGTCCGTTTTTAAGCCTAAAATTGCGCGCGCATGACCTTCAGAAATTATTTCATCATACAAACCTTTCTGAATCTCTTCAGGAAGTGTTAGTAGTCTTAAAGAATTGGCTACAGCCGATCGACTTTTACCAACTTGATCGGCAATTTTTTCTTGTTTCAAACTAAATTCATCCTCAAGCTTAGCATAAGCTTTAGCTTCTTCAATGGGATTTAAATCGGCGCGCTGAATATTTTCTACCAAAGCCAATTCCAATTTTTCCTGTTCTGAAGCCTTACGAACAATTACTGGAACGGTATCCAAATTGGCTAATTTTGAAGCCTGCAATCTTCTTTCGCCACTAATTAATTCATAACCGTCATCTACCGCTGTAACTACTAAGGGTTGTAATATTCCGTGTTTTTTTATGGATTCGGCCAACTCCTGTAGTTTTTCTTCATTAAAATTGATACGTGGTTGTTTAGTATTTTTGGCAACTGAAATTATCGGAACATTTACAACGCGATCGTTAACACCGGAAGAAATAAATGGTTTTTTGCTTGAACCATAATTAATTTCGTCTTCTTGAATTGATTCTGAAGAATTTTCTGCTGTATTATTATTTTGCTCTTTCGGTTCGGGAATTAGTGATGATAATCCTCTACCCAATCCTCTAGCCATTAATATTTTGATTAAAATTTGTAGATGGTATTTTTTCTTCTGCTAAATCTCTGATTCTTAATTCTCGAGCTAGATTATAATAAGCTCTGGCGCCGGCAGAATATTTTGCTTGTTCAAAAATTGTTTTTCCAAAACTGGGTGCTTCAGCCAGTCTAACATTTCTGGGAATAATACTATTGAATACATGATAAGGAAAATGGTCGCGGACTTCACGAATAACATCTTTAGAAAGTCTAGTTCTTTTGTCATGCATTGTTAGAACGGCGCCGGCAATATCTAAACTATTATGTAGTCGCTGTTTCACTAACTCAATAGTTTTTAAAAGTTGTGATAAACCTTCCAAAGCATAGTATTCACACTGCACTGGAATTAAAACTTTATCAGCTGCCACTAAACCATTGATCGTAAGAAGTCCTAAACTTGGTGGTGAATCAATAATAATATAATCGTATTCGTTACGAAGTTCCAAAACTGCTTCCGCCAACAAATATTCACGCCGAGGTACATTTACCATTTCCACCCCGGCGCCAGCTAAATCATTAGTGGCTGGAATTACTTTTAGTCCAGAAATAGCTGTAGAATGCACTATTTCGCGCGGAGAAATGCGATTTTGCATTACCTCATAAATTGAATGCTTCACCTTTTCAAAATCCACACCAAGACCTGCAGAGGCATTAGCCTGCGGATCAATATCAATGAGCAAAACAAAATTACCCTCAAGTGCTAAGGCTGCTCCAAGGTTAATGGCGGTCGTAGTTTTTCCAACGCCACCTTTTTGATTGGTTACGGTAATAACTCTTGCCATACCCGGTAGTACAATTAAAAACAGTTTTTTGTTTTGTATTCAATAAATTATTACTACTATAATGAATGCCCTGAATATTTTTATTCTCAAAATTGTACAACCGGGCATAATGTAGGGGTTGTCCCGAAAGTAAATACAATAAATAATTGAACAAAATCATTGTGTTTTGGTTTTTCTTTTTTATTATTATAGTACGATTTTTTCAGATTGACAAGAAGATGGTTTTCTCTTAAAGTTGTTAGTATTATGCCGGGATGGCGGAATTGGCATACGCGCGAGACTCAAAATCTCGTGGAGCTCGCTCCATGAGGGTTCAAGTCCCTCTCCCGGCATTTTTAATACAAAAAAGCCGAGTATTGTATAGTCTCGGCTGCACTAACTTTATTGAGAAATGTTGAGTTTTTTAATTTTCTCAATTAACGTTGTGCGGTTGATATTCAGAAGTCTGGCAGCTCGGCTCTTGACCCAATCTGATCTTTGCAAAGCTTCTACAATTAAATCTCTTTCAAAGCTTCTGACAGCATCTTTAAATTCTCCCTTGGGTTTTTCTGTATTGGTCGCTTGTAGTCGTTTGATTTCTTTAGTCTCTTGATTATTCCTACCTTTCCTTTTTACCAAATCCAAACGAATCATTTTTTCGATAAGCGTTGTTCTTTTGATTCCCAATAACCTGGCAGCGTATTTTTGATTACCGTTTGTAATTCGAAGAGCTTTTAAGATAAATTTTCTTTCAGTTTTTCTAACAGCTGCTTTTAGATCTAACCCTGATACTTCGGACATGTTTTATACCCCCATTTTAAAAGATCATTTATAGTGTCTAATTATATACATATTTTAAATAAAATAAAGCGGGAGGTGCATTTCCCGCTTTTGTGTGGCTATCACGAAGGACGATGCCTTGGATTTTGCCTTATAACCCCAATAGAGGTTATTTTTATCCACGAACTGTTATATTGCTACGAATCGATCAGAGAGAACGGCCAGAGAAACCTTTTATTCAAACGTGATTTTCTCCTTTGGTGTTGAAATTCGAAACGACTTTTTGGAATGAGAATAGAGAATATTTCTTAAATAGTCCTGTCGTTCAATTTCAGCCTCCTATGGATTGAGTAATGATAAGTGAAAGATTTGGTTCTAATGGGAGAACCTTAGCTCTCAGTGATCATTTCAATCGGGCGCCTTCTTCCTTCAGCTCTTCTTGCTGGTGATGTCGATGGCCTGGCTCTTCTTCTTTTTGTTGAGCACTTTCTTGGCCTCCACGTTAATGATCACGTCCGGACAAATGAAATTTTCCATGGCAATTACCTCGCTCATGATCCCATTCCCACTAACAGGTTGCTAGTGGTACACATTAAAGAACAATGAGATTGGCTTGCTTGATGACGTTTCGGCTGACTTTTAAGTTTGGAAATTTCCCGAAGGAATAAAGGGGCTCGATGCTGAGCCTAAACTACCGATGTCTTGTCATTAAGCCAAATCTTATGTATTTAATACTAAACTATTTTCTAAATAATTTCAACAAAGAAAAAGGCCGAGAACTACTTATTGTCGTAGCTCGACCAGTTTGCCCTTAAATGGGCCTGATTTTTGGACTTTTGATCTGGCTAATAAAAACGAAATGCTTGGAGCAAAACTCTGGCCATATGATTTACTCCTTTTGAATGTTTTTTGGTTCGCCAGTCCGCCAAGATTGGCGGGTTGAATTTCAGTCAATGCTAAAGTTTACCCGATCTCCTAAAACGTCTAATTTACCCATTTCCTTTTTCTAAGGCTTGTAGTATCAGTTGTTTGGACATGTAGCGGTTATAATATACACAACATACGAGTCCAGAACAAAGCTACATATACCCCATTTATCCGAGTAAATTACGGTTTTACTGTGGCTATCGGTTTTCCTTCAGTCATTGCTGAAACTATTGAACGAAGATGTGCAGGTGTGGGTCACGCGGTATGAAAAACATGAATGTTATCAATACGCGACCCACACCTTTAATGAATTTTGAAGGAGGATAATTTATCCTAAACAGTTCTATTACAGTCAAACTAGTCCCCCTCCTTCTTTTTTTAAGTACCATCTCTTATTAAAGACATGGCGCCCCTTTCTTCCTGGTGGCACATTTTGATTATATCAGCATTTATTCCGGTGATGCTGAATTGGAAGAAGCCGAGCACAATAATAAATTCATTCCTCCACAAGATGTGCCAATATTTTATTTTAACAGTTACTTTACAGCGCGTTGGCACATTACATTATTGTACGCCCTTAAAAGTAACGGTGTATTGTATTACTAATGAATAATTTTGTCAAGTATTTATTCTTATATAGTTTCCTATCACTATTAAATGGCTCACAAAAGCCATTTATACACATTTTTACACAGTAATTCCGGGTGGTGGAAAGTCCTTACAGAAGCTTAATACTTCATTTTTTACCCCCTTTATCGTATTCTCATTTTCCGGATCTTGCACAATTCTATCCATCCATTTAGCAATTCTTTCCATCTCTTTTTCCTTCATTCCCCGAGATGTTATAGCCGGAGTACCAAGTCTAATTCCTGATGGCTTAAGTGGTGGATTCGTGTCGTAGGGAACTGTATTGGCGTTGCAAATGATGCCAGCAACTGCCAGCGCCTTGGCAGTTTTTTTACCGCTCAAACTTTTATTTGTCATATCAATTAGCAATAAATGATTATCAGTTCCACCGGTCACAAGTTCAAAACCTTTTTCCAATAATTTTTCTGCCAGCGCTTTAGCATTGGCTACAATTTGCTTGGCATATTCTTTAAATTCATCTGTCGCAGCTTCTTTCAAAGCAACCGCAATAGCAGCGGTCGTATTATTGTGTGGTCCGCCTTGCAGTCCTGGAAAAATTGCCCTATCAATTTTTTCGGCTAATTCTTCTTTACACATTATCATGCCACCACGTGGTCCACGTAAAGTTTTATGAGTGGTGGTTGTTACAACATCAGCCACACCAACTGGTGAGGGATGAACTCCACCAGCTATTAATCCCGCAATATGAGCAATGTCAGCTAGAAGATATGCTCCAACACTATCTGCCACCTCACGAAACTTGTACCAATCAATAACTCGCGGATAAGCTGTGGCACCAGCAATAATTAGTTTTGGTTTTTCTTTTAAAACTTGATCGCGTAGAGTATCAAAATTAATAAGTTTTGTTTCTTTATCAACTGTATATTGAACCGATTCAAATATTTTAGCGGTCGCACTAACATTCCAACCGTGAGTCAAATGTCCGCCGTGTAACAAATTCATTCCCATAATTTTATCACCCGGCTCTAAAAGTCCCATGTAAACTGCTAAATTGGCCGGACTACCAGAATAAGGTTGTACATTTACATGTTCAGCCTTAAATAATTCTTTAGCGCGCGCAATGGCCAACTCTTCAATCTCATCAATAAATTCTTGTCCTTCATAATATCTTTTATGAGCATAACCTTCAGAATATTTGTTGGTCAAAATAGAACCAGTTGCTTCCATCACAGCCTCGGAAGCATAATTCTCTGATGGAATCAAACGAATAACTTCTGCTTGACGCTTGTTTTCAGAATTTATTAGTTCATAAATTTTGGAGTCACTTTGTTTCAGAGACATATTCTTCTTTTTCGTTTAGAAATAAATATAGCAAGGAATAAAAAGCGGCTGGTATAAACACGTAAGCTAAATTATCGGTATAATAAACAATTATAAAACAAATGATGGCTGCCAGTATTCTACCAAGATTTAAGCTAAGTTGAAATAGGTTGACTCCTTTCATAACGCCGTGGCGGGAAGCGTGACCATAAGCTGAAGCCATTACCGGAATACCGATAGAATTTCTGGCGGTGCGAGAAAAAACATCTATAAAGAAAGCTTGGGGAGCAGAACGAATAAAAACTTTCACTATTAAAACCACAAAGTAAACAATTGATCCGGTTTTTAGGATATTTTTCTTTTTATCAGCTTGTTTGCCTACAGCCAACATAATTAAAACGGTAATAAGGGTTGAAAAAGCAACAATTGAGCCGAGCGCAAAAGTATCTTGTACAACTAAGTAAATAAAAACTGGCCAAAGAATACAGGTCATAAAATCCTCGGCCACGCCCATATAGCCGAGAACGCGGCGACGGTTTTCTTTTTTAAATAGGCGTTTATAAGCCTTGGTGTAACTGAATTTACTTGGTGTAAATTTTTCTTTGGTTGTAAAAATAGGAATAATGGATATAAAAAGCAAAATTGCAACTATTACAAACAAAGTGCTAAAATTAGAAATTTTTAAGATTAATCCACCAAGAAAGGGGGCAGCGATGGTTACGGTTAACACCAAGCTTTTCAACTTACCAATTTCTTTACCGCGCTGATCTTGACTGCCATAAAAAGCCAAATCGCCATGATAAGCTGGCCAAAATATAGTTCGAAAAAAAACCAACAAAAACATCGCCAACGGCAACAACCACAAATAAAATTGCAACATGTAAAGCACAATAAAATAACCAATCAGAATTGGAATTGAATAAAAAATGTTGTGTTCAAAACCAAAATGAGCTGACATTTTAGCACCAAACGGTAACAACAAAAAATAAAAGAAAGCAACAAATCCATAAAACATTATTACTTGCAGAATAGATAATCCTAAACTGATAAAATAAATCGGCTCAAAAAGCGAAAACATACTCCGCGCAAACTGCTGAATTATAAAAGTTAAGTACAATTCGTTTATTTCCCGACGTGCTTTATGATCCAGATAGGAATAATGTGGTTGTGTTTCAGTTGGCATTTTGTATTGCTTTTTTAATTTGCTCTAAAGTTATTTTTCCAGTGCGCACAATTTTAGGTTCTTCTGCGGTTAAATCTACAATAGTTGAATTAGGATTTTCTTCTAAATCACCCGCATCAACTAGCATTTTTATTTGTTTTAACTCAGCAAAATTTTTAGCCTTACTAATTTTATAAATTGGTTCTAAACCAGATTCATTTAAACTGGTAGAAATTAGAGGAAAGTCTATAGCGTTAAAAAGCTCATTTATAACTGGATAATTAGAAATTCTTATCGCCAGTGTTTTATTCATACCTAAATAAGTGGGACAAGAATCCTTTTTCTTTAGAATAACAGATAAACCATCATTCGGAAATGCTCTTAAAATTGCTTTAGCTTCGTCATTCATTTCAACAATTTCACTTGCCATGGTTTTGTCTTTTACTAAAACGAGAAAAGATTTACTCTTTTCTCTTTGCTTTATTTGTTCTATTTCCTCTACCAAATCCTTTTTATAAATGGAACAAGAAAGTCCATATGAAGTTTCGGTAGGTAACACCACAACATAATTTTCTAAAGCTGTGGCAATTAATTCTTTATTTTTAGGCAAATTTGAGGCTAAAATATGTTGCATAGAAATCTTAAACTATTGTGCGACGCGTTAGATTTTTAGTAAATTGTGCGACACCTCCCCATCATTACACAAAAAAACAGTTTAGTTTTTCTTTTCTCTGGCTGCTTGTAACTGTTCTGGTGTATTTACACCATGCCATTCAGCTAAGTTTTCCAATTTATAAGCAATTACTCTTTCTCTATTCTCTTCTAGGGCCAGTTTAATCAAATCTGGTGCAATTAATTCACCCTTGCCAGTTGTTGAAGGTTGAAGTTTGGTTATGGAAGCTGCAAGCCATTTTTTATTAAATAAATAGAAACCGGCATTTATTTCTGTGAATTTCCACAAATCCTCTGTCATTGATTCTTTCTCCACAATTTGTAACACTTTGCCATCATCATCCCGAATCACGCGACCAATGTCACGTGTTTCCGGATACTCAACGGTAATAAAACTTAATAAAGCATTATTTTTAATATGGCAATCAATAAAATTAGCGATCGTTTTTTTCTGGTAAAAAGCAGAGTCATCACCTTGAAGGGCGAGTACGTATTCTGACTTGTCAGAAACTTCTGCTAATCCACAACCAATTGCGTGTCCAGTACCAAGCTGTTCTTCTTGAACAGCATATTTAACGCGATCACCAAAATAATCTTGAATCATGGCTCTTTTATAACCAACAACAAGAATTTTCTCTAAGATCTCCAGTGATTCTAAAAGTTCCACCGAATATTCCACCATGGGTTTTCCGTTTAATTCCATTAAAACTTTAGGAATTTCGGCTGGCTGACCATTATTAATTCTGGTGCCTTTGCCGGCAGCTAAAACTACGGCTGAAATGTTTGTATATTTTGACATAATAAAATAGAGCCTTAATAGTTTGCTCAAATACTATTGTACCACAAAATTAAGAATTTTACCCGGTACAAATATGGTTTTAATAATCTTTTTATCCGCAAGACTTTTCTTAACCTTATCGTCGTTTTCAGCCAGTTTTATAATTTCTTTTTCCGCAGTATCTTTTTTAACTTGCAAAGTTGCTTTTAATTTGCCGTTAACTTGAATAACAATTTCAACTTCTTCTTCTCTAACTACTTTTTTATCATACTGAGGCCATTGTGATGCGGTAATATCAGTTTTTTCCATTTGTGACCAGAGCTCAGAAGTAATGTGTGGAGCAAAAGGAAATAGAATTTGCAAAAATCTTTTTAGTTGATCATGAGAAACCGACTTAGAATTTTCAAATTCGCGAGCCAGAATCATCATTTTAGAAATGGCAGTATTGAATTTTAACGCTTCAATATCATCGGTAACTTTTTTAATGGTTTGTTGTAAAAGTTTTTCAATCTCACTTGAACCTTTAGTGTTGTCAGCAATAATTCTTTCCGAAATTTTCCAAATGCGCTCAACAAATCGTCTCACACCAACAATTCCTTTAGTGCTCCATGGTTTAGAATCTTCCAAAGGACCCATAAACATTTCGAACATGCGCATAGCATCAGCGCCATATTCCGCTATTACATCGTCAGGATTTATAACATTGCCCCAACGTTTACTCATTTTACGCGAATCTTCTGCCAAAATAATTCCTTGATTGCGAATCTTTATAAATGGTTCATCAAAATCTAAGAATTTTAGGTCACGCAAGGCTTTGGTAATAAAGCGAGCATAAATAAGATGACCAACTGCATGTTCCATACCACCAACATATAAATCAACCGGCAGGAAGAATTTGGCCTTATCTTTGCCAAAAGGCTCTTTATCGTTTTTTGGATCCAGGAAGCGCAAGAAGTACCAAGAGGAACAAACAAAAGTATCTAGCGTGTCATTTTCTCGTCTGGCTTTGCCAGAACATTTTGGGCATTTTACATCATGGAAGGTTTTGGAACTTTTAAGTGGGGACTCGCCAGTTGGTTTAAAATCAACATCTTCGGGAAGTTTAATGGGTAAATCTTTTTCTGGGACGGGAACTTCACCGCATTTATCACAATAAACAATGGGAATGGGTGCACCCCAATATCGCTGGCGGGAAACCAACCAATCACGAATTTTATATTGAACCTGTTTTTTGCCTTTAACAAATTTAGTAATTTTTTCTTTAGCAGTTTCTGAATCCAGTCCGTTAAATTGGCCTGAATTAATCATAACACCTTTGCCAGAATAAACTTCGGTTTTATTGTTCATTCGATCCAACCAAATATCCATCTCACTATGAGTCATGTTATCAACTGTTAGTTTGGAAATATCTTGCCAAACATAATCATGAATTTCTTTTTCTTCTGCTGATATTTCATCTTTTTCATCATTATCTAAATCTAAACTAACAAGACTTGTGTAAGCAATTCTGTTTTCCTTTTTATGATTAGCATAATAGTTTGCTTTTACCTGACCACCAAGCACTTTAGCATTTTTAAAGTTTTTATAACCCGTTTCTTCTTTCACTTCTCGCATAGCGGCCTCAATTAAACTTTCATCATCATCAACACCGCCCATCGGAAAGGTTGTCCAAGGAAACTTTTTCCATTTCAATATTAGAACCTTGTTGTTCTTTGGATTACGAACCAAAACATGAATAATCTTTCTAACAACTTCTTTTTTATCAGGTTGGGGAGGATTTTTTTCATCCGTTCTTTCTGGAATAACAACTTCTTCAATTGGTAAATTATATTTCTTAGCAAACTCATTATCGCGCTGATCATGAGCTGGGACGGCCATTATAGAACCTGTGCCGTAATCAAGTAGAACGTAATCGGCCACCCAAATTGGTATCTCTTTTTTAGTGGCGGGATTTATGGCAGAAATTCCTTTTATTTCCACACCAGTTTTTTCTTTGGCTAAATCGGTTCGTTCCAATTTATTTTTCTTTTGCGCCTGCTTAATATATTCTTCAACTTCTGACCAGTTAGAAATTTCATTTTTTAAATCTTGCAAAACTTTGTGTTCTGGCGCAATAACCATGTAAGTAGCGCCAAAAAGAGTGTCTGGACGCGTTGTAAACACCTCTAAAGCCTTATTTTTGGCTGTAAGAGCGAATTTTATGCTCGCACCCTCAGATTTACCAATCCAGTTCTTTTGCGTTGTTTTAAGCGATTCTGACCAATCTAAATCATCAATTTTTTCTAATATTTCCTCAACATAAGCAGTTTGTTTAAAAAACCACTGTTCCAATTCTTTTTGAATAACTTCTGCACCACAACGTTCACATTTACCATCAATAACTTGCTCGTTAGCCAAAACAGTTTTACAGTCATCACACCAATTTACTGGCGCTGATTTTTTATAAGCCAAACCTTTTTTATATAATTGCAAAAATAACCACTGCGTCCATTTATAAAATTTAGGATCAGAAGTATTTATTTCGCGATCCCAATCATAAGATAAACCAATGGCCTTAATTTGTTTTTTGAAGTTGGCAATATTAATTTCAGTTTTTTTGGCTGGATGTGTTCCAGTTTTTATAGCAAAGTTTTCTGCTGGCAATCCAAAAGAATCCCAACCCATGGGATGTAAAACTTCAAAACCATTTAATCTTTTGTGATGTGAGATAATATCGGTGGCTGTATATCCTTCTGGATGTCCAACGTGTAATCCATCTCCTGATGGATATGGAAACATGTCTAAGCAATAGAATTTTTTCTTATCGGTGGGGAAGTCAGTTGAAAAAGTTTTTTCCTCTTCCCATTTCTTTTGCCATTTTGATTCAATTTTTTGATGGTTATATTCGTACATATCAGATGTTAAATACCCTCTTAGCATTGTGCGACGCATGGGCAATTATTTTATCGATCGCTTTTCCTTTTAACTCCGCGACTCTTTTGTAAATATACTTTACATTAGCAGGTTCATTGCGTTCTCCCCTCACTGCTTGCGGAGAAAGATAGGGAGCGTCCGTTTCAATCATAAACTTGTCCAAAGGAATTTCTTTTACCACTTCATATAGTTCATCATTTTTTGGATACGTAATAATTCCCGTAAAAGAAATTGTGAATCCTAAATCTAAAAACAATTTCGCCTCTTCCCTACTCCCGGCAAAGCAATGTAGGTTTCCTTTTAGCCATCCTTCATGCTTTATCACCTCGGCCATATCTTTATAGGAATTCCGGCAATGAAGCATTAGTGGCAAATCATTTTCTTGTGCAATTCTAATTTGCTCTACTAAAAGTCTTCTTTGTAGTTTTTTCTCATCATCAGAAATTTCCCCGAAAAAATCTAAACCGCATTCCCCCACTGCCACAACCTTATTTTTCTTGGCCATCTTGGCAATCCTTATTACGTCTTCATCGCCATATTTTTTGGCTGCATGAGGATGAATACCAACTGAAGCCCAAACGAAATCGTACTTTTTGGCTAACACAAGGGATTTCTTACTGGTTCTTGCATCAACACCAACGTTTATAATTTTCTCAATTCCCTCTTCATGATTCTCTTTTATTACCTTGTCGCGATCAGAATTAAATTTCTTAAAATCTAAATGCGCGTGAATGTCATTCATAAATTTATTTATCTTGTCCTGAGCCTGTCGAAGGATCCTCTAGTCTTGGAAATAATGGTTCTGCTTTTTGAATTTCATTAATATCAAGTTTATTATTCTTAACATCAATACCTAATTGTTTAAATATCTCATTTTCTGTTTCCGGCATGATGTGTTTCAAATAATAAGCAATATATACTAATGCGTTAACAATATTCCATAGTATTTCGTACACTTTTTCTTTTTTGTTTTTCTTGAACAGAGTCCATGGTTCAGTATCGGCAATATACTTATTTGTTTTATCTACTTTTTCCCAAATAACTTTGATTACCTTATCAAATTCAAAATTTTCATAATACTTTTTTACTTCTTCCTCATTAAATCTCAATTCTTTGTTTTGAGTTTTAGAATATATAGTTTTAAAAGGGACTTTTTTATTTTCTGTATATTTTTCAATCATAGTAACCGTTCGAGACAATAAATTTCCCAAACCATCTGCTAGCTCACCTTTGTATCGCGCTTCCAGTTTTTTAATTGAAAAATCACCATCATCTCCGAACGGGATTTCGCGCAACATAAAATAGCGCAGAACGTCATTTCCATATTTTTCAGATAATTCCAACGGATCAATGGTATTCCCAAGTGATTTACTAATTTTTTTACCATTCAATGTAAAGAATCCATGAACATATATTTGTTTCGGTAAAGGTAGTCCGGCTGACATTAGCATTGCCGGCCACAGAGCACAATGAAATTTGGTGATGTCTTTACCAATTAAATGTGTACCTGGCCAAAACTTTTTCATTTTATAATCATTATCTATTCCGAAATCTAACGCAGAAATGTAATTTATTAAAGCATCAAACCAAACATAGAAAACATGATCTTTTTCACCGGGCACAGGAATGCCCCACTTAATATCACCTGAGCGAGAAATACTTATATCTTCCATTTCATCTTTTATATAATTTATTATTTCTCTCTTCCTTTTTTCAGGTTTTATAAAATCAGGATTGGTTTTTATATATTCAAGCAATTTTTCCCTATATTCTGAAAGTTTAAAAAATAGGTTATCTTCTTCAATCTCTTTTAAGGCTTCTTTATGATCAGGACACTTTCCATCAACCAAGTCGGATTCCTTTTTAAAAGCTTCACAACCAACACAATATAGGCCTATATACTTTCCTTTGTAAATATCTCCTTTTGCCTTAATTAAGCCATATAACTTCTCAACAGCTCTAATATGTCGTTTTTCTGTTGTATGTATAAAGCTTTCCTTTTTATTTGATCTTACAATACTTAAGCCGAGCTTTTCCCATGTATCAAACCAAATATCATTCATTTCTTTCAAATATTCTTCTGGGGATTTTTTAGCTTTTTCGGCTGCTTGTATGGTTTTTAAACTATTTTCATCAGTACCAGTCATTAACAAACCTTCTACATTATTCACCTTTTTACTCCGGATAATTTCACCTGCACCAGTCATTAAGCTTTTAGTTCTATTAATGCTTGTATGAAAACGTAATGCCACGTCCGCCATAATTGTAGTATAAGCATGACCAATATGTGGTTTGTCGTTAACGTAATAAATTGGAGTTGTGATATAAAATGTATTTTTTTCTGCCATTATAATTTCCTTAAAACAATTACAAATTCCCCTTTTAATTTTTTATCCTTTATTTGAGCGCTAACTTCTGCCGTTGTACCCCTAAATTTTTCTTCATACATTTTTGTTAGTTCACGGGCTACCATTATTTCTCTATCTGGTTGCCTACTAGAAATTTCTGCTACTGTTTTTATGATTCTAAATGGTGATTCATACAATACTGTTGTTTCTGTAGTTTCTGCTAGCTCATTAAAAAATGTTTCTCTCCCCTTTTTTACTGGCACATAACCTTTGAAAACAAATTGCTGGGTGGGAAATCCAGAAATGCTTAAAGCAGAAATTACAGCGGACGGTCCGGGAATTGCTTGAACATCAGCTTTAGTTTCTACTACTACTTTTTCTACTAATCTGGAACCAGGATCAGAAATGGCTGGTGTACCAGCATCAGAAACAAGAGCCACCTGTTTTCCGCTTTTTAACTCCTTCACAATTTCATCTGCTTTCAAGTCGTGATTATGTTCGTTGTAAGAAGATAAGGGTACGGAAAAATCATAAGCGTCCAGGATTTTTTTTGTTTGTCTGGTGTCCTCGCAAAATATAATATCTACCGCTTGTAAAATGTTTAGCGCTCTAGTTGAAATATCGTCAAGATTTCCAATGGGAGTGGCAACCACAAACAGCGTGCCAAGTTGTTTTCTTTCGCTTGTCATATAGAGATGGTTATGAAATTCACTTTCGTTGCGAAGCATTCAAATTTTGTAGCGAAAAAAGTGAATGGCGACAAGCTTATGTTGAAAAACATAGGCGAGAAGAAATGAACTTTTTGCAGCCAAAATTTGGTTGCTGTAGTAGATAGTGAATTTTATAAGTATCTCTCAATAGAATACCCTACTTTTACCTTTGTTTCAAGCACAAAAAAACCGCCCAGCTTCAGTTACAAAAAAACTGAGGCTGGGCGGAAAATAAATTATTTAGCTTTTACAGTTGATTGATGCGGTACTTTTTCTTTATCAAATCGATCATTAAACAAATCATCAATAAAGACCGATAAAGCGGTGGCTATAGGAACAGATAAAATCATACCTAAAACACCAGCCAATTTTGAACCTATTAGAACAACAATTATTACAATTATGGGGTCGAGCCCGACAGCTTTGGACATAATTTTAGGTACCAGAATGTTATTTTCTAATTGCTGAACTATTATAAACAATGCTAATACTGCCAAAGCCAACCAAGGATTATCAGTAAAACCTAAAAATATTGCAGGAATAGCAGAAATAATTGGTCCAACATAGGGCACAATTTCCATAATACCAGCAAATAGAGCTAGGATTAAAGCAAATTTTACACCCAGTGACAAGAGACCAATATATATCAATATTCCGACTGCTAAAGCGAGAAGCATTTGACCACGAAACCAGTCACCAATTCTATTCTGAATGCGTCCTAATAAATCGTTAATATATACTTCATGTTTGTTGGGAATCATACTAGCAAATTTTTGGATGCCCTTTTCTCTGATCAAAAGATAAAAAGTAATTACTAAAATCATTATTAGGGAGAAAACTCCACCAAAGAATTGCGAAATACCACCAAAGAAACTTTGGCTTACATTTCCGAGCTGTGAAGAAACGGTACTTAAGAAATCAGAAATACTATCAACAATACCTTGATTTTGCGAAACCTCAATATTGCCAACAACATCTGATAAATAACTTGGTAGAGATGAAGCTAAATTTCTTGCCTCATCAACAATAGTTGGAATTAAGGCAATGGTAATTAAGGAAACGATGAGCAAAAAGGAAAAATAAATTACCAGTACACTTACAGAACGCGGAAATTTTATTTTACGATGCAACCATTCTACACTGGGAGTTAAAGCAGCCGAAAGTACTGCAGCCACAAACAAAATTAAAATAATATCTCTAATCATAAACAGAAAAGCACCGATTAAAATAATTATAATTGCTTTGAAAAATGTTTGGTAAGAAACATCTATTGTGCGACGATCATTTTGATTTTCTGTCATGTTATAAAGCTAATAATTTTAAAAACGATTTTGTGTCCTGGTGAGGACTAATCATGGCTAAATTTAATTTATCGGTTGTAAATATTTCCTGGGCTACTTCTTTTATATCAGCGGCTGTTACGGCATCAATTTTTTTAAAGAATGAGTTTAGTGATGGAACTTTTTGTCTAAACAATTCGTTAACTGCTATCCAAACGGCACTTTCGGACGTGTCTTCTAAACTCATCATGGTTTGACCCTTCAAATGCTCTTTGGCTTTTTTTAATTCTTTAGCTGGAACTGTCTGTTTTTTAATCTTTTTTAGTTCTTGAATAATTATCGCGATTGCTTCTTTAGCCTTACTATTATCACAACCAGCAGTAATTGCCAAATAACCTGTATCTTTGTAAGCTTCAACACTGGAACGAACATAATAAGCTAAACCTCTTCTTTCTCGCACAGCAATGAAAAGCCGTGAACTCATGTAGCCACCCAGCAAAGCTGACAGTATACTTAAAGCATAACGTTTTTTGTCATACATATCAAAGGCACGAACACCGAGTGATAAATGAGACTGATCAGTTTTTTTATAAAATAATTTTATTTGCGGAGCTACTTGCTTGTCTTTTGTTTCTGGCATTACTCGCGGTTCTTCTTTTGGCAATTTATTAGCAAAATATATTTTTACTAATTCCCTACTTTTATTTTCAGAAATTCCTCCGGCTACTCCAACAACAATATTTTTAGCTACATATAAATCTTTTTTGTAATCAACAAATTGCTTTCTTATCATGCTACGAACAGTTTTTTTACTACCAATAATCAAACGACCACCGGGCTGATTGCCATAAAGAAGTTGTTCAAACAAATCACCAATATAACGCATAGGCGTATCCTGATACATGTTCATTTCTTCAATAATCACACCTTTTTCCCGCTCAATTTCAATAGCTGGCAATTTGGCGTTTTGAAGCATGTCAGAAATGAAATCAAAGGCTTTCGGAGCGTGTTGTTTGGCCACTTTAGCATAATAACCGGTAAATTCTTTGTGAGTGAAGGCATTATATTCACCACCAATTTGATCCATAAACTCGGCTACAATTTTAGCGCTTGGTCTTTTTTTTGAACCTTTAAAAAACATGTGTTCTAAAAAGTGCGAAAGCCCTGCTTCGTCTTTAGTTTCATATTTGGAGCCGGCACCGACCAAAACTAAAACGGTTACGGTTTTTTGATCAGCGGGTGCAGCCAATAAGCGTAAGCCACTAGAAAATGTGTGTCGGGAAATTTTAGGCATATCTCTTTTTCAAATTCGTTAATAAATCAGTTATCGCCACGCGATCTTGTTGCATAGAATCACGATCCCGTACAGTTACTTGTTTATCTTCTAAGGAATCAAAATCTATAGTTACACAAAATGGTGTGCCAATTTCGTCCTGTCGGCGGTAGCGTTTTCCTATTGAAGCAACTTCATCATAAGTTACAGATAAATCTTTTTGTAATTCAGTTAATATTTCTTTTGCCAATTTGGTAAGAGGTTCTTTTTTTGATAAAGGTAAAACTGCAACTGTGTAAGGTGCCAATTTATACGGCAAGCGCAACACAACTTCTTCATCTTTTATGCTTTCCGTTGTGGTTGATCTACCACCTTTTACTGCTTCGTAAGAATCCATCAGCACTGCGAGTACCGCTCTGTCAATTCCACCAGAAGTCTCTATGATCCAAGGAATATATTTTTCGTTTGCTTCTTGATCAAAATATTTTAAGTCTTTTTTAGAATGTAATTCATGCTGAGTTAAATCAAAATCACCTCGATTATGAATCCCCTCAAGTTCAATCCAACCCCAAGGCGCCTGATATTCAATATCAACGGCGGCCTTAGCATAATGGGCTAACTTGTCTTTTGGATGTTCATAAAATCTAAGCTTCTTTTTATCAATTCCTAAATTTATATACCAATTCATTCTATTATCTTTCCATTGTTCAAAATATTTATCAGCTTCCTCCGGTTTTACAAAATATTGCATTTCCATTTGCTCAAATTCGCGGGTGCGAAAAATAAAATTGCCAGGAGTTATTTCGTTACGAAAAGCTTTCCCAATTTGTGCCATTCCAAAAGGTAATTTTTGCCGCATACTTTCTTGTACATTTTTGAAATTTACATAAAGTCCTTGGGCAGTTTCTGGACGAAGGTATGTTTTACTAGCATCATCTTGAACCGGCCCTAAGAAAGTTTCCATCATCATATTAAAGTCTTTGGCGATTGTTAATTCCCCTTTACAATCGGGACACTTTTCCTGATTTTCTAAGTCTTCAGCTTTAAATCTATGGTGGCACTTTTTACATTCCACTAACGGATCAGAAAATTCTTCTACATGTCCAGAAGCTTCCCAAACTTTTGGATGCATTAAAATGGCAGCGTCAAATCCCACAATATCTTCTTGCTTTTGCACCATTTCCTGCCACCAGAATTTTTTTAAGTTGTTTTTCAATTCTATGCCAAGGGGTCCGAAATCGTACGTACT
The DNA here is from genome assembly GCA_043815505.1 of bacterium. Taxonomy (GTDB): domain Bacteria; phylum Patescibacteriota; class JABMPQ01; order JABMPQ01; family JBDRIV01; genus JBDRIV01. Next base: position 128,014 of record JBDRIV010000004.1, read on the forward strand.
CCCTAATCCCCCATAAATTTCTGATGACTGAAATACAAAACCGCGCCGTTTGGCGAGTGAAACAATTTTTTCCAGTGTTAATTTATCGGTCATCTCGGTAGTACGATTTAATGATTAATTTAAATTAGATTTCTAGTTTACCTCGATTCTTAAGAAAAGTATCTTCTACATCTTTTTTCGCCCGATTGTACTACCGGGCATAACAAAAATTAGTAACAAAAAATCACCTGTATTATATCACAAGTGATTTTTAGCTTCAATAAGGGTTTTTCTATTGCACAACGTCAAAATAGGCGCATTCACCATCTTCGGCGTCAGGATAAGTTCCCACCTTAAAACACATTCGATAAGTTCCAAACGGAGCAGTACCAGGAACAAGGACGGATTTATTTGCAGAAAGAGATCCATTTGGTCCGATAGTTGTTGAAGATGGACTTATTGGATTTCCTCCATAACTGCTTCCATTTGGTAAATAAGCTTCTAACCAATAATCAAATTGTTTGGTAATTTCTTCATAATTTTTTACAGTGAGTTTGAAAGTGGCATATTCATTTCTGTGTACTACAGGAGTATTGGCTGTAGCAAATGCTTGGAAAGGAACTGTGGCTGTGTCATAAAAGATATCGCGCCCGGTTCCAGCAAACAAATCATTGGAAAATGACACGTGAGCCGATTTATCATTAGCCATTTGAACAAACGAATAAGAAACATCAGGAGAATATCCAGGATTATCATCTTCAAAATTTGTTTCATCAGTCCAAGTTTCTCCACCATCAAACGATCTCATAAAATATCCTTCTGAAGCAAACCCTGATGTGTTTCTATTATCATCCCAAGCCATATAAATATAGGCAGGGCGAGCAGAATCAATAGTTACTGTTTGAGCAACTGCTTCTTCAGTACTTACTATTCTAATTGGCTCAAACGATGTGTTACCATGCTTCATTCTGGTAAAATATATATCACCATCAAAATCAAACGACAAATACAAATAATTTTCATCAACTGTACATCCCGGACTATACTGAAAAGAAGTAATTTGTGCTGGGTCAGCCATTATGGGTTGTGTGAAAGTTTGTCCACCATCTGTAGAAACTGCTGCCCAAGCATATTCAGTATTATAATCATCTAAAAATCCTTGCCAACAAACTCCAATTATATCATTGCGGGTATCTGTACCTTCAAGCACATCCATATGCACAGTTGTACCTTGATAACGTTCAACAATGTTTCCAGCCATGTCACCATCTATAACTTTAGGTGTGGAAAAAGTTTGACCATTGTTGGTTTTAGAAAAATAAAGCTTTCCATTCAAATATGTATCAAAGTTTTTCCAAACAATATAAGCACTACCACTTTTTCCCATATCTGCTTCAGGAAACATATTATAACCCACTGTTGAAACAGCAGCCGGATTAGAAAAGGAATCACCACCGTTGGTGGAATAAGCAAAATGAACTTGGGTTTCAAAATTATTTCCTCTTACCCAGGAAGCTACTAAAGTTCCTTGTTTGTTAATATCTATAGCTTCATTTTTAGCACCGTCTCCAGCTGGATCTAAAACATAAGATGTAAAAGGTCCGACTCCGGCTGTTTGCTTAGCAAAAAGAAATTTAAGTGGTTCTATTTCTTCATTATCATAAACAACATAAACAGATTTGTCTGGTCCAACTGCCAATGAATCATGTTGTATGAATTGCCATCCTGGTAGTGCCGACACAACTTGATCAATCCCAAATGTTGTCATGGTGGCTAAAGCTACAGAAGCTACACCAAAAATTATTAACGAAATTCCGAAAAATAAAACTTTTTTCATTAGAATTTTATTAATTACTAAAGTAAAATTATTATATAACTATATTTTTATTTTGTCAATACTAGAGAATTTCTCCCGATTCCACACGAATTTTTCCACCTTGTTCTAAAATAGCTACATCTCGTCTTTTTAAATTACCGCTTAATATTTTTTTTGCCAAAGCACTATCAACCTGATCTTGTAAAACCCGACGCAGAGGCCTGGCCCCATATTTGGGATCATAACCGGAGTGGGCTAATTCCAAAATAGCTGTTTCGGTAACCCGTAAATTTATGCCTTTTTTAAGCAGTCTTTTCTCAACTTTATTTAGAAGCAATCTAGTAATATCAACTAAATCTTTTTCACTTAGTGGTTTAAAGACAACAATTTCATCAAAGCGATTTATAAATTCGGGACGATAAATCTTTTGTAATTCTTCTTCCATTAAAATTTTATGAATTTCTACTACAGTTTTACCTGCCTCTAATTGATCTTGAATAAAACTGGTATTGGCATTTGAAGTCGCAATTAAAATTACATTGGTAAAATCTATAGTTCTGCCCAGACCGTCTGTTAAACGTCCGTCATCCATAACTTGCAAAAAGAGATTTAAAATATCAGGATGAGCTTTTTCTAATTCATCTAAAAGTAAAAGTGAATAAGGACTTTTGCGTACGGCTTCGGTTAAATAACCACTACTTTCTTCGTCGCCAATTAATCTGGCAATGCTAGTAACTTCCTGATATTCCGACATATCCACGCGAATCATATCGTTTTCACTACCAAAATAAGCTTCGGCTACAGTTTTTGAAAGTTCAGTTTTACCAACTCCAGTTGGTCCCAAAAATAACAGAGTAGCAATTGGTCTTTTTTCATCGCGCAGTTCCGCTCGAGCGCGACGTAAAGCTTCAGCCACCGCCGTTACTGCTTGATCTTGACCAATAATTCTGTTGTGAATTAAATCTTCTAATTTTAACAACTTAGCTGATTCTGAGGCTGTAACGTTTTCCGTTGGAATATTTGTTTTATCGGCAATAATTTTGGCTACTTCATCAGCCGAAACAATAGAACCTTCTCCTTTTTCCCCAGCTGCTAAAACAGCTGCTTCTTCTAAAATATTTATCGCTTTATCTGGCAAATGGCTTTCATGAATATAACGACTACTCATATCAACCGCTGATTGAATAGCGCCATAAGAAAAATAAACATTATTTTTTGCTTCAATTCCCAGTGCCTTAATTTCTGAAATTCTAATAGCATTGTCTTCATCCACTTCTGTAATATCAATTTTGGTCATCACCGAATCAAGACTGGATTTATTTTCAATGACATCGGAAAAATCTTTGGAATTGGTCGTAGCAATAATTAGTAAATTAAATTTCTTTATTGCTTCTGTTAAAATATCAGAAATATCAAAAGTTTGACCGCCACCGGTGGCCACCCCAACTAAATCATGAACGTTTTCTATTACTAAAACAATATTCCGAGCTCGAGCAATTTCGTTCATAACTTTTTGAATACGACCTTCTAATTGACCAACCCCAGCTCCAGAAAGCATGGACGAAACTGACAAATTGATCAATCTTTTATCTTGTAATATTTTTGGAACATCTTCAACCGTCATTAAACGAGCCAGTCCATTAATGATGGCCGATTTTCCCACTCCATCTTCGCCCACTAAAACTACGCTATTACCACTTTCCACGACGCGCAAAATTTCGTCCGTTTCTTTTTCACGATTAACACAAACTTCCAAAACACCGCGGGAAGACAAATATGTTAAATCTGTACTCATGCGCTCCAGCACAGGTGAAGCCACAGCCGTCATGGCTCTATCCATCACTCCCTTGGGTTTAAACATCGCCAATCTTTTTTCTTCACGGTAACGTCTCATAATATCATGGCGCGTGTTATACCATTCTACAATGTGACGAATTTTATTTTGAGACATATCTAAATCAAGCATAATTTCGTTTGCCGCTGAATCAGTATTAGTTATAGCTGATAGCAGTTCTGCTAAATCGATTTTCGGTCTTCTGTTTTCAACTGCTTCGTAATATGAATAAAGAAGTAATCTAATAGTTTGTGGTGCAATAACTAATTTACCTTTTTCTTTTGGTTGTTTAGCTAAAACACTTTTAATCATTTTTATAAAACGCTCGTTGTCAAAAGCAATTCGGCCAAACACTTCAGAGATTTCTTTTTTGGTCAGGAGGGCTGCCAAAACATGTACCGGTAAAACTTGAGCATGATTACTGCTTTTAGCCATACTGTAAGCATCTTCAATTACATCTAAAGCCTCTCCCCTCATTACATTATGAATTCTGATGGTATCTTCTTTTGGTAAAGATAAAAGTTCTGTGGTGTTTAATTCCTTTGGCAACTGACCAATATTTTTTAATTCACTTTTTTTAATTACCCATTCTTCTTTTTCGTCACGAGATTTAAACCGATAAAGTAAATACATATTACTTAAAATACTTATCCAAAATAGTAAATGGGTAAACCGCCCGACATCTGCCAGTTTATAATTACCACTGCTGAACATGTCGAAAAAGAGTATCGTAATGGCCAGCGCGCCAAAAGAAAAAAGAATAATATCAATTAAAACATCTAGTTTTCTAGTGAGTTGTCTGGTTTTATTGCTAAGAGTGCTGAGTGGCAAATCCCATAACAATATTTTATTACCAATCACACCAACTTCATGATAACCACCGCATGCTTGGCACTCAGAACCAATTGTTTGACACTGAGAGCAGGTGGCTAGACGCAGTGTAATATTTTTTTCTAAATCGTTATTCATAGAAGAAATAAAAAATCTGCCGCACCACAAAAATTGGCAACAACAGATAAAACAAAATAGTTAACACCGCCACAACTAAAATTAAGAAATATAATATTATATCAAAAGTGAGAACAAATGTTCTGATGATAATTCCTATAACTAAACCAGCAAAGGTATAATCCTGAAACATTGGTTTGAAAAGATTTTTAATTTTTATTAGCAGACCTAAAATCTTTTCAAAATAAACCAGCTGTTTCCCAACAAATTTTAATAAGCGCAGAAAACCTTTGGTATACCACCAAATTGGAAAGTTTAAAACATCACCTACTAAATTCAGGCTCAAATATTTCACACTATGACTAAAAGCAGAATTTTTCATTTATTTTAATTTTCTAAAAGATCTATTATATTATACAATTTTTTGATAGATTTGGAAACTAAAATGACTTTCTTCTCACCTTCCAGAGATTGTCTAGATTCCCTGGAAGGAGAGCAAAAAGCCATTAATTACATTATATTACTTAATATTTTATCGTCAAACTTTAAGAGCGGAAACTAAAGATATTGGCCCTGATTGAATTTTAATTTTTTGAAAACCATTTTGTTTAAGAAGTCTAGGTAAAAAAGACGAAGGCCAAAATGTTGTATGCCCATCTCCAATTTTACGAAAATATTTCTCTAAAATTCTTGCTACTAGCGAGTCGCGAAAATAATCATAAATATAAATTTTTCCGTACGGCCTTAAAACGCGGTAAGTTTCAGCAATGGCTTTGTTCGGATCGGTAAAATGATGAAAAGCGTCAATGCTAGAAATAGCAGAAAAAAAATTAGCTAACCAAGGAAGCTGTTCGGCCAGTCCTAGTTCAAAATTAGTATTGGGTAAAAAAGGAGAATAATTTAAGGCTTTTTCTATCATATTTTCTGAAACATCTAAACCAAAAACTTCGCTCTGAGGAAATTTATTGGCAGTTTGACGAACAAATTCTCCCGCACCACATCCTAAATCTAAAAGTTTTTCTTTAGGACGCAAAAAAACATTGGTCAATAATCTTTTTGCCTGGCGACGCGACCAAGATTCGTTGAAAGGATTGTATAATATTTTATTTGTCATCCCGGTAGGACAACTTACTGCTTAATTAATATATTAACTTTACTTTTGTGTTCAATTTTTAGAAAGTTTTGTATGAGTTTTGTTCCCAGTTGTACTACCGGGCTTTTTAAGTGGTGATGGCAATTACTCGAGCAGGAGCACCACCGAGAGCTAATTTTATTGGTAAAGCCACCACAGTAAATTCTTCTTTATCTAAAAGTTTTTCTAAATTAGTAAGATTTTCTATCAGTAACACATCGTGATCAAGTAAAATTTTATGAACAGGATACGGATTATGATCTATGCTATGGGAATCAATTCCCACCATAGCTACTTTTTTCTGTACTAAAATGTTGGCAACTTCCTGAGTTATTTGCGGACCAGTAGTAAAATAATTATCCTCAAAATAGTTTTCAATGTGATCAGTATAAAACAAAACTATATTACCCGGTTTAATATTCAAATTCATAACTAAATTACGATCAATTATCTTTTCACCGCGGGCGTCGACCAAAACGCCGTCGCCAATAAAACATTTGGGAGCGTAATTGGTAATTAGTTTTCCCTCTTTAAAAAGATGGGAGGGCGCGTCAATGTGCGTACCCACGTGAGTAGGCAAACTTAATTCCGACTGAAAATATCCTTCGTTGGCAACGGTGGTAACAGGAGAAATTTTCAGCTTGGGATCGCCAGGATAAACTGGCGTTTTTTTATTTAGGGAAACTGTTAAGTCGATGTAATCTATCATTTTTAAATGATAATGATGGAGATTATTTCCCCTCCTGAAGCATAAGAAACCTGTTATAATTTTATTATAGCATATTTTGGACAAAAAAATCCCACTTAAGTTTCCAGTTACTATTGTTGTCATATTAAAAGAAAAAGACCCGCGCTAGTTTTTAGAAAACTAACGCGGGCCGAAACGACGAATCCAAGGACTAAGACCAAAGTTCAGATGAGAACTGAGAGCTTAAGTCCAAAGAACTCTAGTTACTTTCGAGGACGGACGCAGGATTTTGCTGGCGCTCCCGTCGTCATGGTCGACCCAGGAGCAGCCCCAGTCCCAGGAACCATCGCCAAACCGACAGAGGTAAAGAACGTTGCGACCGCCGTCGGGGTTGCGGAGAATGGCACCCCAGAACGACAGGAACTTGATGCCCTTCGTGTCATACAGCCACTTGAGGGTCTTATGACCCTTCTCCTGCCACAGCGCCATGAAGTCTTGCTCATCGAGCTGGACATCTTCGGGAACTGCCTTGATGCGCTGAAGACGTTCCTTTCCGTTGATGTAGGATTCACCTTCGAGATAGTCCTTATTGACAATCCTTCCAGCATCCAGATTGCCACTTTCGCGCTTTCCCACTCGCTCGATGATGCTCCAGCCTTTGCCCAGGAACTGTTCGGGGTTGAAGAGCTGGCGCTCGAGCAGATGAGGCTCGGTGGCACGCAGGTGAGCTTCCACGCGAGTACGCAGGTCGGCGAGGGTGTTTTCGGCGATTTCTGCTCCCTGTGCTTCGATCACCTGCTGGCTCGCCTCTCTTGGCAGATCGCTTTTCCTCCCCTTTGCCACGATGACATCGGCGAGTTTTGTCAGCTGTCCACCAGTGATAGTTTCTGCGGATGGGGACACGGTGTCTTTACCCATGGCGACATCCTCCTTATGTTGTATAGTACACGTCCTAGAACGCACAGAGCCTATCTCTGCACATTACTAAGACTGTGTATTATATATTATTATATCTTTTTTTCAACCATTTTCAGGAAAATATCCCTTATTTAAGCAATTTATCTTGCAATTCTCGCATCAATTTAAGGTAAAACCAGAGATTTTGCACTGTTGCCAACCTACTTGCCAGCGGTTCTCCAATTTGGAATAAATGCCGTAAATAAGATTTTTGAATATCTTTTAGGGGAGATTCTGAATGAGCATCAAAAACTTTTTTATCAAATTTATATTTCTCACTTTTTATCAGAATTTTTTCGTATTGCAGTTTATTACCTTTTAAAAAATCTTTTCCTTTGGGAACATAAATTGTCCCGTGACGAGCGTTTCTGGTTGGAATTACGCAATCAAACATATCAATTCCCTTTTCTACCGCTTTAACAATTTGTTCCGGCTTTCCTACTCCCATCAAATAACGCGGATTATTCTCTGGCATAAACGGAACAATTTGATCTAAAACTTTCATCATTTCATCTTCTGTCTCACCCACTGCCAATCCGCCCAGCGCATAACCATCAAAACCAATCTCTACCAAATCTGCTAAACTTTTTGCCCGCAAATCAGGATATAGAGAACCTTGAACAATGCCAAAAAGAAGCGGTTTGTTTTTTCCTAAAACTTTTTTATCAAAATGTTCGCGCGATCTTTTAGCCCAATTAGAAGTTCTCGCTATCGCTTCTTCTGCTCTCATCTTTGCAACAGGATTTCCCACCACATCATCTAAAACCATAATAATATCGGAACCAAGAGCCAGTTGAATATCAATAACTTTTTCTGGAGTTAAAAAATGTTTAGTCCCATCAATTGGTGAAGAAAATTCTACGCCGTCGTCAGTGATTTTGCGAAGTTTAGCCAAACTAAAAACTTGAAATCCACCTGAATCGGTTAAAATTGGTTTGTCCCAATTCATAAATTCATGCAAGTCCCCGACTTTCTGGAAAACTTCTAGGCCCGGACGCAAAAATAAATGATAAGTGTTGCTAAGCAAAATATCTGCTCCCAAATTTTCCATATCGAAACTTTGCAGATGTTTCACAGCACCCTTGGTAGCGATGGGCATAAAAAACGGCGTAGGAATGTTTCCTCTTCTAGTTTTAAGAATTCCTACACGCTTACCTTTTACTGTTTTTACAATCTTAAAAGACATAAGAAATTTAATCCGTTTCTTTGCTATTTAATCTTTGCTTTTTAAATTAGTCTATTACGACGCCGTCATCAGTGGCATAAATATCATCAGCTAAATCGGTATCAACAAGTCCTGAAGGATCAGACAAAGAATCGTCAGTAGCATCGTCAGTAGCTGTAAAAGTTGAACCATTTAATAATGTTACCAGTGAACCAGCTTCATTTGGTGTAATGCTTAAGGTAAAAGTTCCTTCCATTTCTCTAATGACTGATGAGCTGTTTTTCAGTATCCCTATGTCCCAAGTAATTTGTCTGGTGGCTGCTTCGTAAGTTATGGTTCCTTGTTCGGCTGTAGTGGTGCCAACAAATTTTACACCCGCTGGCAAAATGGTTGTAACTTTAGCATTATTTAATTTATCAACACCACTTGAGACAAACCAATAAATCCGATAAGTTGTAGTTTTACCAACTTTGGGCGGAATGGGACCAGTTCCAAGTTGAATTCCTTCATAATCGTAGTAGTGACCTTCGGTAACAAGAGAAATGCTTCCAGCAATGCTGACGGTAATGGTATCACTTTCTGAAGTAATGGTTGCTTCTCCATCCTGCACAGTTCCAGCTGAAACCCGAGCTTTGCCTAATAGTTGTAAACCATTTGTTGCTGAAGGCAAAGTATCTTTTAAATTAATTTTGAAACTCAAAGTTTCTTCAGCATTCGGTTCAATGGTAGCAATTTCTGAAAATGTAACTTTGTTGTCAACCAAGGTTCCTGGTTCTGAAACAAAAGTGGTGGCATCATATAAATCGGAACGATTAAATTCTTCCGTTATTTCCACATTCTGCAAAGTCACATCACCTTCATTTTTATATGTAATTTTATATTCCAACTCGTCGCCTGCAGACACGTTGGCAGAATCGCCGTCGTTAACAGTTTGCGTCAAAGTTAAGGCTGGTTTTACAATGGTAACAGAAAATTCTTCGGCTGCTTGCACGACATAATTACCGTCAGCTTGCTTAACTTCCAAAGTGGCTACAAATTTTTGGACATCGCCTTCGTCGCCAGTTAAATCACCGCTTACTGCAATGGTTGAACTTTCATCGGAATTAAGTTTAGCAATATCAAAAATATTGTTCTCTAAACTAGCATTTGGTTCTGAAGAAGTGTAAGTGAAATTTTCTGGATAGGAAAATCTTAATCTAATATCATCTAGTTCTTCTTCTAAATCATTTGTTAAAGCCACTGAAAAACTTAATGAACTGCCGGAAGGAGAATTTTCTGGTGTGGTAATTTCCATAGTTAAAGCCGACTGACTAATAGCAGTGGAAATTTCTGTTTCAGTTGTAAAAGAAGAACTTAAATTACCAGGCAAATAGGACATGGTAACTTTTATATTTTGCCGATCATTCACTTCACCAAAAAGTTTCCCTGAAATTTCAATACTACCAGATTGCAATGGACGCAATTCTTCAATCTGCCATAGTGAATTGCTTTCTTTAGCTTCTGGTGAAGTGGCGCTTACTTCAAATCCAGCTGGATACTGAACCTGAATTTCCACATTATTTAAAGCCACCCCTTCATTATTTAAATATTTGACTGTATATGTTGTATCTTTGCCAGAAGCAATTTGCGACGGACCATCAATGCTCAAAATTACATTTTCGCTGGAAAAATTAGGATTGAGGTTTTGCACAGTTAAATAAATTCCCACGCCAATCAAAATTAAAACTACTACCACCGCCATAATAATTTTAGCTTTTCTTTTGTTGTCCATTTTAGGCTTGGCTTTTTTGCTAGAACCAGAGCTTTTATAAGGAATATTTGATTTTCTGGTATATTGTTTGGGCATATTTATTTATGAAAATTCTTAATTAATATCTTACCTTGTTTAAGCGCTTTTTTCAAGCGCCTTAATGTGACGAACAAAGTCTTTGCTAGGCAAATGGCGATCTAATATGGCTTTTATAAAATCACTTAAAATATCTTCCAAATTTTGCCAAGCTTGGTCTTCAGGAGAAATTTTGGCCACAGTGGCCAATTCATTTTTTGTTATCAATCGCAAAAGTTTGATGGCGCCATCAGAAATTGCCACCGCTTCATCTCTTTTCGAAGCACAACCTGAACAAACCACGCCACCAAGCAAATCCGAAAAACCATTTCTTTGAGGTTTTAAAGCGCGCCCGCAACGCACACATTTATCAGCTACTGGGGCGTGACCTGTAATAGTTAGAAGTTTAATTTCAAAAGCGCGCAAAATAATATGCCTATTTTTTGATTGCGCATTTTCATTTAACCATTCTAAAGTATTTTTTAGCAGTGTAAATATTCTAGTATCGTTGTGGCCTTCTGGTGTCATCAAATCAACCATTTCTAAAACACTTCCCAGCTGACTATAAATTTCTAAGTCGTTGCGCAAATGTTTGTAAGCTTCAATATTTTCAGCTGAAGTTATCACATCAAGATTTTTGCCATTGGCAATAATTAAATCGGTCAGCATGAATAATTCTAGATGTCCGGAACGACGACTCTTTGCCTTGCGAATACCTTTGGCAATAGCGCGCAGTTTTCCCTGATGACGAGTATAGAAAGTAATAATCTGGTCGGCTTCAAATATATTGTTTTTTCGAAGAATTATTCCTTCGGTTTTATATGTTGGCACAAATTAGATTAAAGATAAAAGAGCAAGGAGAAAAATAACTAGTACTTATATTCTAACAGATTTTATCGCATTTTACTTAAAAAGGAAACTCTTGCTTAAAACCCCCTTAGGACTTTTCTATAGAATAGTCCTATTTTAAATTTTGCTTGACTATTTTTACAAATAGCTCATTATTAACTGAAATGATCTTTATGAATTGAAACGTTCATTTGTTTAACATCAGGAGGCACACCATGAAATACTGGCTATTGTCTTTGCTTCTGCTGCTGACAACTGTGAGTTGTCTGGCGCAAAATTCTCCCCTCTCCAATCTGGTTTATCCAGAAATTCGGGAGGAATTTAGAAATTTGGTTGAGGCTCGTGATGAAAATGTTATAGATCTGATTCTAACTCACTGTTATAACACCAAATTTCCCTGTTGTGTGGGATCAAGTTATAAGGAGTTGCGAGAAGCATTTCCTTATGCCAACGAAAATTCAGTCCACTTTATGGTAGAAGTTTGTGAACGCCTGACGGAAATTGAGAACTACTATCAGTGGTCAGAATTTCTGGCTAAGTTCTGGCAACACAATCCTAACTATCTTAATCTCAGATTTTTAAAGTCTAAATGTCGTAGTAACGTTAATGAAAATTGGATAATTCGCAGTGTTCTTATCGGTTCAATTTTCATTTTGATGGCAGACAATCCGGAAATTACTATTCCTGATGAAGTACTGAATTTCTTCCAAATCGCCCGGGAATGAGCAATCATTCCCTTTCTTTTTGCCTTCCCAGTAGTACAATTAAATGATTCTTGTGTTTTATATTTTCTTATCTAATTTGCTAAAAAAGTTAGACTTTTCTATGTTCTACATTGTACTACTGGGCTTATTTAAGCTATTTTATGTTTTATGTTTGCTAGAAGCTTGACAATTTTATGTTTTGGTAGTATAATATAGCTCAAATAAAAATAAAGAAAGTTCTCTAACCCCCGCTTTCCGTATTCTGGAAAAACAACTTAAAAAAGGGAGGACGGAAAGTGACAAAAAGAGACGTTTTGGTGGTGATGGCAATGTTACTCTGCATGACCGCGGGAAACATTGCAGGATTATTCCTCGCAAATGAGAACCCAATCCAGCAGATCTGGGAAGGTCCCGACGGGAACTTCAAGCTCCTGTTGGTTCTGTTCCCCTTCATCGTCATCACCTTCTGCGTTCTCTGCATCCGCGAGGTGCGGAGAACCAGAAACAAACAGTGGGTGACACTGTATACCGTTTTGGCTATCGCCGGCATGGCAGCGGCCATCGGAGTTGGGATTTGGAGTAGTAAGTGCTTCATCGCACTTATGGCTCCATCCTGCTAACCCCCTCAACCCGCTCGTAGCAACCTTAATTGGAAGCTGCAGCGGGTTTTTTTTGACAAAAATAGTATTTTTCGCTTTACTGCAAATATAAACAAGTGATCTTTTTACAAACTACATAAGGAGAATATTGATGACCACAAAAGAATTTTTCAGAAGTTGGAGATTTCTCGTCTACTTGATATTATTGGTTCCGCTTTTTCTATCTGGATGGTGGACTGGTCATCTCATGCAAATGGGTGAAAATTCCACAAACTCTCCGGTCATTGGGATGGTCCTTATCAGTATTTTGTTCGTACTTTCAATCTTTACTTACATTGAAAAGGTAAGTGAGGGATTTGGATTCTGCATTTTCTTTTTCTCACTTCTTGTCGTGGCTGGTAGCATGATCCTGTCATGTTATTAAGCAAATCAAAAAGACCTCGGGATTTAGTTTTACTAAATTCTCAAGGTCTTTTAAATTTGTAAAACTATTTTGCTAGGGCAAGTAGAATTCTCTCGCCTTCTATTTCCAGTTCTTTTTCAATTTTAAATTCACTTTTTTTGTGAATAATATTTTCTGCCAGCACTTCTTTTTTTATTGTGTCAGAATATTTTTCTAAAACCTTTTTTAAATCTTTAGAATCTGTTTCAGCAAACAAGGTAATTCTATCTTCCACATTAAATCCCGCTTCTTTACGTAATTCCTGAACAAAGCGCACCAAATCGCGCATCATGCCTTCAAGTTTCAAATCTTTATCTATTTCTATGTTTAAGAATAATACTTTGTCTTTTTCTGCAACAACAATATATTGAGAATTGAAAACAATTTCACTTTCTTTTTTTGGCACATAATCAATCCTATATTCGTTATCCTCTAAGATATAATTTCCTATTTTTAGTTTTAATCCATCGTCAGTGGTAACAAAAGAGAATTTTTTTGAACCTTTTTCAATTTCTTTAAGTTTTTCTTTGTATTTTTTACCTAAAACAGAGTAATTTAAATTTATTTTTGCTTCTGTTAGATCATCAAAATCGCCTCTATTAATAATTTCATATTCTTTCACATTTAGTTCTTCACAAATTGCTTTAACTAAATCTATATCATTTATTAATTTGCTATTAAAATTAAAGACTCGAATTCCTTTTAATGGTTGACGAACTTTAATTTGAGCTTGATCGCGAGCGGTATGACCAAGACTTACCATAGTTAGAACATCTTGCATTTGTTCGTTTAATTCAGTATCAATTAATTTTTTATAACTTTTAGGGAAATCACAATAATGAACTGACTCTGGAGCTTTTGTGTCAACTGCTCGCACCAAATTCTGATACATCTCCTCGGTCGCAAAAGGAATAATTGGAGCGAGAATTTTGATAACTGTTGTTAATACTTCATATAAAGTTTGATAAGCGGCCAATTTGTCGTTGTCAGATTCAGACTTCCAGAAACGACGACGACTCCGCCTCACATACCAAGTGGAAAGATCTGTTATAAATTTCTCCACCTTTTTCATTAACTTCGTTAAATCATATTTTTCATAATCCTTGGTAGCATCTTCTACAAAAGCATTTAGGGCAGAAAGAATCCAGCGATCCAATTTATTTTCTTTTTTAACCTGTTTTTGCTTCGGATCAAATTTATCCAAAGCTGCATAAGTTGTGAAAAATGAATAGACATTCCAAAGGGTTAGCAATTTCTTGCGCATTTGATCAGCCAAACCGTAACCAAAACGAATATTCATAAAAGGATTTTGCGAAACATACAACCAGCGCATGGCGTCGGCTCCCATTTTTTCCACCGCTTCATCGAACCAAATCGTATTGCCTTTACTCTTGTGCATCGACTCACCTTTTTCGTCCATCAAAGTCGCATAAGCTAAAACTTTTTGATATGGAGTTACGCCTTCAAGAGTTACTGACATAAAAAGCGTGGCATAAAACCAAAGTTTAATTTGCGGCACTGATTCGGAAACAAATTCAGCTGGAAACCACTTCTGCCAGTATTTTTTATCTTCCAAATATTTTAAAGTTGAGAAATAAACAATTCCCGCATCGAGCCAACAATCCCCCACATCAGTCACGCGGGAAACAACTTCTGCACATTTTGGGCATTTAATTTTTATTTCGTCAATCCACGGTCGGTGTAATTCTGGAAGTTTATCAACCCTTTCCGGTTCCACAGCCAGCTTTTTTAATTCTTCTTTGGAACCAACAACCATAAATTCACCACATGTACATTCATAAAATGGTAAAGCTAATCCCCAAAATCTCTTGCGAGAAATCGGCCAGTCGCCCATATTATCCAACCAATCCTGCATGCGCTTCCCTGCCGATTCTGGCATCCAATCAACTTTGCCTGCTTCTTTTTTCATCAGTGGACGAATTTGTTCCACATCAATAAACCATTCACTGGTGATACGGAAAACTAATTCTTCTTTACAACGCCAACAAATTGGATAACGATGTCTAGTATTAGTAATGCGAAAAACGAATTTTTTCTCTTTCAAATCTTTAAAAATTTCGTCGGCGGCGTTCGCTGCCACTTGGCCGGTAAAATCACCGAAGCCGTCAATGTAAACACCAAACTCATCTAGCGGAGCAATAACTTTTAGCTTGTGGATTTTTCCCAATTCATGATCTTCCTCACCACAACCCGGGGCAATATGAACAATGCCAGTTCCTTCTTCTTCGCCAACTTCTTCCCAAGGAATTACGATTCGTTCAGAATTTTTTTGCGCTGGCAATTCATCAAACGGCCCCTGGTATTTCAGACCTACTAAATCTTTTCCTTTTATTTCTTCAATTACTTCACCGTCTTTAATTAAATCTTTAGTTCCTTCAGATAAAATATATATATTTTTACCACTTTTTACTTTGACATATTTTAGATCGGGATGAACTGCAATAGCCACATTGGCCAGCAATGTCCATGGAGTTGTTGTCCAAACGAGAAAATTTTCGTTATTTTTTCCTTGAAGCGGCATAGCCACATAAACTGAACGATGTTCCAATTCTTTATAACCTTCGTCGGAAAGTTCGTGGGCAGAAATGGCTGTACCACAACGCGTACACCATGGCATTGAATCTGTTCCTTTTTTCAACCAACCTTTGGCCTGACATTTTTTCAAGAAATACCAAATATATTCATTATTGGTCTCAGACATTGTGTAATAAGAATTCTCCCAATCCATCCATTGTCCGAGGCGAATTGACTGGTCAGTTTGAACCTTAGAAAATTTTTCTACGCGCGCCCGACAAGCTTTAGAGAATTTGTCCAAACCAAATTTTTCAATGTCTTTTTTGGAATTAAATCCTAAATCTTTTTCTACCTCTACTTCCACCCACAAGCCTTGGCAATCAAATCCATTTTGATAACGCTGATCAAATCCCTGCATGGCTTTATAGCGCTGAAAAGCATCTTTAATGGCTCGCCCCCAAGCATGGTGCACACCCATGGGATTATTGGCAGTTATGGGACCATCAATAAAAGACCAGGGTTCTTTGCCCTCGTTTTTCTTTTGTAATTTGACAAAGGAATTATTCTCTTGCCAAAACTGCAAAATCTTTTCTTCCAGCTTGGGAAAGTCAACTTTGGGATCTACTTTTTTGAACATTAAAATCTTTGTTAGTCGTTAAAATTCTAAACTTATAAAGCGCTTTTGTCAAAGGCTGGTTCTGTTTGTAGAATAAAAATTGGTTTCAAAATTTTGTGGAATGGTAGCAATGGAATCGGCCAGCGTCCAAACATAAATTCCGAAGCCCAAACAAAACAAAGCAATTGAAATTAGAATAACGATAGTTGTAGTTTTCGAAAAAACGAAATTTAATCTCATGTTTCTTTAACACTTTTATAAACTTCTAAAGTTTCTCTGGCACATTTTTCCCAGGAAAATTTTTCTAACTGCTTTTTGCCTTTTTCAACTAACTCGGCTCGCAATTCTTTGTTGGTATAAATATTGCGCATAGCCAGAGCAATCGACTTGTAATCTTCGGGGTCAGTTAGAATAGCGGCGTCCCCCGCCACCTCAGGAATGGAAGTAGTATTAGAAGTTATTACTGGCGTGCCTTCACGCATAGCCTCCAAAATTGGCAAACCAAAACCTTCATGTAAAGATGGGAAAACAAACATAGTTGAATTTTGTAGCAGAATTCTTTTTTCAATTTCTGAAACATACCCGAGCTGTAAAACTTTTGGGTTGGCTTTGATGGCGGTGGAAATTTCTTCTGTGCGCCAGCCCATATTTCCTGCTAGAGCTAATTTTAGTTCGGGAAAACTCCCTGACAAAGACTCAAAGGCTTCTATTAAAGTAATTATGTTTTTACGCGGTTCAATAGTGCCAATAAACAAAATGTAAGGTTCTGTTAATTTGTATTTCTGCAGAGTTTCTGAAGCTTGAGGAAGTTTAATGGGTGTTTGATCGACGCCATTATAAACAACTTTTATTTTATCCGGTGCAATCGGTAGCAGTTTTGTAATATGATTCTTAGTGTGATTGGAAACGGTAATAATCTTGGCAGCTTTGCGCAAACTTTTTGGTACCACAATATTTGTAGAAAATCCCTGACCTTTAGGAAACCATTCGGGATGATCATAAATCGCCATGTCGTGAATCGTTAGAACCGAAACACCTCCATAAAAAAGTGGGATGAAAGAAGCGGGTGAATGAAAAACCTCAACCTTGGCTCCCTTTATTGTTTCGGCATCAAAAACGTGCGAGGAAAAAAGTGGTAAACTTTTTTTAGCAAATTTCACTATTTCTCCGCCTTTCTTAACAAATTCTGGAACTTCTTGATCAGCTCCTATAAAAAACACTAGTTCATCTTTTTGCCCAAGCGGAATTAAATTCTTTAACAAATGATAAGTATAGTGCCCCACTCCGGCACCTTCACCTGCTTTAGAATCTAAAATTGTCCTAATGTCTATTCCGATTCTCACAAATATAAATTAAAGCAAAAAATTAGAAATAATCAGTTATAAAAGTTTTCTTTGCATTTTATCTTTACTCTTTACTCTCTTTCTACATTTCCTCTACAGTTTCTATTCCCAGTAACAATAAACCATTTTTCAAAATCTCAGCTGAAGCTTTAACAATAGCTAATTTCAATTCCTTGTTTTCGGTAGCTTTTAAAACTGGAACTTTTTGGTAATAGGAATTGATCATTTTAGCTAAATCATACAAATAGTTAGCAATGGTATGGGGGAAATAATTTTTAGCGGCGTCCTCAACAATTTCTGGAAAACGATATAAATATCTAGCCAAGATTTCTTCTTCACTTTTTAAATCTCCGGAAACTTCTTTAATTTCGGTTTCTGCTTTTCTTAAAATACTTTGCAAACGAGCATAAGTGTATTGCAAATATGGTCCCGTGTCGCCATCAAAACTCAACATCTTGTCCCAAACAAAAGTTACATTTTTGGTACGCGATTGTGAAAGGTCGCCATATTTAATGGCTCCCACACCAATTTTTTTAGCAATCTCTTCTTTGTTTGGCAAATCAGGATTCTTTTCCGCAATTATTTTCTTGGCTTTTTTAATCGCTTCATCAATAAATTTTTCTAAATCAACAACATTGCCTTCTCGGGTAGACATTTTTCCTTCTGGCAATCTCACCATACCAAAACTTACATGAACATTTTCTCCCGTTTTATCACCCAGTAATTCTACGATCTTGAAAAGTTGATTGAAGTGATGAGTTTGGTCTGAAGCCACAACGTAAACATTTTTCTTATAATTATATATTTGCTGACGATATTTTAAAGTGGCTAGATCGCGCGTGTGATAAAGTGTGGCGCCGTCCGATTTGATTAAAATACAACGACCTAAATCATATTTTTCTAAATCAATAAAAACGGAACCGTCGGTATCAATGGCAGCAATTTTTTTCTTTAAAAGCTCATCAATGACAACCTGCATTTTATCTTTGTAAAAACTTTCGCCCAGTTTATTGTCAAAAGGAAGAATTCCCAAAATATTATAAAGCTTTTCAAATTCTGTTAAACTAATTTCTACAAACCATTTCCACAACTGCAAATTCTCTTCGTCACCTTCTTCTAATTTTTTAAATTCCTTTTTGCCTTTTTCACGCAAATCTGGTTGATCATTTATTTTCTGCGTCATTTCCTGATAAAGTTTAGCCAGCTCTTGAACTGGATTGGCTTCAACTTTTTTCTTATTGCCATCATGTTTGTAGGCGTAAAGTAAAATTCCAAATTGCACTCCCCAGTCTCCCATGTGATTATCGGTTACAACGTCGTATCCCAAAAATTTAAAAATTCTGGTTAATGAGTCGCCAATAATGGTAGAACGCATGTGACCGACGTGCATAGGCTTAGCAACATTGGGCGAAGAATATTCAATGATTACTTTTTTATTCTGCCCCAAGGTAGAAGCGCCATATTTATTTTTAGCTTCCAAAATATTCTGCAATTCCTTCTGCAAAATTTCTGTTGCTAAAGTTATATTTATAAATCCCGGACCAGCCACTGCCACTGCTTTTATTAGTTCATTTTTCTCTAGCTGCAATTGTTCAGAAATTTCTGTTGCTAAGTTCTTTGGATTTTCTTTCAATTCTTTCGCTAAAATCATGGCAATATTGGCAGCAAAATCACCATGAGCAAGATCATCTGGATGTTCTAAAATCCATTTAGGCATCTTAAAATTTGCCTGTTTTTTGTTTGTAACAGACAATGTGGCCTTGGCAACCAATTGTTTTACCCTATCTCTAATCATGTGATTATTATAACTTAAGACCTCTTGTCAAACAACCTTTCGCAACGAAATGCGGAAATTCTTTAGCGAAAATTATGAAGAGCGCGGAGCTTATGCTGTAAGCATAGGCGACAAGCTCTGAATAATTTGGAGCAAGAATTTCAAATTGCAGTAGAAAGAGTTGTTTGACAAGAGGTCTCTAATTTTGGCTTTGTTAAAGGGGTTTTCTTTGCTTTCTTGCCAATTTTGCTCTAATATTAACAATATGGAAGAAAATAGTACTAAAAATTTAATTTCAGTTATTGTCCCGGTTTTTAATAGTGGCTGGATTATTACTGATTGTCTGAATAGTTTGCTTAATCAAACTTACAAGAACTGGGAAATTATTGTGGTTAATGACGGCTCAACTGATAATTCGGTTGAGATTCTAAACACTTTTTCCGATCGCGTGAAAATTATCAATCAGAAAAATAGTGGTGCCAATTCAGCACGTAACCGAGGTTTGAAGGAAGCACGAGGAGATTTTTTACTTTTTAGTGATTCTGATATTATTTGGCAAACAGATGCTTTAGAAAAACTTTTTTCAGCTTTAGAAAATAATCCTGATAAATCTTATGCTTATTCATCTTTTAAATTTGGTTGTAAAAGATTTAAATTATGGAAATTTGATGCTAACAAATTAAAAACGGTAAATTATATTCACTCTTCATCTTTGGTCAGACGAGAACATTTTCCAGGCTGGGACGAAAGCATAAAACGATTACAAGATTGGGATGTGTGGCTAACAATGCTTGAACAAAACTATACAGGTATTTGGGTGCCAGAAATTTTGTTTGTTTCAAAAACAAAAAATAACAGTATAAGTTCTTGGTTACCATCCTTTTTCTACAAAATTCCTTTTGCAAAATTAGGTTTAAAAAATCCTCAAAAAATTGCAGATTATAAAAAAGCTGAACAAATTGTAAAAGCGAAACATAATTTATGAGCGATAAACTTCTAGACATCGTAATAATAACTTATAACTCACAAAGTGATATTTCTAATCTATTGGATTCTTTGCGCTTACAAACTTGGCGTGATTTTTCTATTACCGTAATTGATAATTTTTCCCAAGATAAAACTCGTGGGATCATAAAAAAGAACTATCCGGAAGTTACACTTATTAAAAACAATGAAAATAATTATTTTTCTCCAGCTTGTAATCAGGGTTTGAAAAATACTTCCGCGCAATATGTTTTATATTGCAATCCTGACATGGTAATTGATAAAAATGCTTTGCAAGAATTTTACAATTATTTTAAAACTCATCCTAAATTTGGATCACTTGGTGGCAAGATATATCAATTATCAATGTGTAAAAACAAAACTGAAATGCTTGATTCAGCTAGTATTAAAATACTTTCCAGTCTACAAGCCATAGATCGCGGATATAATGAAAAAGATTCTGGGCAATTTGAAAATGTGGAACAGGTATTTGGTCACTCTGGTGCTTTTGTGTTGTATAATCGTAAAGCTTTAAATGATATTGCCATTAACGGAGAAGTTTTTGACAACGACTTCAAAATGTACAAAGAAGATGTTGATGTTGCCTATCGTTTAAATCTACGTGGTTGGAAAAATTTCTATTTGCCGCGCGTTTTTGCTTGGCATTGTCGTTCTATAAATGCCAAACAAAATAGAAAAAGTCGTTCCGTTTTAATTAGGCGCTTGAGTTATACCAATCATATTCTCACAATTTTCAAAAATATTCCTTGTGGAATTTTTATGAAACATTTTTTGCCCTTTTTTTGGTACGAAATAAAAAAGAAGGTTTATATTCTTATTTTAGATTGGCCAGTTGTGCCGGCTTTATTTGCCATAGTTCCTGGATTTTTCCGTATGATAAAAAAACGCCGCCAAATGCCGCGCCGTGTAATTAATAATTCAGATTTAGAAAAGATTATTTTCGGATAGTAATTTAGCATTACTATTTTCCATAGCGGAAACGATTTGAAAATATATTTAATTTAAACATTCTGACATTCTTGAGAATGTTGGAATGTTTTATTCTGGTGTTCTTAAGAATTTAAGAATAGACGTAGCAATTTTATAGTTTACAATTTGATTATTTTCGGATAGTTGCAAAACTTAAATTTTTAGGACATTTTGTCAGGCACCTACTGCCTTTTTTTGTGACCAAATAATCATCTTCTATTCTCACTCCACCAAAATCCTTAATGTAAATACCCGGTTCAATGGTAATTACATCTCCAACTTTTAAACGTTCAAACTTTTTAGCTTTGCGGGATAGAAAAGGACGTTCGTGAATTTGTCTTCCTACTCCGTGTCCGAGACCATGATTAAAATATTCTAAATAGTTTTTCTTTTTCAAATTAGCGCAAGCGATTTCATAAAGTTTTTTTGCTCCCCGACCAGATTTTATTTCCCCCGCTGCCAGCTTTTGCGTTTGTAAAACTAGATTATAAATTTCTTTTTGTTTTTTTGTAGGATTTCCCATAATAAAAGTTCTGGTAATATCTGAGTGCCAGCCAAAATATTTCGCACCAAAATCTATAAACACCACATCCCCTTTTTTTAATTTTGTTGAATTTGGTTTATGATGAGGATTAATTCCGTTTTTTCCGGTAGCTACTAAAATTGGAAAAGCTAAATCATCGGTTCCCCTTTTTAAAATTTCTGCTCTAATAAAATGAGCGATTTCTATTTCTGTTCTTCCTACTCGCAAGAACTTTCTAACTAACAACATAACCTGATCAGAAATTTGACAACCTTTAGTGATATAAAAATATTTTTTCTTTAACTTCTTTGTCATAAATCTATTTTAGCATGAATAAAAAATATTGACTTCAAAATAAAAACCAACTATCATTGTATCAGATATTTTTCGACTCTTTTCTAACAAATAGGTGAATCATGAAAATTGCACTAAAAATGTTCGAGACGAATGGATTGACTGAATTGGCCGTGCAACGTCTGCATGAACTTAATCCAAACCAAACAAATGAAGAGGAAATAAACTTTTCTCACCATGCACCTCCCACAGAACAAAACAATTCACCTGCAAAATAAAATAATCAATGATCTTTTTTCTCCTGGGGACTCAACGTTCCCCTCTTTTTTTGCTTTATGATACACTTGTTATATGAAAATATTAGCGAAAAATCGCAGAGCAAAATTTGATTACCACCTGAAAGAATTTTTTGAAGCAGGTATTGTTTTGACTGGTCAAGAAACAAAATCAACCAAAGGTGGAAATATTAGCTTGAAAGGAAGTTACGTGACTTTGCATCCGGTTAAAGGTAAGCCCGGCTATATGGAAGCCTTTCTCTTAAATGCTCATATTTCCCCTTATAAACACGCGGGGGAATTACCGGATTATGACCCGGTGCGCACCAGAAAATTACTGTTGAAAAAAGCAGAAATTAGAAAATTGATCGGTAAAAAGCAGGCAGAAGGCTTGACAATAGTACCTACAAAAGTGTATACTAAGCGACGCAAAATTAAAGTTGAAATCGCCCTTGCCCGCGGTAAGAAACAATATGACAAGCGCGAAGGAATTAAGCAACGCCAAGATGATCGCGCCGCCGAACGCGAATTGCGGGGAAAGATATAATATGTATAAAAAAGAAGATTTTTTTCAAGTTATAGGCCATGTAAGTGTTTTTTTCTCAACATTAGATGTTTTAACCTCAATTCTAATTAGTGAATTAGTTAAGAAATCAGTAGCCAACAAACCAAAATATGATGATACTTTAGGTATAAAATTCCGTTTTTTGAAAGGTTTAAATAATGAAGATGTAAATAGTGTTAAAACTTTAAAAAAGTTAAACGGGTTAATTGATGAAGCAATTAAGATAAGCGATGAAAGAAATAGATATATTCACGACCTATGGGTATTTGATGATAAAAATATAAGAAAAGGATATATTGATCGGTTGCGCATGAAAGGAACCAATAAAATAGGATTTGAAAAAGAAGTTTCAACGCTATCAATTAATGATTTATACGTGTTTCTGAAAGGAATTGGTAATATGCAAGAATCGATTGGTAAGATGATAAAGAATAAGGGTAATATATAATATTTTTAGTAAGTAGTATGGTTAAACCGACACTTAAAACTTCATATAAGGATTTAGTATTATGGATTAATGGTAGTAATGGTTCATCTTTTCCCCACAGTATGATAAAGCAAAAGCTGTTTTAGATGCTAAAATAGCAATTCAACAAACTGAACAAACTAAACAATTAAAATTTGCAACTTGGATACTTGCTTTTGCAATAATTGGACTTCTAATCGCAAATATTGTATTAATAATAGTAACTTTGTGCCATTAGCTATATGCTATTGGCCATAGGCCAATACGGGGATGCACGGCTTCGATAGTTTTGTTCCCTAAGAATTTGCAAACCGAGCTGTTATCTCGTAAATCTAACACCTGAACACGTGCAAACACTGTTCAAAGAATGAAAGACAAAGTTGTTAGCTTTGCTCGCAGCCTTACGCCTTCATTCGCTCCTGTAGTTGCTTAATTAAGTAACTACCATCGCACTCACCTGCCTGAGGGGGAGGTTCGCGGTGTCATTTATCAGGCTTAGATTCTAAATGCTAATCATCCATTTATAATCGACATCTCTTGATGATTATGATTTATTCGCTTTTGTCTATTTTTATGAATAAATCGAGAACTCCAAATAGACTATGTTTGTAGAAGGTTTTTAGATACGATGCTAGACGTGGGTTCGATTCCCACCATCTCCATAAAAGAATCCCTTAAGAAAGGGATTTTTTTATTAACTACAATTCAAACGAGGCGCGCAGTGAACGAAGTGAACGAGCACGCGTTTGAATTAAGAGGAAGAATAATATGCAAGCTGTAGCAAATAAATTTATTTGTTTGCGAAAGCTGGAGAATTATTCTGACGAGAGGCCGGACCAAAAAAGATTTACGTCAGTAAATCTATTTTTGGCGATTCCCACCATCTCCACCAAAAATATTCATGCTTTTGTATGGATTTTTTTGATTGAGATGCATGAACATTTATTCTTTAAGGATTTGCTTTAATAAATATAATAGTATAATTTAATATTAATGTGGGGAAACGGCGTGTTCCTACCTAACAAACTCGTTAATGATCTCACCAAATATGTTTAAATACTGCTTGTTTACCTTCTCTAGGTAAACACCAACTATGTCCCATAACTGTCTCAGAAACAGTTTAACACGCCGTTTCTCCGTTTCTCTTGACCCAGCCCCAGTTTTATAGAACTCGTGGTTTTGAAAATTATTAATGCTAATGAATTTCTGAAATTCAAGTACTTGAATTTAGCAAAACTGGAGCTGGGTTGACAGATTTTACAGTTTAAGTATAATTTCTAATGCCATCAATCGGCACTTGATCATTTGATAATATGGGGATACGGGGGCGTAGACGAGAGAGTTTGTTTGCATGTAACTTAGTGGAAATTCGACGAACAGCACCATTGGCGCCCGCACATCGGTTAACGCGGTTTCGCCAGACTTGGTGCTACGTGGTTTATCGCCATCGACGCAAGACGCGGATTAACTATCCGCGCATCCGCCGGACAGCCCAGCGAGCCTTGCTCGCTGACGTTATCAACATTTTCACGCAGGTGTAGATCTTATTGGAAGACCTTCGTCCTCGCAAAATAAAAACGCGACTCTATCGAATGTCTGCTATCAGCACCATAAACACCATGCAATCCAGTATGGCTTTATGGATCGTTGATCCTTGACTGCATCTAACCTGCGTCTTCGTGCTCTCTCTGATGCGCCTCCGTCCCCTACCCATACCCAACCAGAGGAGAATTTCTACCCCCTTCCCCTCTGCCCACCGGGGCCACAGCAAATCTTCATCGAGATGCTGTGGTCCCATTTTTTTATTAAATATTTGACAAAATATTTCTTGATATTATACTAATAAAGCTCTTTAGATATAAATATGTGGTGTGGTGCGGGGTGGCTGATAAGCTGATACGGTTGAGTGCTGTGTAAAAATCGTAATGGATATCCTTATTGGGGTCACGGCTAGATTCCCATGATGTCCGAGGAACAGGAGTAAACCTGTACACACGTGCTGTGTCGCAGCATCGCGCAAAGTCAGTTAGTTCTGCATGCGCAGGCCCGCCAAGATCAGTACCGAAAGGGAAAAATCGTTGGCCAATAATTCTGGGCACCATCTCGCCGAAATATCGCTTTTTCATCCCCCCGCACCCACCCTTTTTCAAGGCAGATTTGGACCAAGTCCTTTCTGCCTTTTCTTTTTCCTTGACCCAGCAGCACAAGTATCTACACAAATATTAAGTATTTAAATTATTTATACTATTCTATTATATCTGAAATAATAAAATGGAATTTGTACTACCGGGTTGACCAAATGGTCATTTTTTTGTATTTTAAAGGTACTAACTACTAATTTTACATATTGAAAAAACGTACCCGCATCAACGACCAAATCAGAGTTCCTCGTGTTAAAGTAATCGACGAAAACGGCGAGATGATTGGCGAAATAGAAACATCCGCAGCCCTACAAATGGCCAAAGAAAAAGAATTGGATTTAATAGAAGTTTCTCCTAATGCCAATCCACCAGTAACAAAGATCTTGGATTTTGGTTCATATCAGTATCGCCAGAAAAAACAAGAGCGCAAGCATAAAAGTAAACAGAAGAAATTTGAGATAAAAGGTGTCAGAATTTCGATGCGTATTAGTGACAACGATTTCAATTTTAAAGTGAAACAAGCCAATAATTTTTTAGATCAAGGACATAAAGTTAGAGTTGAATTGATTGTTAAAGGTCGTGAAAATCAGCATATTAATTTGGCTTATGATAATATTCAGAAATTTGTTGATGCTTTGGAAGGAGAAGTTGTGATTGAACAAAAAGCTGCTAAACAGCGCTTGGGACTAGCTTGTGTGGTTGCTAGAAAAAGCTAGACTTGCTAAAATTTCAAATATTAGTTAAAATGATTAACGCATAAATTTACGCAATTAACTGCGATTTTTTAATAGCTCGGTAGTACAACCGGACTAATAAAATAAGTATAATCCTTTCTGATAGTATTATGCTGATTAAATAAGTAAAAAACATTAAATAATCATTAAGTTGTACTACCGGGATGCCCAAACTAAAGACTCATAAAGCAACTGCCAAAAGAATCAGATTAACTGCGAAGAAAAAACTGATGCAACGCTATACTCATCAGGATCATTTTAATGCTCGTGATACTGGCAATAAAACTCGCAAAAAAAGAAGAGATGTTGTTTCTAGTTCAACCAACGTTAAGAAAATGAAAAAATCTCTTCCCTATCAATAGAGATTAAAAAGCAAAGAGTAAAGAGCAAAATACTCGTTTCGTTTCTTTAATCTTTTATCTCTTAATTTTTATTTAATATTATGCCGAGAGTAAAACGCGGAGTACAAGCTTCCAAAAGAAGAAAAAATGTTTTAAAAAAAGCCAAGGGCTATAGATTAGAACGTCATAAAAAATATCGAGCTGCTAAACAAGCTCGTATTAAAGCCGAATCTTATGCTACGCGCGATCGCAAAGTTCGTAAACGAGCAGTACGCCAATTGTGGATTGTTCGTCTAAACGCTGCTTGTAGAAAACACGACTTAAAATATTCGGAATTTATGTCCCTGCTGAAAAAGAATAAAATTGAATTGGATAGAAAAATATTAGCTGACATTGCTATTAAAGAACCAAAAACATTTAAGGCCATTGTTGATCAGGTCAAACCGAAGAAATAATAATTTGAGTTAAAAAAATAAGGGCTGCCCGAATGGGTAGCCCTTTCTAGTTTGTTGTGTTCGTGTCGTCACCTGTTGTTAGGCGACGGCGGTTTCTTCGACGGTGGGTTCGGCCGGCTTGTCTTCCGACTTGGGGGGAAGCCACGCTTCTTCGACGATCGGCGGACGCATGTCCTCCGGCATGTCGAACTCGTTGGTGCCGGGACGCGGGTCGTAGGCGAAGTCGACCCACAAGTAGTTGTTGAACCACTGGAACCAGGCCGATGTCTTGACGCCGATTTTCATTCGCACCTGGTAGTCGAAGTGAGTCGGAAACAGCTCCCGCATCTCACCGAAATCAATGGCACGCTGGTAGACCTGTTGTTGCCCCCGCTTGTCGATGTAAACCAGTCGCACCTGCGACTGGACGATCCTCGAGACGCGCTCGAAGTCGGCGGCCGGTGCCCAGGCGATGGCCTGGTACTTGGCCCGATGTCCTGGGGGAGCCTCGACGATCCGCATAGGGATCACCTTCTCCAGTTCGGGGCGTGCGAAGAGCCGTTTCTTCTTCAAATCGAAGAAAAAGCCATTGCCGATGGGCTCGATGGCTCGACCCGCCAAACGATGGACGTAGCATCCTTCGCGTCGTCCGTTGATGACGACTGTAGTGAAGAAAAACTCACTGTCGCCGATCTTGGCAACAGTACCGACCGTATTGATCGGCTTGGACTGACTCTGATATTGTCCTCTCATGGCTTTTCCTCCTTGCCTTAGAGAGATTATATTATGGCGCAAAATTTTACATGCGCCACCGAACACAAATTGAAACGAACATCATAACAACAAAAACATTGCATTATACATTATTTGTAATATTTGTCAATATTTAGAGGCTAAAACAAAAACTGTCCATTTTTATAGACAGTTTTTTATACCTTATTTAAGCCCAGTAGTACAATTTACTTATTGAATTTTATCCTATTTTTTTGAACTTGTGAATAAAGAAGAAAATATTATTATCTAAGACAATTGTACTATCTGGGAAGCCTTTTTAAAACAATCCAGCCGTTACATCAGCGCCTCCTCGAAAAGCGGAATCATAGGCAAAGAAATTTGGATAATTTCTGGGATAACCATTTACCTCAAATCCTCTTATGTGCGGACCACCACCATTGACTGCAGCAGTTAAAATTTCGGTGCGTCCGTCTTCATCAATATCAAACAAATCTACATGTGCTCCAATTTGGATATCGCCGTAGGCTTTAAATTCTCCTAATTGTGTATGATCTGAATTATAACGATAAACTTTTATCCAAGCTTGCTCAGAAGAAGAACTTTGCGAAACGACAATTTCATCTTTACCATCGCCATCGTAATCCCCTGTCCCTACATCTACCCCACCACGATAATCGGGATGAAAGGCAAAAAACTGAATTCCTTTAGCTGTGCCGTCCGCTTCAAAAACTCTAATTTGTGGTCCACCACCTGGTCCAGCACCGACAATCACTTCGTCCTTACCATCATTATCAACGTCTCCCATAGCCACCGAGGCACCGGATTCCACATTACCAAAAGCATTCCATTCGCCCACAATTGTTTTGTCATTATTGTAGCGATAAATTTTTACCCAGGCTTGTCCACCTTGCGCTTGCGCGGCAGCAATTTCTGCTTTGCCGTCGCCGTCCGTATCGCCACAAGCAATGTTAGTTCCAGTTCGAGAATCGGGATGAAAAGCAAAAAATTGAATTCCGCGCATCGAACCATCGGCTTCATAAACTTTAATGTGCGAACCAGCTCCAGCCATCGGGGCAGTTATAACTTCATCAGCTCCGTCGCCATCAATATCACAAGCAGCCACATTAACACCGGATCGCATGGAAGTTCCATAAGGAAAAACATTTAAAACTGATGGTGTTCCCGTTGGGCCGAAGCTTCTAACCTGACCACTACCTGGTCCAGAACCAGTTATAATTCGTAAATAATTTGGCATTGCTGAAACTTTGGTTTTAGCAGAATAATTGGGAACTTCATCATAAGAAAATATACTATAATAATATGTTTGACCGTTTGTAACCGAGGTATCTTCTTTGTATTCTCTACTACCAGAATAAATAGATGTTCCATCAGTGACGCTGGAAGGATAACCTGAAGTTTTTCGTCTGATCTTCACACCAGCAAAATCGTTGGTAGAGGGATTATCCCAGGTTAAAGAAACAAATCCATCATGTGGAATGGCAGTAAAATTACTAACTTTTGCAGGGGGTGTAGAATCATTGTTTAAAGCAGCAGAAATATTTATTAAACCGTAACCATATTTATTATCTCTACCAGCCGCACCTAAATCAGTTGCGGTGTTTTTTATTGTTGTCCAAATATTAGCGGGAGCGATGCCTTTAGCTAACATTAAAGCGACAGCTCCAGATACGTGAGGTGTAGCCATCGAAGTTCCCTGCCAAAATTGATAGGAAAAAGTAGTACAAGCTGAAGTGTTGCAAGTATCTTGTATAATTCCATCGCCATGGCCATCACCGTTTTGATCAACAGAAGTATCTCCACCTGGCGCCATAATATCTAAAGCTGAACCGTAATTGGAATAACTAGCACGCGTGGCATCATAACGAGTGGCACCAACCGCAATTACACCAGAGTGCGAAGCAGGATAATCAAGAGTGGGATCACCAATACTATCGCCTCCACCATTGCCAGCGGCAGCAACCACAATAACATTATGGGAAATAGCATGATCAATTGCTGATTTTAATGTAGCGCTATAACTTCCGCCCAAACTTAAATTTATAACGTCGGCGCCATGATTAACGGCATAATTAATTCCATCTGCTACAGCTGAAATTGGCCCCCAACCTACATCATCTAAAACTTTAACGGGCATTATTGTAGTATTGAAAGCAATTCCCGCTGTACCTAAATTATTATTGGTAGCTTGGGCAATCGTTCCAGAAACGTGCGTGCCGTGTCCATTATCATCATTGGGATGCGCATCACCATTTATATAATCATAACCAGAGGTAAAATTTGTTCCTGCAAAATCTGGTGCTTTTTTATAACCACCATAATTCTCATAAGAAACTCCTGTATCAACAACTGCTACTACCACACTAGCAGCACCACCATATTTAGGATTTTTTTGATCAACGTTCCAAGCACTGGGCATATTAACATCTGAATTTGTTCCATTTCTAGTATTGTGAAAATTCCATTGTAAATAAAAATAAGTGTCATTGGGCACATAGGAAGCTGTGTAAATATAATTCGGCTCGGCAAATTCCACTGCTGGGTTGTTATTTAATTCTGTAACAAATTCTTCTACACTTTTATTTTGTGGCACAGAAGCATTTGTTATTTTTTGCTCTGTAACACTTTTTACAGTCGAATTTTTTGCTGACAATATTTTTAAACCACCAGTTTCTGATACATTATCTTTGAATTTAACTAAAACTTCACCTTCTACATAATCGGTAGCAGGTTCAGTGATGAAAGTTTTTCTTCCCAAATCGTCTTGAGCTGCTTGCAAATAAAAATCCGGATTAAATCCAGACATAGAAAACATGGTTGCCACAGCAATTAGACAAATCAAATAAAGGTGTTTTTTGTTTTTCATTTTATTTCCCTCTTTTAAAAGTCTTTTACTATTTAAGTATACACCAAAATAGCAATAAAATCAAGGTTTTTAAATAACTTTTACCGCTTTAATGGCAAAAAGACTTATTACTCCCAAAATTAAAACAGTAATTCCTAAAACTATAAAAGTTTGTGAAATCGAATAAATATCGGCAAAATAACCGGCAAAAGGAATTATTAAGGCATATGTTATGCTATTAATTAATCCATGAATAGACAAAACGGTTGCGCGGCGATCAGAAGTGGTTAATTTGTTTATGTAATCGGTTAAAACAGTTTTGGCAAAGGCTCTCACAAATTGTTGAATAAAAGCAAAGGAAAAACTAAAAAGCCAAATAATGTTACCCATCAACAAATAACTGATACCAATTAAAAATGGCAACATTACTAAAGAATAGCGCGCGCCCAGTTTCTTTTCCAGTTTGTAAGTTAATTTAGAACTGATAGCTGCCACAATTTGGAAAGATGCAAAAATAACTCCAAAATAAATAATATCAACACCGGTTTCTTTTACATAAGGTTGATAAAACCACAGCACCGCTTGATTAAAACCAAAAATAATTCCAGCATAAATTATCAACCACTTCAATTTTTTGCTATGTAAAAATATTTCTTTAAGTATGTTTACAAGCTCTTTCGTATACCCTTCTTTAATAACTAATTTTGTTCTAACTGGTTCATACAAAGAAAAGGCTATAGGAATAAGCAATATTTGAAAAGGTAAAACTAAATAAAAAGTTAAACGAAAACTATAGTCACCAATAATACTTCCTAAAATGGAAGAGATGGCAATAAAAGTTAAAGTTATAAAATAAGTATTGCCAAATATTTTTTTGTAATCTTTTGTTCTGCCCAGCCCTTTTAAAGTATCAAAAATAAAAGCGGAATCAGTTCCAGAAATGAAGGAAATGGCCAAAGCCAAAGAAAATTCTGCTAAAAAGAATTCTAGGAAAGAATCGCTAATACTATAAATAGCCATTCCTAAAAATGAAAATAAGCCAGCCCAAATTAGAATTTTCTTACGACTAAAAAGATCGGCCAAATATCCTGATGGCACTTCTAAAACCACAACTGAAATAGCAAACAAAGATTGCAGAACCATAATTTGCGTTAGTGACAAACCATGTTCCTGCCAAAACAAAACCACAATGGGCAAAGCAAAAAATATACCTCTTATGGCCATGAAGAGGTAGAATTTCCAAATATTACTTTGTAACTTCAATTCTTCATTCATTTTTTACTCTGCGTACAATTAAATAAGAAACAAAAATACCCACACCGTCTATTAAAACATCCATACTGCTGCCCATTCTACCCAGAATAAACAATTGATGAAACTCATCCAGTACCGCATACAAAATTGCCAATAGAATTGCATAAGTTACCAGTTTTTTATCATATTTCAAGGCGCGATAAACTAACCAAAACAAAACGCCAAATTCTACCATATGAGCAATTTTACGCAAGACAAAATCCCAATTTCCCAGACCGGAACTTAAGTTGGGTTGATTGGAAAAAAAGAAAATTAGGCCAGCCCATAAAATTGGTGGCAATACCTTGTAGAAAAAGTGTTTCATTGCTATGCTAAATAAGACCTTAAATGGTTTCTTTTATATTATAACATTTTTGGAAAAAAGCCCGGTTGTACAACCGGGAACAATCAGAATACAAACCTCTCTTATTAATAATATCGTAATAGAAAGATAAATACAATTATTAATCATTAATTTGTACAACTGGGATGGCGACTTTGCGGTTAAGACGTGAAAAATTAGATGCTAAAAAATGGCACGATCAGGGTTATCAGCTTTTTGATATGCATTTGCATACCAAATTTTCTAATGATGCTTTTTCTTCAGTTAATAGAGTTTTAAAATTGGCCAAGAGAAAAGGAATTGGTTTGGCAATTTCCGATCACAATGAAATTCGCGGCTCGGTAATTGCTGCCAAAAACAAAATGGGCGTGCCCATAATTCCCGGTATTGAATTGAAATTTCAGCGTAATTTAGACATTTTATGTTACTTTTATTCAGTGGAAGATTTACAAAATTTTTTTCGTAAATATGTCGAACCACATTTAAAAACTCCTTTCGCACCAACCAATATTCGCTTCATCGATATGGCGCCGGAATATTTCTTTTCCCAGATTCATGATATTAATTACGTTGTAAGTATTGCTCATCCTTTTGTTTTTCGAGCTGGTGCCGCTGTTTTAATAAAGGAAAAATTCATTTCGGCTCATTTATTAGATTATGCTACTATGGTAGAAATTATGAATGGTCACATGACAAAAGGAACAAATTTGAAGGCAGCTCGTTGGAAACTAGCATCACACAAGAACGCTTCGGGCGGCTCCGATTCTCATATGGGAATCAATGTTGGACGCATGGTCACAGCTACTAAAGTTATGGATGCCGAGCATTTTTTAGATGCTGTTAAGCGTGAATCAATTGCTATTGGTAAAGAACCTTTTTATATGAACACGATTGTTTCTTTTGCCATTGGATTATTAAAAATTATTATATTACATTTTAAAGATTTAATTTTTAAATCATCAAGGAAAAAAGATGTCTAATATTTCTGGTCTTAGTAAAGAAGAATCTGGATTTTGGAATAAATGGAATAATATGAAAAAGCCAATTTTTGAACCATTTGTTAAAATTTGCCAGATTTTAAAAATTCAACCCAATTGGATAAGTTATACGGCTATTGTCTTGTCGATTGTATTTTATTTCTTAATTAGCAAAGATATTTTATGGGCGACTGTAATTTTGTTTGCCGGATTACTACTAGATGGTTTAGATGGACCAGTTGCTCGCGCTACAGGCAAAGCCGGTCCGCGTGGTGCTATTACAGATGTAACAGCTGATATGCTCGCTATTACTTTTACGGCGATGGCTTGGGCGAAAATTGGTTTGGTAGAATATAATTTAACTGTGATTTACGTTTTGTTTTACGCTTTGATTTTATTTTCTACTTTTGTACGCAATGCTATGGATAAACCGCATGGTTATATGATAATTCGTCCTCGCCTTACAACTTACATTTTGTTTTTGTTTTTTGTAATTTGGAACGTGAATTTGCTCCCAGTCGCCTTTTGGATGTCCGTAGTTTATTTAGGAATTGTGTTAGTGATGAATTTTGTGGTTATTCGAAGAGAGTTATAGATTTTGGCTTTTTGAAAAAGCCAGGTGGAAAAACCTGGTTTTTTGTATAAATAATTATCATTATGGCTTTAGTCTTCCACCTTTTGGCAGCAATTTCTCCTCTACCTTTTGGCGCCAAAAGGTAGCCAAAAGCGCCTCGCGGTGGTTGATTTTTGAAGCTCACTATCAGCTCGACCTTATTAATTTCCTGAACTCCCCAGCTCCAGTTTTTTAAACTGGGGCTGGGTCAAACAGCAGGAAATTTTGCTAACGCAAACATTCGGTCTTTGCTTGAGTCGAGCAAACAAAAATCCCCACATGCTCGGGGATTTTTTTACGACGACTTATACTCTTACTCATCAAGTCAAGTTAACCAACCTCACCCCAGGTTGGAAATCGTGCTATTAGCCATTAGCTCTTGGCTATTTGCCAATTATGCTCACCATAGGCTCGATAAACGACGTCGGACAAAGTTAAGTTTACCAAATTCAACTCAGATAGGATTACAAATTAAATACTCTATTAGGGAATATAATTAGAGTAAATTATTCTCCAGAATAGAATAACTGTATAAAGTATTGAAAAGATAGAATACAACAATACAAAATAAAATAAAAATAAACCATAATCTAATTTAATAAATTCAACCGATAAAAGAATTAAGCTTATTATAATATTTATTGATAAAAATATAAAAGAGTGCCTTAAATTTCTAAATACTTCATTTTTTCTTTTGTAATTAATTTTATAATATTCAAATAGTGTTTTTATTAAATCTATTGTCCCTGTATTTGTGTTTGGTTCTGGAATAAATCCGAAGCTTGAAATTAAATATTTTCTTAATTCATCAAGTTTTTCAGCTGTCAATATATCGACATTTATTTTCTTAAATTCTTTTATAATTTTAAAGTTATGAATGTTTGGATATTTATATTTAGGTAATTGTGTTTTCTTTATCTTGAATATTAAATCTATAATGATTTCTCTGTATTTATAAATACAAGTTGTAATTTTATCAATTTTAAACACAACAAATGTTCCACCCAACGCTAAAATGGCCGCACAAACTTGAGCAATTGTACTAAAAGTCCAAAACCAAATTTCTTGTGTAATAATCATATATTTTATAATAAACCAACTACATTGTAGTTGGTTTGAGTGATTTTGCAAGGTTTAATTAACCTCTTAATTCTTTTTCGTACAAAATTTTTCTACAAGTGCAGTAGTTCCCTAAATGACACAACGCTAAACGAGTTGCTGTGAATTCTATTGGATAACTAAGCTCATCCTTTAGATCTCCTATCCCCAATGTTATGTGAGGATTATAATTTTCATAACTGCTTTCGTTTAAATAACTATTGACCCAAATATCTGCAACCTCAACTTCTGGTGGAGTAAAAAACATCTTATTTTTCGCATTCCATTTTAGTAATTCCAAGTTTTTATTTATAATTTTCTCGTGCAATTCCTGTATTTGATCATTTGCATGTATTAAAAAATATGGACACAGTTCATTTGTAGGAATTTTTTCAATGGTAGTATCTTGAATTTGCAAATTTATTGATTTTGTTTCTTTAGCAATTTTATCTAGATTCTGTCCAATTGTTGGTAAATTCACATAATCTATAACACCCATAGCCAAAGATATATGTGGTAAACATTTTTCTTTGTCTAAGACTATTTTTTCTTTTCCCTCAACTATAAGCTTTCTATTTTGTTCTATTGCCAAATCCATTATTTCATCTGGTGGCAATAGAACAATATCAATAGCAAGTTTTTTCATAATATTTTTTAATTACATAGCATCTGCTATGCGCTTCACTGCTAACAGATACGCGCCCATGCGGAGGTCTGCTTTGTGTTTTTTTGCCATTTTATAAATATCTTGGAAAGCTTTCTTCATTATCGGTTCAAGTTTTTGTAAAACTTCTTCCTCTGTCCAATGTTCATTTTTCATATTCTGATCCCATTCAAAATAACTTCCAGTTACTCCGCCAGCGTTGGCTAAAACATCAGGAATAAGGAGAATATTATTCTGGAATAGAATTTCATCTGCTTCAGGAGTTGTTGGACCATTGGCTAATTCCACAACAATTTTAGCTTTAATATTAGCTGTATTAACATCGGTAATCTGATTTTCAAGTGCTGCTGGCACTAACACATCTACATCGAGTTCCAATATTTCTTCGTTAGAAACTTTTTTAGGAGCTTCGAAGTTCACTACGCTCCCCTTCTCTAATTTCATTTTTTCAACTGCATCTGGATCCATACCATCAGGATTATAAATTCCACCTTGCGAATCAGAGACAGCCACAATCTTCATATCTTTTTTATGAAGTAATTTTGCCATGTGAGCGCCAGCATTGCCAAAACCTTGAATGGCAACCGTAGTTCCCTCTTCTAGCTTTTTTAATACTTTAAGCGCTTCTTCCAAAACATAAACTCCGCCTTGGGCTGTGGAAAAACTTCTTCCTTCCGAACCGCCATCTTCAATTGGCTTACCGGTAATTACAGCTGGTGTGTCTTTACCAACAATTTTTGAATATTCATCTTTCATCCACGACATAATTTGTGGCGTGGTATTTACGTCTGGTGCTGGTACGTCTTTGTTTGGTCCAATAAATTCATGAATTTCTTGAATAAAACCGCGGGTAAGTTTTTCTAATTCTGTGTTAGAAAGTTCTTTCGGATTAACTGTAATTCCCCCCTTACCACCACCGAAAGGAATATTAACAGCCGCACATTTTATCGCCATCCAAGCTGACAACGCTTTTACTTCATCCATATTTACTTGTTCATGGTATCTGATTCCGCCTTTGTAAGGACCGCGCGCATTATTAAACTGAACTCGGTAGCCGTGAAATTTTTTAGTTTCGCCATTATCCATTTGCACGGGAACTTCAACTTCAATTATATTTTTTGGTTTTGTTAATTTGGCAATTGTGTCATCATCCAAATTTAACATTTTAGCCGCTTTGGTAATTTGACTTACAGCAGTTTGAAAAGGATTGTTTTCCATTGAGATAATTAAATATTTAGAATTTCATTATAGCACATTTCAATATATAAAAAGTTAGAAAAACCGCTTTTTTGAAAACGGTTTAATTTATTATCATTTCTATTTATCGCTCTTTTTTGTGTCTTCTTCCACCTCAAAACCATTTGTGGTGGCGGTTTGTTGAACTTGATCAGAGATTTCTTCCAACACGGAATTATTTATATCTCGATTACGAGCAGATTCTAGGGCATCTAGAATTTCATAAAAAGTATCAATAGTAGGGTCATTGCCAAAATCTTTGAGCTTAGTTTGTAAAATTTCAATATAGATTTGGTTAGCACTCTCTTTCAAAATATTAATTTCGTCCTGCGGTAAACTTAAAATATCAGCTCTAATCATACTATCAGCCAACTTTTGATAATTGCTTTCGGACGGATCGTTAACATATTCATCCAAACGAAAATCAACCACACTTTGTTTATAATTCTGACCAGCTTCACTTAATTTATTTTCATCAATATCAACTCTTAATTGCAGCAATTTTTCATAATAAAGAGCAAATTTGCTAAAGTTATCTTCACCACCATCACTTTTCATACGATTCACTTCATTATTAAATGCTTGCCCATAAAATTCTGCTGCTTCTTGTGGCTGCAATAATTCTGCTTGGGGAAAGGTAGTGAGAGTTGGTGGAACTTCTCCTAAAATATAAGCCGCTACAATTCTGGAATCTGTAATTCTTTGAGGTTGAAAGAAACTACCTGTTACATCAAGAACTTTTCTTTGCTCAGAATTATTTATAATTCTAACGTCCAGTTCCATAAAACCTCCCCGCGAAACAGCTAATATTTCCAACTCTCCTTTTTCATACATTCTATCCAACTCGGAAACATTCACCACTTCCTCATCTTCAGCATATACTGTCGGCACCAAACTAAGTTTAATTTCACCAGAATCAAAATAGTTATAGGTTAATATTACAAGCATTAAAAGCAGAATTGTAAAAGCTATTAAAATTAAAGCCATCAGA
This sequence comes from bacterium, assembly GCA_043815505.1. Classification (GTDB taxonomy): domain Bacteria; phylum Patescibacteriota; class JABMPQ01; order JABMPQ01; family JBDRIV01; genus JBDRIV01. The sequence goes on from JBDRIV010000004.1 coordinate 165,780, forward strand.
TATGGTTTTTTGGAAAAGAAAATTCTTTTTTTAACCATAACTATAAATGCAATAATAACCAAAAGAAAACTGAAAAACATTCTAACAATATCTAGAAGATCTAAACCACCAAATTTTAATTCTTCAACAGAAAAGAGTTCAGTGTCTTCCAAACCAGCCAAACTGGAGGCGCCTTCAGTTTTAGCGTCATCCAAAATTGATTTTTGAATATTATAAGGATCAGCAATATCAGCTTTAGCAGCACTTAGTAACGTTGACAAAGAAGATCTTTTTAAATTGACTTGATTTCCTTGATAAAACATTTCTTCACCAGTATAAGGAATTCCCCTTTCGCCATCAAGCGCATAAGTACGCAAACGCAAGTATTTTTCTTCGCCCGCTTCAAGAATAACTGAAGATTTTTTGACAGCAACGCTAGTTGAACAATTGAAACTTGCTAATAATTTTTTCTGATTAACTATTTTCTGTCGCCAATTTTTTGTAGCTTCAGCTTCATATTTAGCATCTGTATTATTGATCAAACAAGTAAAAGAAGAGTTGGCTAATTCTACTTCAGCTTTTCTGGTTGCTAATTCTCCCTGACAACGAAGAACTTCGGTATCGTCAGTTTCTTGTTCACTAATTCCAGCAAAAACGGTTTCTCCTAAAGATTTAAAATAGTTTCGAGAAACTAATTTGATTTTATTTTCCGCTAAGGAAATAAATTCGTTGTGTAATACATCTAAACTGTCTAATTCAGAAACCTCGTCAGCAGAATCTGATTCACGCGGCACAGCTCCATTTTCATATGAAATTTGATAAGAATCGACACACTGACCATTTAAGTCATCAATTTCGGCAAGAGAAAAAGCCAGACTGGTTACTGGTACAATTAGAAACAAAGCAATAAAAAAAGTAAAAATTAGTCGCTTCATATAATAGTATTATAACATTTTTACCATAGAAAAAACAGGCTATTTTAGCCTGTTACATAACCATTTTTTCATTAATATGCTTTATGTATTTTTGCAAAGCATTTTTGATTGCCTTATCACTAACTGTATCGCGAATAGGATCAATTATTACTTCCGAAGCAATAGTTTTAACGGCCGTTGCTTGTTTACTTAAATCAGAATAATTTTCCATTAACAAAGTAGCATAACCCAATTGTTTTTTTCCCACCACCGCTTTAATGTGAATGACGTCCTGACAAGGATAATTGGCCACCACAATTATTTCCCTTTTTTCTTCGTCTTCAAATTTCATACCTTGATCAATGGCATAACGAAAAGAAGGATCGTGATCGTGTTGAGCAATTTCAAAAGCCAGTGTGTCCATACCAAAAAGAATTTCTTGTTGTTTGGTTATCTCATCAGCGCGAGTTGAACCGTGGGCCGAAGCATAAGGTTGCTTAAATTTTTGGGAGAATTCTTTTACTTCACGTTTAATTGCATCTTCATCGTTTTCTTTATCTTTACCATAAACAAAAATATAGCGACGTCGATTCATATCATAATAAACAAAAGGGTTGAGATTTAGAACAAATGATTTCTTACAATGTGGGCAATCGGCCTGATTCATTCTTTCCAACACAATTTCTTTTTTTAAATCTGCGTCCATAGACACATTTACCGACGCATAGTAGTCGGTAAGAAATTTTTTTCCGCAATAAATGCATTCGACTTTTTCACCAAGGCGCCTAGTCATTTTTGTTATTTATGGTTGTAATCAAATTTTTAAAAGCAATCGATTCCTGCATCATACTGGTTGCATCTTCATTTAAATCCTGCAAATAGTTTATAATTTGTTTGTATTCTTCTCTGTCCAATTCATTTTCTGATTCTTGTAATTCTTTGGCGCGAGCAATGACTTCTTGCATTAAATTTAAATGCTCCGACATTTTTTCAACAGCTTCATTAACTTTGTCTAAATCTGAACTTTCTTCATCCAATTCTTCAGAGATTGTCATGGCAGCAATATGCGTTTCCTGCATTTTTTCAATTAAATCTTCACCTTGAGAAATTATAGTCTTGGCCTGTTCCTCATAAGTACCAGACATACTAGCTACAATTTCGGGATCTTTTTCCTCAATTGCCATTCGACTTTCTTCTGCATCAATGAAGGATGAATAATTATCAATTTCACTTGGCCAAGTATAAGAACTATTATAAAGATCTAAATTCTTTTGCGATATTTTATTGGTAGCAATTTTGGTTACTGACGATTCCTTGGTTTCTGTTTCTTTGTTATTTTCTTCTTCTTTGGGCATACTTGGGGTTGTGGTTTTTGTTTCCGGTTCTTTGACAATTTGAACATCAGAATTATTAAATCTATAAACGGCAATGACAGCCACTATAAGAATTGCCAATACAGCTAAAACAGCTGTGTAGCGCCATAAATATCCAACCACAGAAACTTCTTCTTCAACCTTGCCTTCTTTTTTACTGACAAGAACAGCTTTAATTTCATTAACTTTAACCGGATTAATTTCTTTATCCGCTTCGTTTAACTGCCTAGCCAGTAGAGTTAATTCTCTTGTCTTTTTGTCCATCTTTAAACTGGATGGCTTTTCTCCTTTAGCCAAGCTTTCTAAATATTTATCTAAATTTTCTACCTGTTTATTCTTCATTGCTTGTAAATTTATCTCTAACTTTTTGTAAGGCGCGGTATTGTCTAACTTTAACATTATTAACAGTAATACTCATTTCTTCAGCAATTTCAGCTGTAGAATATCCTTTTAAAAACCTTAATTCTAGGACTTGTTTGTATTTGTCGGGAAGTATTTTTAATAACTTCTTCACTTTGGCCTCCTTCATATTTAACTCAGCCTCAATTTCTGCTTCATCTTCAAAATTTTTAGGATCTTCACCCGCACAGAATTCTAATAGCGGTAATGAACCTTTTTTATAATGCCAGCGCCAAGAATCCATTACGGTTACATAAGCGATGTGATATAACCAAGTTTTAAAAGACGACCGAAACTCAAATCTTTTAATTGATTTCATTACTTTAATGAAAGTTTCCTGCAAAACATCTTCTGCTTCTTCGCGTGAACCTAAGCGAGAATATAAATAACGGTATAATTTCTCATAATGTAAATCAAATAAAACAGACAGCGCATCGGTATCGCCAGATTGCGCTTTTTTTGCCAATTCTTCTTCTGATAAATTACTATCTTTCGTGTTCATAAAGTAGTCGCTATCCTGTTACAATATTGAAAATCTATTATAACATTTTGTTGTGAATTTCAAAAATGACCAGCTCCAGTTTTTTTAGCATTAGAAATTGACAGATTTAACATATTATTTTGATTTATCAATAATAACTGTTAGAAACTGAAAAAACTGGGGCTGATCATTTTTTAATATCACGATATTTTTTATCTTCTTTGCTCTCACTTCTTCTTTCATAGATTTTCATAAACACCGCCCCTACAACTGCCAAAGCAATCAGAATTTCTATACCTAAAATTATGTATCCAAGTATCATTATTTTTTAGCTAATTTTACAGCGGTACCATAAGCCAATAATTCTGCAGCTCCCTGGGTAATAGTTGAAGTTGTAAATCTAACATTTACTATGCCGTCGGCGCCTTTGCTTTTAGCATCTTCTAGCATACGATCGTAAGCTTGTTCGCGCGCTTCGGCCATAAGTTTGGTATATTCGTGAACTTCGCCACCAACAATGTTTTTAGCAAAAGCCATAATGTCGCGACCAACATTGCGAGCTCGAATGGTATTGCCACGTACAATTCCTAAGGATTCGGTTATAGTTTCTCCAACAATGGTTTCGGTGTTTGATACTTTCATAGTTTTTTGTTAATTATCCAAACATTAACATTTCGGGACGAAAGATTAGTAACAGTCCCACTATTAACATTATAATTCCACCAATCAAATTTGAAAAGCGCGCATATTTGGTGTTCATGGTTACAGATTTTAGTGATGTCATAGCAATTCCAAAAACAATAATATCATCAAGCATGAAGAAGAAAATATATCCTAATAAATATAAATAATATTGGAATGTTGAGAGATTAGACAAGGCCAATACTCCTGTAAATACTACCGGCAGACCAGCTGAACAAACAAGCTCTACCATATTTACAGCGGCTGCTAAAACAATTATGCCACCAATGGCCAACCAAAACTTTTTTTCTTGGGTAGCTTCTTTTAGTCGAGCAAAAGTTTTCTGACGCTTATCGCTGGCCGTCACTTTACAAGTGCCGTCTTTATTTTTTCTATATTCACGTAAATTAAATATTCCACCGCCCAAAGAAACTAAACCAATAACAAACCTTACCCAAAATACGAAACCGAGCAGAATTAACACATTTAGCCAAGCCGCCATAAAAATAAAATATACAGTACCGGAAGCAACAATAAAAGTAATTCCTAAAATCCACATACGCGTGCGATTCTTCATGCCTAGTAGCAAACTGATTAGGAACAATAGTACCCACATGGCGCAAGGATTGAAACCATCAATTAATCCTATAACAATTGTAAAAACTGGCAAAGATAAAGACGAGGTATTAATTTCACCAAAAACTGGAATTTTAATTGATTCTGGGATAGCAGATTCGTCAGATTTTTTTATTTCTTCGGTGTTACTTAACGTGGCGGTACTTTTAGCCTCGCTATCAGCTAAAACATCTGTACACTCATTTTCAGTACAATATTGAAACGCATTCTCTATTTGAACGCCAGTAACTTTATCACTCAAATAGCCAACTATACCTTCCGAGCCAATTACCGTTAGAGGAACACCATTAACAGTTTTTCCTAATTTGTCAGCCACTTCTCGCATAAGAGCAGCGTTGTCAGTATCATACCAAACCTCGTAACGATCAATTTTCAAATTGTCATAGCGGTTTTCTAAATCAGCTAAAAAGACTTCTTCATCGGCACAATGCGGACAACCGTCGCCATAGAAAAAATAAATGGTTACTTCATTGCTCTCGGCTTCTACTGAATGATTAAAAAATGTAAAACCACCCAAAATGAGAGCTATAAAAAATAGTGTTGCTACACTAAATATTTTTAGTGAATTTTTCATTAGATTTTGATTTTCTAGATTTTTAATTCTTTAGCACTAGCTATAATATCATCTGGCACTCCGATGTCAATCACCTTGGCCCCAGGAATTTTGGCAAAACCCAAACAATAAATTTCGTCAGCATCAAAATCTGGTGCAGGAATATCAATTGCGATTCTTGTGGTCGGCATTTTATTAAGTTTGTCAATAATGTTTTTCTTTTCTTCTGACAAATCACCTTTTAAACCTGAACCAACAATTCCTTCAATTACTAAATCATAATCTCCTTTAATTGAATCGGCAGTGGCATTTTCGGTCAAAGATAGTTTGGAGGAATCATAATTCCAGTTGTTGCCTGTAATGAAGGACATAAAAACAGAATTGTCATCAAGTAAATAAAGATGCACGTCGTTGTTAACAGCGAGAATTAAAGCTGCCAACATGCCATCTCCTCCATTGTTTCCGCTCCCGCAAACAAAAGCGATTTTTTTACCGCTTCCATACGCGCTCGTAATTAAATCGGCAATACCTTGACCAGCTTTTGCCATCATGTCTTTAATCTGAATCCCTCTTTGTAAGGCATTGTCATCCATGAACTTTGTTTGAGCGCTAATTAATTTTCTTTGCTCAAAATCTATTTTCATGGTAAAAAGTTTAATTTATATAGGCGTTGCCAATGTTCACTACCACTACAAAACCCATAACAATCATAAATAAAACCAGCACTAAAATCCAGATGCTGGCGTGTTGATGACCGTCGTTAGATGATTTCTTTTTATCATCGGCCATAGTCATATGTTAATAATATGCTTTTATTATAAAACATTTAAGGAAGATTGTAAAATTACTTTTTCACTTCAGCAAACAACCAATCTACAAAGCGCTCTACAGCCGGTGCGGGACTGTGTGGAACAAGAGCTGGGCGCGTATTTACTTCAATAATATTATAACTTTTCATATTTTTAGGAATAATCATGTCAATTCCCATGGTTGGTAGACCAAAAGCTCGCGAAATTTCCTCAGCAGTTTTTCTTAAAGTCTTCGGAAACTCGTTTGTAACATCAACCTTTTTTCCACCGGTTGAAAGATTAGCTGTATCACGTACTCGAACAATTCTACCTTTTTGCAAAACAGAATCGAGCTTGCGTCCTTTTCTTTCTACAGCATGTTTTGTTGAACGATCCAAAGGAATTCTATATGGACAATCTCTATTTCTAAAATCTTCATTTCTTTTTTGAATCAACTCTTTGATTGTCTTTCTGCCGTCTCCTTTTACTCTAGCTGGAATACGTTTTGCCGCAGCCACAAATTTATGTCCTATTACCAAGGCTCTGTAATCTGAGCCTCTAGCATATTCTTCAAGCAGAACTTTGTTTGAATATCTCATGGCTAAGCGGAAAGCGCTTGGATATTCTCTATTAGAAACTTTTATACTGATCCCCTCACCCTTTTGGCCATCAACTGGTTTAACAACTATTTGCTTATACTTTTTTATAAACCATAAGCCATCTTTGTTTCTGCAAACACAAATTTGATCAGGAACTTTAAAATTTCTTTCTGCTAAGTACTCTCTAGTTAAATGTTTATCTCGACAAATTTTGGCAGTAGCACCCCCAGTAGCATCAGTAATAGAAGTCCAGAGTCTGATTTTTTTACCGTTAAAACTCATTTCAAAGATGCTGTATTCAGGATCAATTACTTTTATGCTAGCACCACGTCGCTCTGCTTCTTCTGCTACGCGCTTAGCATCTATATCCTTTAAATTGATCATAAATTTAAACTAAAAAAACACTCAAACTAAAATGTTAGTAAGTGTTGTTATTAACTTGTGGCTTCTCTTTCTGGTAGTGGAAAGCATTAAGCCTATTTAATATGAGGTAATAATATCAATAAATAAAATTATTGCAAATATGAACAAAATAAAGCGAGGGCAAATTTCTGCACTCGCTATTCAAAACGATTCCCACTGATTTTTTATGCTGGGTTTTTTAATGAGGATGCACCAGGGCGGAACACTTATAATTTTTGAACGCAGGAGACCATCGGTGGCAACATCTACATCTACAATGACCAGCAACTGGCTGATAGAGTTTACTTTGCCACTAAAAGTAATCAGCTCAAGTCCCTTCATCCCATCAATAGCATATAGAACGTCTACCTCTTGTTGGGGTTGAATGATGTCGCCGCGCAAATTCATAAGTCGTGGAGATGCCATAATTAACCTCCTTTAAAACGGTTTTAAATCAACAAGACCTTTTTTACCTCTATTTTTCGTTTTGTTTTTGTTTTAAAGAGATCTTTTATTTCTACTATTATTTTACTATTTTAGCTAATATTGAAAAGGTTTATTTGCATGATTTTGTCATACTATTTAAAAAATCCCGCATTGCGGGATTTTTTGTCATACTTTTTCTTATCTTATTTAGGCTAAAACCGCTAAAATTATTAGTGTAATTAATGTGATCAAAAATAGCCAGCCAATTGTGTATAACAAAAATTGCACGCCTTCTTTTTTCTGTCCTTCCATATATAAATAAACTGGACGGAAAACAACTAAAGAACCAGTAATGGCGGCCGAAACTGTGAAAATCATAACCATAATCATAAATCCCCAACTGTCATCTATTTTACCCATCACACTTTCCATCGAAAACATAATTTGTGCAATCAGAAAAATGTATAGAGCAACGCCAAGAGCGTGCAATAAACTTTGTCCAGTGATTTTTTGAATTGTCATTGTATTTTGTTAATTATGGTAAATGTAATGTTTCTCCGCGAGGAAAATGTTTATTTAAATCATCAATATCGATATCATCCAATTTCCATTCCAAAGCTCCTAAATTTTCTTGAAGATGATCAATGTTTGAAGTTTTTACAAGAGTCACAATATTTGGTTTGCTTAACAACCAATTGATGGCTATTTGCGATGGCGGTTTTTGATATTTATCAGCCAACCTTCTTAAAATGTCATTATTTCCCGTTGCAAATACTCCTTTATCTAAAGGTCGGTAGGCAGTTACCAAAATATTATTCTTTTGACAATATTCTATGGTGCCATTTGTTTCGTAATCGCGTGCTGACAAGTTGTAATGTATTTGATTATTTACAATTTTATATTTCGTAAGAGAAGCTGCTTCTTCAACTAAAGGAACATCAAAATTACTCACCCCAATATTCTTTGTTAATTCATGTTCCAACAAATAATCCATGGCCGGCATAGTTTTTTTCAGAGGCACATCCAAACTTGACCAATGAATTAAATATAAATCAACATGATCTAGCCCGAGTCTTTTTAAGCTAGCTTTCATTGATCTCTTCAGATCAAAGGGTTTTAGATTTTCACCTTTTACTTTAGTTGTAATAAATAATTTCTCTCGCGGTACATCTTTTATCGCCTCGTGAACTAATTCTTCCGCGTGACCAGCCGCATAAACTTCGGCGGTATCAATATGAGTTACACCCAGTTCTATAGCTTTTTTAATAGCTTTAATGTCTTTAGTATCATCGTTGTTAGGATCCCTTTCTCTTTCTCCACCCATTTTCCATGTTCCTAAACCAAAAACTGGTAGGGAAAATTCACCGGCGGTTTTTGTAGAAATACTATACATATTACTTGCTTAGAGTTTTATTATGTTAATTTTAACAACAAAAATGGTGATTGTAAATTATTTTGAGCATGAAAAAGCGGGCCCAGAAATTTTTGAGTCCGCTTGTGGAGTTTTTGCAATTACTATTTCGGAGCCATCGAAATAATGCAGATACCATGCTCTTGATTTAGAAACCATAATTAACCTCTAAAAATATTATCGATTTCAATGAGCGACGGTCAGTCACAATAGTGGATAACTTTGAAAACGGCCAAATCACAAAGATCGAATAAGGAAGTTCTATCACTGCCATCCAATCCGATGTTCGTTTCTATTTTGTGGCAGCTTCATACATCACAATCTCCTTTTTAATTTATAAAAATTTCCCATAACCATTTTTTAACATATGGCCATATGAAGGTGAAAAAAATGTAAGCTACAAAAACAAAATTCAATCCGAGTACCAAAATTCTATCATACCGAATTTTAATTTTCCCCTTATTCATAGCAACCTCCCATTTTTTTTGTGAAAGTTCATCGAACGCAGAAAACTAATAAGTATATGTTATTGAGTGATTTTTGTCAACTCAAAAATGCTTACATAAATTATTTCATATTCTCATGTTCTTAAGAATTTGAGAATGGGTTTTTTTAAGAATTTGTTAACATTCCAACATTCTTGAGAATGTTGGAATGTCTTAGAAGCCGAGTTCTTGGGAAATTTCTTGCATGGCTTCAATTATCATCATAATATGCTCATTTTCATCCGCTCCCAGCTCTTCTATTCCTTGTTTGATTATACTGCGGTCAACTTTAGCAGCAAACCCTTTTTTCTTCAAATTCTTTTTTACAGATTTTGGTTTCATTCCCTCTAAATTTGTTGGTCGTACATAAGCGCAAGCGGTAATAAAACCAGCTAATTCGTCCACGGCATACAAACATTTCGCCAGTTGCGATTCACGAGAAATTCCTGTTTCGTCGTTGTGTCCTTGAATTGCCTCAATTATTTCTGCATCATATCCTTTTTCTTCTAGAATCTTTTTTCCTTCCTGCGGATGATTATCGGGATATTTTTCATAATCAAAATCGTGCAACAAACCTGTAACAGCGTATTTGGCTTCATCTTCATTATACTTTTTAGCACACGCAATCATCGCTGCCTCAACCGCCAAAGCATGTTTAATCAACGAATCAGAATTCGTATATTCTTTTAGCAATTTGTAGGCATCTTCGCGATTTGGCATTGATTTAATTTAATTTTTTAACAATTCCTTTGTTGGCGTCAACTTCTACTTTATCTCCGTCTTTTAAAACTTTTGTAGCAATGTTAATACCTGTTATGCAAGGTGTGCCCATTTCACGCGATACAATAGCGGCATGGCAAGTTATTCCCCCGTCTTCAGTAATAATCGCCGCCGCCTTTTTCATAGCTGGAACTAGTGCTGGATAAGTGGTATGAGAAACCATAACATCACCTGCTTCCATTTTGCTCATTTCTTCTGGTGAGTTTACAATTTTTACTTTGCCTTTGGCTTGACCAGAACAAGCACATGTCCCTTGTAATTCTTTTAAATTCTCATCAATTTCTTCTTCTTTAATATTTTTGTCACTTAGGAAATCATCAGCTTCTTTGGCTGTTAAAATTTTTACATCTTCACCGTTGTAATACATAACTGCTTTTTTAGCTCTTCTGCTTAGTTCCTGTAAATCAATATCTTGACCATCAATAAAAATATCTTGCACCTCCCAATAGCTTAATAAATGCATTTGGTTTAACGATAAATATATCCTTTTGCCCATTTCCCTTAATATTTTGTCCAGCGCGTAAAAACCGTGATACATTATTTCCTTGCGATGTCCTTTTAAATAAGAAATGTCGGCTGCTAAATCAAAGATTCTCATATCTTCCTTACTAATACTGAGTTTTTGAACCAGTTCTTCTCTTTTTTTCTTTACTTCACTGGGCCGATTTTCTAATTTGGCAATAGCTTTATCTAAGTCTGTTTTTTCCTTTATTAAACCTGACCAAATCTGTAAATAGGTATCAATGTTGTAGGCTGGGCCCATATAATTAAACGGTAACCAGCGCCATTTCTGGTGATGCTTCTCAATTCCTGCTAAAATTACAGGATTTAAACCATCAGGTATTTTTGAAAAATCCTCTAATTCTGCAAATAATTTTTTCGCGGTTTCGTCTTCTGAAATTTGTTGAGCGAATTTCAAAGATTCTATTTCTTCATTTATTACAAATCCATTTCTCTCATCTGTTGTTAATTTGCTAAAAGTATCGGCCACATCTAAATCTGAATTGGAACCTTCTATTAATTCTTCCGTTCTTTTCATAAGTTTTTTAGAAAAATTCTGTTTGTAGCCATCTGAGAACCAGGTCGTTGATAATGAGTGCTGATGACCCTTTTTTTGATTTTTTATTAATTCTTTGTAAATACTTCCGAGTTCTTCATTGGAAAGTTCCTCTAAATTTAGATCGAGAATTTCTTTGGCATAATTAAAATATCTATCGTTAATTTTGTAAGTTTCCTTATTTATGTCTTCCGCTTTGGCAGGATTCATGTAAATTGTTTCAATAATCGCATTCTCCAGTTTTTCAAGTTCTTTTTCTGGTTCATAAAAAGCTATTAAGTCAACTCCATCCCAAACTGCTATCATTTCCTTCAGAATCACATTACCTTTGCCAAGTAATATTTCTTGACAATTTTTAAAGTTTTTAAAAGTCGGGGTTATTAAATGATACCCCGATTTGTCTATCTTAAAATTTTCTACCCAGACTTTTTCTTTCATGTTAAATTATTTTTACTTTACCATTTGTGGCATCAACTTCGACTTCGTCGCCATCTTTTAGAACTTCGGTCGCGATTTTGGTTCCGACGACGCAAGGAATTTGTAACTCCCGCGACACAATAGCTGCGTGACATGTTAACCCTCCCTCATCAGTAATAATGGCTTTGGCAATCCTGATGGCCGACATTAAATTGGGGTTGGTAGCAGCAGAAATCAAAATGTTACCCGATATCATTTTTTTTATTTCCTCTGGTCGGTTGATTATTTTTGCCACACCCGTAACTTTTCCTCGGTATGCGGTCGTTCCTGTCAGCTCTTTTTTAAGGGAATATTTTTTAGACAATGGGAAATTGTCTCGCACAAATGCCGTTGCCGATGAACCGTCGTAACAGAATTTTTTATTGTCGATTTGGCCATAAACAACTAGTTTAATTCTAGAATTAATTTTTTTTAAATTCAATGATTTGCTTTGTAAGCCTTTAGCTATTTCTGCAGGGAACATCATCCTTACTTGCTGCAAACTTAAACGCAGCCTTTTGGCTATTTCTTGTAATAAATCCACAATGAGATAATATGACCAACTTTGATATTCTCTTCTTATGGCTTTGTAAAACACGGCTTGTTTGGCATTGCGGATAATGAATTTTTCATAGTCATCCAAGGACAAAGAGTTAATGATTTTGTTCTGTTTTTTTATTAAGTCGATTTTTTGTTTTTTTAATTCATTTAATTTCTTTTGCGGATCAATATTTTGCCGACAATATTCCTGCAATATTTTCAAATAATATTCTCTGTTTGTTGACGGTCCTTCGTAAACATAATACACCCAACAATATTTTTTTGTGTGTTGATTTAATAGTTTATAAACTTTTGGGTGATTCGGTATTTCCTCAAGCAACTGATCAACTGATTGCTGACAAATATTTTTATAAAGTGGTTTGGTTTTTTTTATCTCGACCAATAGTTTCAACAAATCAATCTCCTGTCTTTTACTGTAAGTTTCTTGGTCAGGTGTTGTTAGCAAAATAAAATATTTTTCTTGATTATATTTTTTTAATATTTTAGTAAGTTCATCCGTAAAAAAGGTGGTTTCTTGATAGTCCAATACCGGAAGACACAAACCATAAGAATAAAGTTCAATGTTTTTTTCAATAAATGTTTTCAAATATGAATTGAGGACTTTGCTGGATTTTTTAGCTAAATTGGTAGCGGTAATTTCTTGGCAATATTTTATAATGTCTTTTCCATTATTTTCAATTTGTTTAAAAATCTTAAGCAAAACTTCCGGATTGGATTTTATTTTCTTCACTAGTAATTTATTAGTTTGCTGCCATTTATTAGAATCAAAATAGAATACAATTTCCTTGTTTTTTATTGTAAAAGCTATATCACAACGTCCACCTGTTAGAGATGCAAATTTACTTCCACCCATAGTATCAACCAACATAAATACCGGAAAAAGAGAAACAATATATTCATTTGCTAGTTTTTGCCATTTTTTCATCTAATTGTAGTTACAAAGTAGTTATGGGTCTTGATTGGGTTATATAAAATTTATCGTCAGCATAGGCCCATTCGATGTCTTGGGGTGAACCGTAGTGCTCTTCTATTTTTTTACAAAGCTTAGCCAGTTCAATTATTTTCTCACCATTAAGTTTTTGCTGATCTTTTTTTGTCTCGGCAACTTCTTTCCATTCATTTCCGGATGCGCCTTTTAGTTTCAACATTTTTTCTTGTTCAGCGACGTTTATATCTAGCAAAGCAAAATCTGATTTATCTAAAACATAACTATCGGGTGTTATACTGCCAGAAACAACTGCTTCACCTAGTCCCCAACCTGCTTCAATAATCATTTGATTTCTATCCTTGGTAACTGGATGAACGGTAAAACAAATTCCCGAAACTTCCGACTCAATCATTTTTTGCACCACCACGGCCACTGAAACTTTTTGATCAGTTAATTGTTTTTCATAGCGATAAAATATGGCGCGCGGTGTAAAAAGCGAAGACCAACATTTTTTTATATTCTCGTTTAAATTTTCTTTGGTAGTATTTAAATATGTTTCCAGTTCTCCAGCCCAAGAAGCAATGGATGAGTCCTCAGCAGTAGCCGAAGAGCGAACCGCTACTAATTTAGCATTTAGTTCTGAATGTGCTTCTAAAATTTCTTTAGAAATTTTTTCAGGTATCTTGCTATCATTCATTACATCTCTAATATAATTTGAGGCCTTTTCAATAGAATTAGTATCTGCAAAATTTATTTTGTGTATTGCAGAATTTAAATCCAAAGAAAACGAATTGTCAAAAACATCATAAGCCTCAGCCACAATTACAAAACCAGGAGGTACAGGAAATCCTGCGCTTGTCATTTCACCAAGTGAAGCGCCTTTACCACCAACTTGGTCAACATTATCTTTGTTTATTTGGGAGAAATTCTTAATATATTTCATAATTTAATTATAACAAAATGAATAAATAAGGCAATATTTTACCTTATTTAAGCCAATTTTAAACGGGTATCTTGAAAGCTGACGACTACCAATATAATTACCAGTGGTTCTTTAAAAAATCGCCAGCCTATTTTCCAACGTTTAAACAAACTAAAATCAAATCTAAACTTTTGGGATTTGATTTGTTTCTTATTGTTTTATAATCTTTTTCGCTTCTTTTATAATATCGTCCAATTTTGTTTGGGTTTTCATCATGTGAATGTATTCCTTGTTAATAAGCGCACCGGCCACCGATTCTTTGCTAGTCGCAACATCAGATTTTGATGTCAAACCATCAACTCTATAAGCTAAGGCTAGTAATTCATTAAAACTCAAATTGGTTAATACAATTACTTTAGCAGTTATTCCCCATTCATCACTGCGCAGTTTTTTTAACATGGCGCAACCATCCACTACCGGCATTAAAATATCCATTATAATTATATCCGGCTTTTCAGCAATGGCTTTGTCATATCCTTCTTGTCCATTACTAGCAAGCAGAACTTCATAGTTACTTTTAATAAACCTGTCCTGCAAGGCATTTAATGTTGATGGTTCATCTTCAACCAATAAAACTTTTTTATTGGGCATATATTAAACTAATTAATTTAAATTATTTCACAATTATCATTCAGAAATTTTGTTTATATCTCCTGAACCAGAAATTGTTTGCTTAATTTTGGGGTCTCCTAAATAAGAAACCTTTCCTGATCCAGATATTTCCACATCCAACTGATCAGAAACTTGTAATTCAACTTCACCTGATCCAGATATTTTAACATCAGCATTTTTACTAATTAAGTATTGACCAAAATATTTTCCAGACCCACTAATTTGTATGTTTTGTTCATCTGCTTTGCCCTGAACATTAAAATGTCCAGAACCAGAAACCTCACATGACATTTTATTATAATTCACATCCAAATCAACTTCGCCAGAACCACTGATTCTAATATCAAGCTCATCACCAGTTAAATTATTACTTGATAATTTTGAAGAGCCCGACAGTTCAACTGCTTTTATGTCTTTGGCTTTAACGGTATAAGCAATATTATTTCTATTCCAAAATATTCGCACCCAATTAAGCCAATTAGTTCTATATTTAATTTCTAAAGTTTCTCCTTTTACTTCAGTTATAATATCATCCATGAGTTTTTCGTCCGCTACAATACTAATTCCTTCTTCTTCGCTTTGTACAATCCTTAAATTACCAATACCTTCAAGAGAAATTACTGTAAAACCTTCAACTTCTCTATCTTTGGTAATAATATCAACTGAATCACGGGTGAAACCAATATCAGTATTAAAATAAACGAAAGCTAATACAATACTGCCAACAAAAAGTCCAACTACTAAAAATACAACAACACCTATTACAATTCTGTTCATAGTTTTTAATTAGATAATTTGAAAGTGGCTAAAATATTTGCTCCCGGTGCTCTATTTGAGGTTTCTGTTGATCCCGAAAATCCAATTTCCACCATTATATTCTTGTCAAGAATTGGAATGGCAACTATCGAGTAGAAATTGCCCATATCATCAAATCTTAAATTGTAACCTGTACTACCTGCTATTGAAGTTGTTGTCGGAATTGTGGCTACTAAATTGGTACCATCATTTTTCAACCATTCCTTATTCTCACTATCATAAATAAATTCATAATTTGGTGAAATGGAAAAAGCGTAAGTACTTAAGTCAAAAACATTAACTTTTAAGGTTGGATAATATTTAGCGGTGGTGGTTTCGGCTGAAAGTGAAAGTAATGAAGTTATGGAATCATCATAAATTCTAGTTTCTGTACCAAGTTCATCAGTCCAGACAGTTAAGTCAGTTTGATAAACCCAATTTGTAGTTGCTGCTAACTCTTTGTATTCAGATGGATAGGAAAAAGAAAATCCGTATTCGCTACTTATATAATCATACCAAGCAGTAACATCGTTTGTAGTATCATCGTTGGTATCAGTATTTGTTTCTGATTCTTTTGTTGTATCAGTGGTGGTGGTAGTAGTTGTTGTTGTTTTATCTTCAGTGCTTGTTTCAGAATCTGAATTTGTGTTATTTGAGTCTTTGGTTGTAGAATCGCTACTTGAATCCTTGGTTGTATCGGTTGTGCTTTTATCTTTACTGGTATCTTTGGTGCTTGTTTCTTTGTCTGTGGCAGTAGTTGTTTTGCCTGTAACTTTTTCTGATAAGTCGTTAACTTCTGTTTCCAAAGTATCTACTTTAGTAGAAAGCGTGGCATATTTCGAATCAACATCGTTTACAATTTCTTGTTTATTTACATTGGTCCACCACCAAAAAGCACCCGCTCCAAGAATAGCCACCAGAATTACTGATATTAGAACAGCTGGCCAAGCACTTTTTGTCTTGACGGGCATGGAACTTTGCGTCGGTGGTGTTATTCTGCTGGGTGTAGAAGTTGACGTGCTGGGAGATGTGTTGGTTGATACTCGATTTGCAGGATTTGCTTGTATTGAAGGGCTATTTTGTAGAGGATTGCCCGGTCGCGGAGTCTGATTGGTAACCGGAATTTTGTTATTTTCGTCCATAATTTTTTCTTAATTTTTGTTTCTATGGCTTATATTATAGCATTTTTTTACTAATTAAAGAACCCCGCAATTAATACGGGGTTCTATTTCCAGTTCCTAATTTGAATTCCTAATCTTTTTTACAATCATTATTTTCTTCACAAGTTCTTTCTAAATACTGCATTATTGGTTTCGTAACATATGGAGTTAGATAACGTTTCTGTAGATCAAATCCTATTTGCACATAACGACTTTTCGTAACAGTTAATGGTACTTCAATGATTGTGAGCGCGTTAGCTGCAGCAACATTAGTTGATTCCCACTCCAAGTCAGTATCAGTTTGATCAAACTCCTCATCAGAATAGCGAATCATGAATTCAACTTCATTAATAAACGGCAGCACCTTTTTCGTATTGAAAGCAATTTTGTACAAACCATTTGTGTTGTCACTTGTTTCATTTGTATCAAAGACTTCTGACACAGCCATTCCTTGGTTTCCACCAGAAAGTTTAATAGCATTGTATGATGATACTATTTCGGCTGATCCGCTGGTAGAGAATTTGTTCGTATTCAATGAATAGTTCACTTTGGTGTAATTTTCATCTAAATACTCAATATCTGCAAATCTATTACTGCTTTTTTTATTCAAAGTTCCATCTGCACCACCATTAGTTTGGATAGAATCAAATATTTCCCTTACTAATCCATCGCTATTAGAATCTGTTGAACCGCCACTTGTGTCTACTGTAACAAATACCAACGTATGTCCACCAGCTGGAATTACTTGATCACATCCTCCGGTGCCATCTGTTGAACCGCCACCACTTGTGTCTACTGTAACAAATGCCATTGTATGTCCATCAGCTGGAATTATTTGATCACATCCTCCGGTGCCAGTTGTGGTAATATTATCTTTTATAGCACTTACTGCTAACTCTGCGTCAGCAGATTCAGGAATAAATATAACATGTCCTTCAGCAGGAATAAGATCGTAATATTCACCGAAACTGTCTAATTCTTTTCTAACATCTTCAACCATATTATCCAAAACTGTGGCATCTTTAGAATCTGGTATAAACATGGTGTGATTGCCATCAGAGCGAATAATGTCGTAGTATTCTTCATTACCATCGATAGTTTTCTTTCCGCTCACATTACTAACCGTGATGCTATCTTCAGAAACATTATGAGGATCAATCTGCGGCAGTGTATTTACAGCAATCATAGCGGCAACTGAAGCAAAACCAATAACTCCAACTGTCCAGAGCATTAGTTTTAATCTTTTTTTTGTACGAACTTGAGCACTTAGTATCTCAGTTTCCATTTTTTTTGTGTCTTCTGACATAAAATATTATTAATGATATGCATACAAATTTAATATATTGTAACATTTATTAAATACAAACGCCAACGAAAAGTTTCATGGTGTGAATTACAATCATAGACAAACCAATGAGCAAAACAAAAACTTCTATCACAATTCCATCTTCTCTTCTTTTAATTAAAATCATGGCTGAAAAAACCAATATTAATCCCATAAGCAAACTACCCCAATTGTGAATTTTAAAAGCTAATTGTTTATCTTGATAAAAATACAAATAATCATACAAAGCGGCGTAAGAAGAAATGGCGATAGCAAAAAAGAAAAGAATTTTTTTCAACATGGTAAGCCTCCAAAAATTAGACGCATAATGTGAATTACAAAAATCATCGTTAGCAAACTAGCAACAACTAGATTTATCCAAAAATCTGTATCTTTTTTGAAAACCTCCCAAATAATTACCATAATTAAAAGAAAGGCTCCAAAAGAGATTAAAAAATCACGGAGTTCTTCATAAAAGAAATTAGTTATTCCGTGAGTAACCAGCCAAGTATTAATAGCAATAACAATTAGCATAACTATTATTGCTAGAAAGCTTTTTATTTTTATATTTATCATCTAGCTGCTTTGCCCAATCCTGGATCCGTGAAGATTAGCCCTTCACCTATGGGATTATAACCATTTGTTACTTCTTCCCCGTCTGTATAACCATCTCCGTCAGAATCAGGGTTATCTTCATCTGACATATAAACATAAAATTCTTCACAATCATTTAATCCGTCATTGTCAGAATCCGGATAAATAACATCGTCTTCACAATATTGTGGAATGTAATCGTAATTATTTTCATATAGCATTGTGTTTTGAAAAGCAGCCATAATTTCATCAATGCCCACAGGATTGCTTGGCTTTTCAATTTCTGTGTCCTTATTAAAATCAGAATATTTCGCTTGATAAGAAACTGTGGCAGCATATTCATTGTCTTCAGAAATCTCAATGTCTAAATTAATCTTTCTGGGCAATTTATCACTTTTAGCAATCCAAATTTCACCATTTTTGAATTCAATCTGATCCAGCTGTTCTTTCATATCATTTATTCGCTCGTCGTCTGGTAATTCTCCTGTTACTGATTGCAGATATGAACTATAAATATTTATAATAGCTTCTTCATTGATTGCAAAATCGAAATGATAAACGTCTTCATTCTTTATTTGCTCACCGGAATATGATTTTTGAATAGTGAACAAATCTTCTTGACCAATAATATCTTTTATTTTTGTCCGATCTGCATATTCCCAAACTCTTTCTTCAATTTGTTTGTCATAATTGATTCCCAAGTCCTCAACTGCTTCACCTTTTACTGTAATCCATTCATCTACATAATCTAGAAGTGAATCATAATTAAATTGTTTAAGTAATTCCTCGATTCCAGAAATTTTAAAATACAATTCTTTGTCGACTATTTTTAGGCTTAATCCAAAACCAGAAGTATTTAATTCCTCAAGGCCAGCCAGCCCAATATTAAAATCGGCAGCTGGTGCTTCGGGGTCAATTAAATTAGTTTTCCCAGCGACTGATAATGAAACTTCGGTATTTTTAGATAAATTAAAATCGAGATCAGATTTTTGTAAGAATTCATCACTTATTTTCAAAGTTACTGTATTGTCATATGTTAAAGATTTTATGTCAGAAATATTGGTAATCATTTCCGCAATAATTTTATTGGGATTTGTTTGGAAATAAAAATAGGCGTAGGTTGAACCGCCAAGCAAAACAATCGCCAAAGCAATAATCGTAACTATAAGAAATAATTTGTTGTTTTTTGAGCTTGGCTTTTGTTTCTTTTCAACATTTTCAACTTCATTAGTTGAACTTTCTGTTGTTGTTCTTTTATCAGGAATATTACTTTCCTTTTTGGGATTTTCTTCTTTCTTGACTTCACTTTGAGCCAAGGCTTTGTTAATAGCTTTCTCTCGCCAATTATTAGCTAAAAGACTGTTGCGAATTGTCTCTTCGTCAACACCTTTATCTTTTTGTTTCTGTATATATTTTATGAGATTTTTGTTCATCTGCCTCCTATTAGTAGTAAGTATATTTTAGCAGATTTTAGCATTTTTTACTAAAAAACCGCCCCGCTCCAGTTTCATTTTTTAAACTGGGGCGGGACTGGTAAAAACAAATTAATTATTAGGCAGATTGTTTGCGCGTATAGCGAGAAGCTGAAAACAGCAAATATACGGCTGAGAGCGCCACCAGAATATAGACAATTTTGGATAAAGCTGATAAGTTGCCAAAAAGTGTTGCTACTAAATCAAACTCAAATGCGCCCCAGAGGCCCCAATTGAGACCACCGACGACAACAAGAATCATAGCGATCCAGTCCATTGCATTAAGCTTTTGCATTTATAAATATTAATGATAATAATTACTATTTAGATTATATATCTATTAGTAATCAGTGTCAATAAGTAATCTGTGGATAACTTTTCTTCTGTGCGAAAAACAAAAAAAACCGCCCTCAAACAAGAGCGGTTTTTATGATTAAACTACTCAAGTTCAAATGTATTAATTATTGTATCAACCTCTTCTGTTCTATCACAGTAATCTCCATAATATATTTCACAATCTGCATCCCAAACATCATACGCATATACATAACTACTATCCTCTGTTATTTTTGTTGCCATAGTATTTGGTTTAGCAATCTCTTCTTCTATATCCCATTGATCACTTGTATAAACAAGTATTCTGAAAATGTGATTGCTACCACCCTTTTCAAATCCAAAGCTAATTATCTCTGGATCGGTTCTTGAAGTACTTGTTTGATAATCTTCCCAATCTTCTGGGAACGTCATTGTAAAATTATAATCTAAATTTGAATAGATAATCCCAGAAATTGTATCGGTATCATCATCATCTTCTTCCATAGCTTCCTCTTCTTCAGCTGCAGTGGCTAACACATCAACTGAATCTGAAAGTGTACTTTGTTTGTTGTTTAATTCAGTAATTTTAGCGTCAAGTTCATTGACTGAGGTATCAAGATCACTTGATACATCTGTAATCATCATATAATTCCAATACAACCCTCCAGCTGCAAGCATTAGAACAACTAGTGCTGAAATGACAGCTACTGTTGTATTTCCTTGTTGATTTTTCATGATTTTATTTTAATTATTACTTAAATAATTTTAACTTTTTATTGTGCAAATGAAAATCCTTGAAGAAACTGATTGTAGAAAATCCAATCAGTGTAATCGGCAGCATGTAGAAAACTCATCATAAACAACTGACCATCTTTAGCAAAATAGTAATAGTCAGCACCATAAGCTTGCGGTGAGCGTTCATCGATAAAATGAGCTGCCGTTAATCCAGCGATGGTGGTGTTGTCTTTTTGGGTATCATGCGGTTGACCACTAACCCAAGCAGCAATTTCTACTCCTTCTGGCGGATGATATAAATCTGAATCAGTGTGCGTAACAGATACATTTGGCCAATAATCCTTTTGTCCTTCATTTTCAATTTCAGGTCCAGTGACTAAAACAGAAGTTGGTAAGTTGTTGGTATTTAAATTATATTCAGATGGATACTTAAACGAATATCCAAATTCATCGTTAGTATAAGTTTCCCAATTTGTATAATCATATTCTGTCGTTTCCATCTCAGTCACAATCTCTTTTTCGACTATATTTTCTTTTTCTTCTGCAATTGAATCTACTCGTTTTTGCAAAGTTGTAACCTGACTATTGATGGTGTTATATCTATCCACAACTTCGCTTTCGATGTCAGAAATAGAAAGTTTGCTCCAAGCATAAAAAGCTGCTCCACAAACTAGCACTGTAATTACAACAGCAATAAAAACTGCCGACGCTGCACTTTTGTGTTTTTCTTTTGTCATTGTTATTCCTTAAATTTTTTAATTCCAATCCAAATTAACAAAGCTAAGGTTAGTCCTAAAATTGTAAAGCGTAAATAATCATCCATAGCTGACCAATAGCGCATGGTTCCAATTACAAGCGAAAGCAATCCACCAAAAGAGAAACCAATGGAAACCGGTCCAGTTTTTATCATGAAGAAGCCGATTAGAATTGCAATCATTCCGGCAATGACATGAATTACAAAAGCATTGCGATTATACAAATCACGCTCTGTATCATAATCAACTGAACAGGTATAAGTTTCATCACAATATCCATCAGCGCCAATATCTTCTTTTTCGCGCGCTGAATCAAAATTTGACCACAGACCACCCTCTTCTTCACATGACTCTTCGTTAGTTAAATTCTTAGCTGATAATTCTCGTGGACAATAATCTTCAAAATTAGGACTATCATAAAATGTGGATACGCCATAACCAATAAATAGATTTAAAATAACAATCAATCCCAAAACGAGAATTATTTTTTTAAAACCCTTGTTAACATCTATGGGTTTTCTTGGTTTTAAATCATCTGTTTCCATATTTTTAAATTACTTTTAAAATCTTGACTTTTATGTTATTTTAAGTATACTATAATGTTCTTTGAAAAGAAAGATATTACCCTTCTTTAGCTGATAAGTTGTCCTGAGTTGTTAGCTACAGGAGGGTAATAATTGCGAGGAAAAACATTTGATGGTACTGACTCATGTCGGTACACGCAACCCTTCTCTAATCATTAATGTATAACTATGTTATACGCATTACGAGGAGGCTTGCTACTTGCGGTGACCATCATCGTATTCAAGTTTTTCCTCCCAGAGGTTGGTGTTCGATTGGTCGAATTGATCACCCGCGTGATCGATCTCGTGCTTTCCGCACTTGATCACATTCCCACCAACTTCTAGCTTAAAGAGGCTATCATATTCATTTTATCTTAATAGATAATCTAAGAATCACTGTTGCCTCTTTTTTCGTCTTTTTCTAGTGTACCCTTTACGTAAAGGGTACACTAATTTATATGTTTTTAAATATAAAAAACGGCGACAGACTTCGGATGAAGTTATCGCCGCACGTTGGCTTGTTTAAGTAATTTCAACTGCCAGTTTGTTTTGCGATTCCAACTCGTGCAGGAAACGCTGTTTCAGACTGATGCCGCGGAACGAAGCTAGGAGAATCAGCCCAGCGGTAATGGCTAAGGATTCCGGCACCTGAACCATCTCTGGACGCACCACCTGTAAAACATAGCAGATGATAGTCGTTAAAACCCAGCCCCATACGTAGATAGGACCGATGACCCGAGGTCTAATATCTCCTTTTGGCCGGTGCACCTTCTCTTTAGATTCGACGTACGAGCCAACGAGAAACAGGCAGAAGCAGATCATCTCCCATGGCACTTTGAAAATATCAGGAAGAGCGAACCACCAACCGCTGAACAACTGGAGCATGAAGCACCAATAGAGAGTAATCAACGGGATGTCGACGCAGAGCACGCGCCGGCGGTATATGGCCTCCTTGAATCCCGGATACAGACGATCTAGTATCCAACGAATAATGGCGACGACGATGGATTTTAACATGGCTTTATCCTCCAATATTTCTCGAACGATTTCGAGTTTTCGATGACCAACTTATCTTTATGATATAGAACGAGTGCCAAAAATGACATAATAGAATATCATAATATAATTATATTGTCAATGATAGGCCATTTTTATGGCTTGTTTAGACAAATAAAAAAACTCCAGCATTAAGCAATAAAGAGTTTTTAATATCTTTTTAACGCAAATCTCTTTTTTCTGACAAGAGCAGGCTTCCTAAAACAAGAACTAAACCTATTCCTCCCAACACAAATAAATTTATCCACTCTAAATTACCGGTGGAAAGAATCATTTGTGCATCACCATAATAATGAATAAAAGTAAACCATTTCAAATCAGCAGCCTTTTCTATTAGTTTGGAAATAATATCTAGAAAATATGATGCTGTGAGAAAGCCTCCTGCCAAGGCATAAACTCTACTTTTAGAATTTAACATGACCGATAAAAATGTGGCTAGAGCTAGCATAAAAAAAGAAGTAAAAATCATTGCTAAAAACAGAGCACCGAACCCTTCCCATTTTGGAGTTTCATCAACAGCGTAAAATCCTAGAGCCGTACTAAAAAGAATCACAAAATTGATTACCACTTGAAATATAACACTAGAAACAAATTTGCTTATTACAACCTTCCATCTTTTAATTGGCAAAGAAAAAGTAAATTCCGAAGTTCCTTTGTCAATTTCCCCTGCCATAATGGAAGCACCGAGTGAAAAAGAAATTACTCCCATAATAATTAGCCAAACAATCGAAAAATATTCTACCGCTAAAAATCCTTCTAGAGTTCCAAATGTAGATACATCAATTCCAAAACCTTTAGTTATGGCTTCCGGATATACACTAATTAATTCATTAAACTTGGCTGATTGATCACGCAATGAGGGAAAAAAACTAACCATCATTAGAGAATATAAAACAAAAGTCAGGCCGTACCAAAACAAACTGCGCTTGAAATCAAAAAAGAATTTCTTAATTATAGTCCAACTCATTTTTCCGTTTCATAATATTTAAGGAAAATTTCTTCTAAGTCTGGAAAATAAGCTGTGATATCAATTATTTTATATTGACTGAGCTTGTTTAATAATTCGTCCATACTGGCACTTTTAGCATAGAGATTCAAATGTTCACCATTGGCTCCCAAAACTTCAACTCCGGGAATACTAGCAAAATCATCTTTTTTAAATTCTTGGCCAAAAATAATTTCTACTCTTTTTTTCCGGTGTTTTCGAATTTCCTCAACTGTTTCTACGGTTACTAATTTCCCCTCTTTAATAATTCCAATGCGATCGCAAATTTTTTCCACTTCTGCTAAATTGTGAGAAGAAAAGAAAATAGTAGTTCCCTCATTTTTTAGCTCACGTAAAATCTTATATAACTCTTGCTGAGAAAGTGGGTCTAAGCCAGAAGTTGGTTCATCTAAAACAAGTAGTTTGGGCTTATGAAATAGTGCCATTAAAATTCCAATTTTTTGTTTATTACCTTTAGAAAGTTTTTTATATGGAACTTTCATCTCACAATCAAGACGCTTGGCTAAATTTTTGGTATATTCTTTATCTACGTCACGAAATAAACTACTAGCAAATTTTATCATTTTGTTGGCCGTCATTCTATCATACAACTGAACATCACCTGGCATATAACTAACATCCTGATAAATTTCTTCGTAATGATCTCGGGAATTTTTACCAAAAATAAACGCTTCTCCCTTAGTTGGTTTATAGAAATTGAGAAGTGTTTTTATAGTTGTGGTTTTGCCGGCACCATTTGGTCCCAGGAAACCAAAAATCTCACCCTTTTCAACTTTAAGATTAACATCAGAAATTGCCCTCTTTTTACCATAGTCTTTGGTGAGATTTTTTAATTCAATTACGGAACTCATATTTTATTTATTTTGTTTCGTAGTCTTACGTTTTGCAGTTTTTCGAGCTGTTTTTTTCTTAGCTGGTTTTCGTTTTTTTACAGCCCTGCGCTTTGCGGGCTTCTTTTTCTTATTTCTTTGTTTGGCTTTAAATGCCTTATATTGCTTTTCTATATCTTTGCCAACTTTTTTGCCAACAGTTTCCATTTGACGCCCGAATTTTTTACCTTCTTCTGCAACCTTGCGACCAACTTTTTTGGCACTTTTACCGGCTTTATTAAATTTATTTTGTACGTCTTCATCTTGAAAACGTTTGGCAAAAGCTTTGGCGGAAGCTTCGGTAGCCTTTCCTAAAGCTTTGGCTTTTTCTTTCAATTTTGGGTCATCGAAAATTTCTGCAATGGCTGAACCAAATTCAGCAAACATCGCCTTGAAATCATTACCCGTTGTTTTTTTCTTTTTGGGCATTTTTGTTTGTTAATTATTTTGTTTTATTATAGCAAATTTGAAGAAAAGAAAAAAGTCCTGTTGTGTAACAGAACTTTGTTCTATTGGAAATGTGCGTTTATCTATACACTCCGAATTTTCTTCCGGTTCTATGAGACATCTCAAGGTTGTTTGTTTCTCTCCTTACTACTTTTGATGTTTCGTTAATCGCCCTTTTGAGAAGTTCTTTTTTAGCCTGGTCACCTGTGACCAGATTGAAGACTTTCCAGTAGGTGCGTTTTTTAGTAAGCTCGCCACAGTTATCAAGAATCCTTACCTTGACGCTGTTGTTCCGAAATTCGATCAGCCGGGACTCATTCTTTCTAGGCAACAAACGACCAAAACTCTCACTGACCACATTGAATACCAGCTCACCAGAAGTTAGATCTCCAATGAATAGAGAATCTATAGTCATGGGTATTGGTTGTTTCATGATTTCACCTCACTTGACGATTTGCAATAGCCGGGACCTTGCTTGGCATCATCGGCATGAAATTTATGAATCCTTTTTTGAATTTCTCGCGCTTCAGTTAATCTTTTAGCGTTATTATTTTGATTTCCAAAATGGTTTTAATCCTAGTTCTGCATGACCTATTTTTGCATCATAATCATGTTGAGCATCTAGAAACAAAGTCAAGGGATTATAACTTCCGCTCCCATCTCCCTCCTTCAGAACTCCTTCAACAGAGACTAAAATAGGATCTTTGGCATCGTGAGCTATTAATATCATGGTGATTCTTCTGCCAGATCTGGCAATAGCTTCATTAAGTTGCTCTAGAATAGTTTCAATTTTTTCATCTGACCACTTACCAGCTTTTTTGCTACTCATTTTTACCTCCGTGTAAGGAACATTCTTATTTGTGACTAAATACTACCATATTGGATTAATAATAGGCAAACTATTGACAAATTATAAAAAAAGTACTATTATTGACACATTATAATTAATCGTTAATTAGTTCATAAAAACGTCAATTTTCTAAAGTTGGTTTTAATATGAACAGTTAATATATAGGTCAATATAATGGATCAAGACAATTCATTCGGTGATCGAAAAATGTTCCAGGGTAACTGGAAATGTTCCGGCTGTGAAGCTGAAATCACCGAACTACCATTCGAACCGGATGGTGAACGTCCTCTATACTGCCGCGATTGTTATCGCAAGCAGAGAGACGAACGATAAAACAACTTTAGAAAGTTAACGTTCGAAAAAACCCAGCTCCATTTTTGCAGAACTCACCCAAAATAAAAGTGACTTCTCCAAAAATGGGGCTGGGTTTGTTTTTATAATTAAAAACCCCTGCCATTTCAATTGAAATGTTAGGGGTTTATTCTTCAGATGGCCACGTGTAACCGGTTTAGTTGATTTCCGCTGTGGGCATTTAATCCCACATTTTTTCGACCTTTTCAAACTCTTTCTACATTGCAACCAAAGTTGCATCAACAAGCGCAACCAAAATAATAAAACAGAAAGCGACAATACATTTTTTCAATATTATTCCTCCAAAAAAGAACGTTTATAATTTGAAAATATTATAAGGTACCACATAATTCAATATTTTTAAGTGTTTATCAAAATAAAAAACACCTAAATATTTTACTTAATATAAGTGTGTTTATTATTTAACTAAAAGAAATAGAATTTAAAAATTCTTCAAAAATAGTTGGACCGTTTGGATATTCATCCGGATTATAATTCATACGAATTGAAATGCCACTACTTCCCTTGGTAATAAATATTCCCATAAATTTTCCTTCTTTGGTTGAAGGTTCGGTATAAGTTTTTAATTTACCGTTAATCCCATCCACGGTAAAATCTTTTTCTGATTCCACAATTGAATACATTGTAGGATCGGTAACATCAGTTGTAATATGAATATTTATAAAAGCGCCTTTGTCTATGTAGGTTTCACTATATGGCCCTTCAGTTTCAACGGAATGGTCAGAATAATCAGTAGTTTTTAAATCGGTACTGGAAAGCTGGATTCCAGATGAGGTTTGCTTTTCAGTTACGGTAAATCCCTCTGGCAAAGTGGCGGTAAATAATTCTTTGGCATCACTAAAAACATTGTCAGAACTTTCTTCTATTTTCGCATTAGTTGTTTCTTCTGTTGCTGAAGAATTTAATTCTGAATCTTCCTCAATTATATCACCCAAATCATTTTCGTCTTCGGGAATGGAATAACCTTCATCTATATTTAGTTCTGTAGTTTCATCCATGAATAGTTCTTCTCCTTCTTTTTCTTTATCCACTAAAAAATACCAAAATACTACTACCAAAATTATAATGACAATTATTAGAGTAATATAGAAAACGCTTTTTTTCATTGTTATTTGTTAATGCTTTCTTTATTATAACAAAATTTCACTCTAGCAAAAAGACCTCGCCAGTTCAGCCAAGGCCTTTTTGTTTTTTTATTCAGCAGGTGTCTGTGGTGCTTCTGGCTTATCTTTTTTGTCGGCCAAAGCGATAATGAAGGCAATGGCGCCAACAATTATCTTCACCCAAGCATGCCATAGTGGTTCTGTGGCCATTTCCAAAGATGGAAATAGTGCTAGGATTCCCATGATGAGAAGTCCCAAACCAATTATTATGAGAAAAGCTTTGCTCATAATGGCTACTTTAATAATAAAGGTTTCTACTTTTGAAACTACAAATTATTTTTCAGTATTACCAGTTTTATTCATTAATTTTTTAATAATTTCTACAAAACTATCGGCATTTATATCTGTTTTATTATAATATTCAACTTTGTTATTAGCATATTTTTCGGTTCTCACTTCAGCATCAATCATGTAATTAAAATAATCACTTATGCTTTTTTACTCCACTCATCATTACGTAAATATTTTTAATACTGAAACGCCATCCATTACTGGCATCAGCATGTCTAGAATAATTAGATCTGGATGTTTTTAACTGCTATATCAAACCCCTCTTACCCGTTTTCAACTTCAATTACTTCAAATCCAGCACTTTTCAATTTTTCACTTAAAGCAAAAAGAATTGTTTTTTCATCTTCTATTATTAGAATTGTCTTACTCATTTGATATTTTAATGTTGGTTTTACCCTTTTTATTATAGCTAAATATTGCTTTTTTTACAAGTTAAATTATTCTCTTTCCTTAAATGATAATGACCCTACCACAGTTAAAACCACAGCAAAAATTGCCAAATAGCCAATATTAGCCCAGGCATCAGAATAATTTAATGTTGGTTCAATAGTTGCTTTTAAAACTGAGATGCCCGGTCGAATTGGAAAGAATTGTCCGACGATTTCTGCCCAGCGCGGTAGCAGTGAAGTGTCGGCCATCAAACCTGAAAGAAAAGCTGGTAACACAACGAGCAGTGGAATAAAAGGAATGACATGCGCTTCCTTTCTGGCAAAAGTGGAAATGAATATTCCTAGCAACACTGAAACAACAGCCAAAACAAATAATCCAATACTCATCATCCAGATTACATCCCAACCATAATTAAGTTCAAACAACCATAAAACTTCAATTAATACAAAAGCAGCTTGAATGACAGCTAATCCTAAATATCCTAAAACGTAACCAAGAATGATATCAATTTTATGCACGCCGCTGATTAACATACGACTGAGAGTTCCTTGAATTCTTTCCTGTACAAGTAAAAGCGCGCTTAAAATGAAAGTTAAAAAGTAAACAATATAGGCCATGAAAGGAACAACAAAAGCTTCGCGGGAAACAGCTTCTGGTAAGGTGTCAAAAAACAGTTTTAAAAAATAGGCAATAATAAGTGGAATGATAATTGTAAAAACCGCAAAGCGCTTGTCATGTCTAAGTTGTTGTAAAACTCTTCTGGCTATAATTAAAATATTCATTGCTTTTTCTTTTGATTAAGAAGTTCAATCATTACGTCTTCTAAATTTTTGGTATCTATGTCTAAACTTTCAATGTCTCGCGACAAACCATATTGATGCAACAAATTGGCCATAGCTTTTCCGGAGGCTTCAACTTTTTCTGTCCATTCTTCTTTGCTCTTATGAAATATTAATTTAGAAGTTCCTTTAGCAATTAAGTTTTTTGGTGTATCGTGAGCAATTACTTCACCTTTTTGTAATAGAATTACACTATCACAAAGCATCGCTTCATCAATTAAATGAGTACTGATTAACAATGTTTTTCCTTCTTCAACAAATTCTCTAAATTTTTTCCAGAGATTTCTTTTTAGTAGCGGATCTAAAGCTGCTGTTGGTTCATCTAAAAGTAAAAGGTCTGGATCATGAACTAAAGCTGAGGCTAATGAAACACGTTTTTTCATTCCTCCAGACAGAGTATAAACTGGGCTTTTAAAACGTTCTTCCAAGTTCAACATTTTTAGAAGTTCCTGAGCTTTCCCACGAGGATTTTTGACTTTGTGAAGACGAGCAAAAAAAGAAACATTTTCTCGAGCAGAAATATCTTCGTAGAGTGCTGAGTCTTGAGGCATATATCCTAAATTTTTCCGCATTTTGTATCTATCTTTTATAGGATCAAAACCAAGCACTTCAATTGACCCGGCAGTTAAATTTAGAGTCCCAATAACCGATTTAATAAATGTAGACTTCCCTGCTCCATTTGGTCCAACGAGACCGGTAATCTGACTTTGAGGAATTTCCAAACCAACGTTCTTTAAAGCCTGAACGTTTTTATAATGTTTGGATAAATTTCTTGCAACAATTGCTTGCCTCACGTTTTTATTGCAATACGACTAATAAACGACAATTACTATTATTTATAGTGATTTATACAACCACGGTATTTTATTCTGATATTATCCCCTCTAAAAATTTAAATATCATTTTAATATACTGATCCCCTGGTTTACCCAATTCTGTTGATATTGTTTGGTGATCTCTATCTTCGGCACTTACTACCTCAGCATTAACATTTATATCCGTAAGACTATTAGCAAAAAGTTGAGCTTGGATACGAGCAACAATTCTATTACCTGCATAAAATAATTGTGCAGGTGGTATATCTTTTCGTTCTTCTACATTTAACCTCGGTGAAGCACTGATCCACACATTTTCATCATCTCCAAACTCTGGTCTTAATAATAAATCAAAATGAGTAGGATTTAATTCGTAAACCACTGGTATATCATATTCAGCACCATCCAATAATACTAGTCCTTTAATATCAGAAAGGCTTAGTCCTTCATCATTTAAATAATCTTGATTGGTTGCAGACAAAGAAATCATGTGTGTCCCAACAGAATGTCCCATAAGAAACAGTTTATCTGGATCGCCTTGGTACTTTTCAATATTATTGTGAACCCAGGCAATGGCTTCAGCAACATCTTTAGTGTGATCAGGGTGCATGGTGTCTTGTTCTTCGGTGTCCAAGCGATAATTTATACTAACAAATATATATCCATTATTTGTGAACGCAGCTCCTTTATTTGTGTGATTTCCTTTATCACCAATTTCCCAAGCTCCACCATGTACAAATATCATAACTGGGTAGTTAGAAGTGTTAGAATCTTCTAAAGAAGAGTCTTTTTTTAGTTTAGCTTCCGGTACATAAATATCAAGATATTGGAATGGGGAATCAGATTCATTATCATCTGAATACGAAATATCTTCGTAAAAAGTATAATTAGAATTATCCTCTATCAATGTTTCATCACAATCCGCATCAGCATCATCAATATAATTATCACAATCATCATCAATATGGTTGTCACATATTTCGTAATTTAGAGAGCATTTTTTATGAAATATTTGGACAGCTGGATTACTAACATAAGATGAGTAAAGAAAACTTTTGTGCATTTCAAAGCCAAACTGAATGTATTTCTTGGTGGAAATAGATGATGGCATCTGGATAATGTCAAAGGCAGAATCGGTGATTTCTTGTCTACTCCATTCAATTGTTGTGTCATCAGCTGTGAAGGCGGTGTTTGATGCTCTTACTATTAAATAGACTTTATTTCTTCCCCAAGCTAGACGTTTAGTATTGAAAGCTACTTTGTATAGTCCCGATGGTGCCTCTGAGTAGACTGATGTATCTATAACTGGTGAGGTAGCTGTTCCTTCATCGCCGTTGATTTTGATAGCGTTGTAGTTATCAAGCGCTTTTACATCTCCTGTCATGTTAAATTCTGTTATGTCGTAGGCTACATTAGTTTTAGTGTAGTCTCCAGGAGTAAGGAATGTATATGAATCGTTTGTATCAAAATCTTTTTCATATTCAGGTGGTACTATGTTCGTAGTATTTATATATTGTTGTTCATTAACTTCAATATAGGCCTTAGTATCTGGAAAAGTTGGTAATAGAGCCGTTGCGGCAACAAAAAATGCTGAAGTAAGAGATATTGTCCACAGCATTGTTTTAAGACGTTTTTTGGTCTTAGTTGTAGATGTTTTTAGTTTTGTTTTTGTTTGATTTGGTATATTTTCTTGGTTATTTTTTGGCATATGAATTTATTAAAAGTTGCTTATATTATACAAGAAAATATGAATATGAGAAAGCCCAAAAACTTGCTATTTCTTAGTAAAATACTAGACTTAAAGCACGTACCTTTACAATTTGATTCGATTTAAGCTTGAAGTATATAACTTATCTTTAAAATACCAACTTCAAAGTAGCAAAAACATGCTAATAGGAGAAGAAGCATGAGACACTTACAAGGCAATTTTGTCCCTAAGAACATTGTTTTTCTAGAACCAAAAGCTAGGGATCCTCACACTTTTTCTGGACTTCCCATTCCCCGAGTCGGTTGTGTGGAGCTAGCTACTATGGCCAGGGACTGGCGTGGAAAAAATGTCCGAGTACTTGTTGAAGAGGTTGCCTCATTTAATCCTGAAGTTGTATTGGGTGATGATGTTGACATGGTATGCATTTCTACTCTCACCAATACTGCTCCCGAGGCTTACGAGTGGGCCAATCTTTGCGCCCTCGCTGGCAAACCTGTTGTATTAGGTGGAGTACACGCAACTTTCCTTCCCAACGAATCTCTATATCATGCCCCTTTAGTAATCCGCGGGGAGGCGGAAGAATCTTTTCTAGATCTCTTGGATTGCCTGGCAGCAGGTGATGACTTATTTAAGGTTAGAGGACTTTCTTGGAAAGATGGTCTTGGCCATCATTTTCATAATCCTCCAACAGATCCCCTTGAAATGGTTCCCTCGTCAGAGTTTCTTAACACAATTCCTGTTCCTGATTTCAGTCTGGTAGAAGGCTACCAACTCAAGAAACCAGCAGCAATTCCCATCGCCACCATTCGTGGTTGTCCTCACATGTGCACTTTCTGTTCGGTCACTGCTTTTAATGGTAGACGTTACCGGCATCCGTCAGTTCTTTGGGTGCTAAATGCACTTGAAAAATACATCAAGGATTTTGGTAACGTACGTTGGTTCTTCTTTGTAGCTGATAACTTCATTGCTCATCCTAAATGGGCTGAAGAGTTAATGCTAGGGATAATTGAACGTCAGCTCAACATTTCTTGGGGAGCACAATTCACCATCCATTTCACCAAGAACGAAAGGTTAATGGAACTGGCAGTTAAGGCTGGTTTGGACAGAGCTTTTCTCGGTTATGAATCACCAATCGATAAATCTTTAGCCGACTGTCATAAAAGCCAAACTACTGCCCAAATTGAAGAAGCTCAGAAAAAATTGAAGGAATTTGATATTCCTGACCATGGCATGTATATGATCTTTCCGTCTGATCCATCAGACATCGCTTCTCGCATAGTGGATTTTGCGGAAAGAAACAGTAACGACACTATCCAAATAATTCCTTTGGGTGCTAACCCTGGTTCAGAATTATGGACAACGTTACAAACGTCTAGAGAACAACTTCTATCCCAAGACTGGCGACTGTTTAATGGACAGCAACCATTGCTGATTCCGAAAAACATGTCTCCCTTGAAGCAACATCAAACCACGGCAACTGCTTTGTCTCGATTCTATCGACCGACAAAGATCTGGCAATCATTTTTCGCTTACTTGAAAACTCGGGATATAAAACAGCTTAAGACCATGATGATTAGACTAAAAGGGTGGCAACTCACTAAACTAATTAAATGGTCAAAAAGCAATCGTTTGTTTCTCAAATTCTTGAGGAGTCATCCGGAAACAACTGGCGAAACCTATGAATCCTGGGAATTGAAAAGAAGGCTGGCTCGGCGTATTACCATTCGCTGTCCGCAAAACCTCAGACAAACCGTGAGTTCATTCCTGGCAGAATTGGGTTTTTCTAAAGTTCGTGTCAAACCAATTAAACATAAACCAAACCTATCTGGACAAAAAATTGGTGAAATCCGTATATCCTTGTCCAATTGGTTACGAAAGCAAAAAGCACATTTCGTTGTTTCTGATTTAAGCGAAATCGGCGACGATTGGCGTGAGCGCTTTGCTGACATCGTAAACAGGTGGCCCAAATTCAGAAAACAATCCAAACTCATTTGTCTCCCCAGAACGTCTGAAAATAACACAATTAAGAATATGCTCAGACGACTGGGAGCGTATCTTTCTTCCAATGAAGAAACGATCGAATCAGCTATCAAAAAAATTCCCTTGAAGGATTGAGATAGCACAAAACCTCACACAAGATTTGCGTGAGGTTTTCTTTATTAGAAAACCTCGTTCAGTTTTCTGCGCGGGGTTTCTTTTTCAAAAAACCGCCCTTTTACAGGGCGGTTTAGAATAATTATCTAGAATCTATTCATCGCTCCTAAGAACCCCTATTTCTGGCACTGTAAGAATCACTTCATCATTATCACTTGTTCCAATTTTCATTATTTGAACAGGATATCCTTCATCAGCACAAGCATTTATTTCTATGTTCCCTTCATCTTCTAGCACATTATTTTTATCGTATGCTTGATACTCAATTTGTGCCAGCCAAGGAAATGATTCATAACAATGTCTAACTGAAGGATCTTCAATTGATTCCATTCCTAAGTATTTAACGTCAGTTCTTCCACCATCTTTTCTATCAAAACTTACTTCATTATATTCAGAATCGTTTCTCATATTTACAAACACACCCGCATTCACACTATTTGTCGAACTGGCAATTTCTGGAACCGTTATTATAATTGAGTAGGCTCCATAATCTCCAATTCGTAGAATTTCTATTTTTTTACCAACTTCACAAAACTTAACTTGAATATCTTGCTCTCCTGGTTCAATGACATCACCATTATCATCATATTCGGTATAGGTAAAGTTTGCTTGCCAGGGATATCTTTCTTCACAAGTTGTTTCGCCTTCATATTCTTCCAAACCATTGTATAGAATTTCAATCTTTCCACCTTCAGCTGTATTGAATATTGAGTGTTTTTCATCAAATCTATTTGTTCTCACAACATACCCAGTTTTAGCAATATTTCTAAACTTATAATTATTATCCTTCTGCGGTGTTCCTAGAACAGGATTTCCTGGAACAACCTTTGTTACCATTGTATTAGGTTCATCGCTCCCATCAACCGTAGCTTTAAGTGTCATAGTTTTAATATCACCACCATAAATCAAACAAGGGCCCTGAGGATAAGTTCCATTTGACCATTGAAGATCACCATCTGCATCATACGCAAACTCAATAATACCTGGTGATTCAGGATAATCTTGCTGACAAACAGTTTCACTAACATCAGATATTTGTCCGTCAAAGATAAATTCTATTCTACCAGCAAGATCATTATAATCTGTAAAACGATAATTTGTTGCATAGTCTTCATTCAAACTATAAGCTTTTCCTAATTCATCAATTTTTACAGCCTTTTTTATACCACCAACTTCCAAACCATTTGTTTCAGAATCTTGTGCAACACTAAAATTTTGATGAATCAGAGAATAAGCTGGCACTAAACCCATAGCTATTGCTGACACCAAAAAAACTGACCACACCATTACTTTCATACTAATTTTTGTTGATGTTTTTTGTTTTGTTTTTGTTTGATTTGGTATATTTTCTTGGTTATTTTTTGGCATATGAATTTGTTAAAAGCTGCTTAAATCTTATTAAAAAACCACCCAACTCCAGTTTTTTTAAATTAAACTTACTATATTTTAATACAAAAAATTATAATTTTTAATGTTATTGCTACAAAAATGAAACTGTGTCTAGACGGTTTTTTTTGAATTTTATTCAGTTGTTGTTCCTTTAAAGTCTTCTTCGTTGGCTTCTGTTTCTTCTTTGGTTGCCCGCACGATGCCATCTTTGTGATGAGCTGGTGAATAGATTGTGTAGAGCTTCAAATCATCCAAATCTGAAGTGTTAACTACATTATGTTCAGTTCCGGCTGGAACAACAATAGCAGAACCATCAAAAACCTCATATTCATTCCCATCAATTATTACTTTACCAGTTCCTTTTTCAAAACGGAAAAATTGATCATTTTCGTTGTGCACTTCCATACCGATTTCTTCTTTTGGTTTCAGACTCATTAGAACGAGCTGGCTGTGCTTTGAAGTATAGAGAACCTTGCGAAAATTATCATTGGCCAAAGTATCTTTTTCTATATTGGAATTAAATCCTTTCATATAATTTTGTTAATTCTTTATACATTGTAAGCATTTATAACGATGAATGCAAATCGTACCTTGGCATTTTTTGCATTGCCATTTATTTTTTTCATTTTTTACAAACTCTCTAATCCCATTATCACGAATAAATTCTAGATTTGCAATCATGCTCATGCCATATCTTGTCCGATATCTCTTATCAAGCTGTTTAAGCTTAGTGCAAGGAAACTTTTCACATTCATAACAAAATTTGTAACCATTTTCTACTAAAACATCACAATTTCTTTTTACACATTTTCTCTTGTAACTTTCTTTAAAGCCGTCCATATTGCGACAACCATAACATTTTTCTTTTTCCCGCTGGAATCCTAAGCACAAAGCACAATTCATTCCACAAGAAGCTATTAAATTTTGTTTTATTAAACTTTTAGACATTTATTTCAGCAATGTGTTTTGGATACACTCGCCACAAATAATAAATAATTAAAGCATCAACAATTATGAATATAAAAGTCAAAAATGAAAAAGCACTTATAAGCTGATAAATTCCAAATATGGTGACAAGAGAAAAGAATAGCAGAGCAATGTTTCTAACTTTTTTTGATTTAAACCACAAACCAGCTATTAAAATAATTTTTAACAATCCCAACACAATTAGAATTATAGCTGATCTTAATAAATTATTTTGTGTGAAAACAAATGGACTTTGCGTAATTAACCAATTGGCAAAAATATCTGTTGGATCTTCTGTTAATTCATTAGCAAAAACATTTTCTAAAAATTGTGTAACTGGTAAATATTCAATAAAGAAAGATGATAAAAATGCCAAGGCACCTAAAACAATTTCCAAAAGTCCAGCCACTCCTTTATAAAGAAGCACGAGAATAAAACTTAATGGTCGGTTAAATAATTTCATGTATTCACTGTACCAAAAAACCGCCCAAATTATAAGGGCGGTTTCAATTTTAATATGATTAGACGGGTTTTTCAGTCCAGTCACCATATGAACTAGTTATTACCCAGTTAGTGCCATCAACAGCCAATAAAGTAATTGTATCACCTATATCACCAGCTGTAATTTCCTTGCCTACGCCGCTGGTCATGCCTTGAATTTGATCAGCGTCGTCGGGATTGATTTCTATGGTTTCCCCGTCAACAACAACCGCAAAAATGTAAAACGTACCAATCGCAGTTGAAGCTTCCGGCAAATTCCAAACAGCAGTGCCACTAGCACCGGCATTGGTCTGGACGAAACCGGATTCAGTTATGGCCAGATCTTTACCAGTCGGCTCTTCGACTAGGCCTTTTCTTTCATTTAGATAAATGAGTCCGGTTGATAAATCACCGATGATGGCATCGCCGATGTTTAATTGATTGCTGGTAGTAGGAACTTCTACATCTGCCTGATAACCTATCATAATGTTGTTTGTACCAGAAGATATGTTAGATCCTGCTTGATAACCAAGGGCGGTATTATTGTCCCCGGTGGCTGCGGAAAGCGCTAAATATCCAACAGCCGTACTGGAATCAAGACCAGTGCCGTTACCAAGTGCTCCATAACCCACCGCTGTACTCCAAACACCGTTGGTATTAGCATCAAGGGCATAATTGCCGACGGCTACGTTTCGCTGGCCAGTGCCGGTATTGGCCACTAAAGCGTTATAGCCAATGGCTAAATTATCAGAACCTGTATTATTGGCACCAAGAGCACCAGATCCTAGGGCCAGATTTCTATCACCAGTAGTAGTAGCATCACCAGCCTGGTATCCGATGAATGTATTGTCAATGCCACTACTTTGAACTGAATTGGCTGCTTGATAACCTAGAGCGGTTAAATGCATATTGCTGGTATTATCAAAATTTATATAATCAGCTACCTGGATTGTGCTAGTTGGCGTAGCTGTTCCAATACCAACTCTTTCAGCATAACTACCAGCTGCATCACCAATAAACAAGGTACCATCTTCGATATTTAAGTCATCATCAAGTCCTGGACTATCAACTATATCTTTAAAACCAATGGTGTCAGCAATAATTTTATTGCTACCTACGGAATCATTTGCTAAATCTGTTTTTTGAATAGTACCATTATCAATCTGAGTGCTAGTTATTGCATCATCGGCAATATCAGAAGCAGTTATTGTTTTATTAGAAATTTTTGAACTGGTGACCGAATTCTTTCCCATGTCAGAAGCTGTAATTGTTCTTGTGGCAATTTTTGCACTGGTAACTGCTCCATTAGCAATATTATTAGTATTTATTATATTTGCATGAAATCCTTGATCGCTAGTAATTTTAAAAATATCATTCCAGTCAGATGACGCTGAAACTATTCCAACAGAAATTACCATCACACTAACAATAATAATGGCAATTGATGTTTTCTTCTTCATAGTTTTTCTTAATACTTATATATTCTATTTTAACAAAAAACCGCCCTTTTTGAAAATGGCTGTTTTCAACCTAAATTATTTTTGTGTCAGTTCTTTTTTCCGCAAACGCACTGACTTAGGAGTGATTTCTAAAAGTTCATCCTCAGCCATCACTTCTAAACCGCGTTCTAAAGTAAGTTTTAAAGGTGGCGTTAAACTAAGAGCATCATCGGAACCTGCGGCGCGCATATTAGTTAATTGTTTTCCTTTAGTTGGATTTACCGTCATGTCTCTGCCCTTGCTGACGTTGCCAATTACCATACCCACATAAACTTCGGTGGTAGGACCAATGTATAAAATTCCGCGATCCTGCAAATTATAAAGAGAAAATCCCAAAGTTTTCCCATTTTCCATAGAAATCATTGATCCAGTTTCACGACTTTTAATTTCGCCCACGTGCGGTCTGAAACCAATTACGCGCGAAGCCATAATCCCCTCACCCCGAGTATCAATTATAAATTCGGAACGCAGACCAATTAAACCGCGAGTAGGAATTTCAAAAATGAGACGCGAGTTAGCTTGATTATTTTTCATTTCTATTAAAGTTCCTTTGCGTTTGGCCAATTTTTCAATTATGGCACCTGACATTGATTCTGGCACATCAATTATTAATTCCTCAAACGGTTCCAAAGTTTGGCCATTCCCCTCTTTTAAAATTACTTGGGGTTGAGAAACTTGTAATTCAAATCCTTCCCGACGCATATTTTCAAGTAAAATTGCTATATGCATTTCCCCTCGTCCATGAACAATGTATTGGTCTTTGGCAGAAAAATCTATTTTTAATCCGACATTAACTTCCAATTCCTTTTCCAATCTTTCCTTCAATTGTGAATTGGTAACAAATTTTCCTTCGCGACCAGAAAAAGGAGAATTGTTAATCATAAATCCTAAAGAAATAGTTGGTTCATCAACTGCAATGTGGGGAAGAAGTTCAGACTGCTCATCTATTGTCATGGTATCGCCAATATAAATATCAGGAAATCCAGCCACCACCACAATGTCTCCGGCCGATGCTTCGGCAACTTCTTTTCGAGAGAAACCATCAAAAGTAAAAAGTTTAGTAACATTCCCTTTTTGCAAAGTGCCGTCAACTCGTTTAATAAATAGCTGATCTTTTTCTTTCACCGTTCCTTCATAAATTCTGGCAATGGCTAAACGTCCTAAATAATCGTCGTAATCTAAATTAAAAGATTGTAGACGTGCGGGTTTGGTTGTTTCTTGTTTGGCTGGAGCAACATTTTTTAGAATTGCATCTAATAGTGGTGTCATATCACCTAAATCATCAGTTAATTCTTTTTTAGCTTTTCCTTCTCGGCCAATGGTATAAACTGTGGCAAAATCAAGTTGCTCATCGTTAGCCCCTAAATCCATAAATAATTCTAATACTTCTTCTACAACTTCTTCTGGTCTGGCCGCTTCTTTATCTATTTTATTTATTACAACTAAAGGTTTCAACCCAATTTCTAAAGACTTCTTTAGAACGAATTTTGTTTGTGGCATTGGACCTTCTCCCGCATCAACAACCAAAATAACAGAATCGATGGAACGCAAAACGCGCTCTACCTCCGAACCAAAATCGGCATGACCAGGCGTGTCCACAATATTAATTTTAGTAGTAGCTTGCCCTGAGCTTGCCGAAGGGTAAAACATGGAAGCATTTTTGGCATAAATAGTAATACCACGCTCTTTTTCAAGCACGTTGGAATCCATACTCACAGACTCATTGGTAATAGCACCGGTTTGACGCATCAATGAATCGGTAATGGCGGTTTTCCCATGATCAACATGAGCAATAATGGCAATATTTCTAATTTCCATAATTTTATTTGCGACGACGATAATTATTACGACGTCCTTTATAATTTCGTTTATTTCCAGAATTATTTCTGTTACCTTGTTTATTGGAACGATTTCTGCCGCGACCATGACGACGATTTCCTTGAAACTGATTCTGATTTTGTTCCTGAGCTGGTCTTTGTCTAGCAGGAGGAAGTTGTGGTAATGACAAAACGGGTAAAGATTTTCTAATCAGTCGTTCAATTTTTTTAACATCTTTTTTCTGAGATGAAGTAATAAAAGTAATAGCCTTTCCCGATAATCCAGCGCGACCAGTTCTGCCTATGCGATGAACGTAATCTTCTGAACAATCTGGTAAATCAAAATTAATTACTAAATCAATATTTCTGACATCAATTCCGCGCGCAGCAATGTCAGTGGCAATTAAAATTCGAAAAGTTCCCTTTTTAAATCCTTCCATCGCCGCTTTGCGTTGTCCTTGAGAACGATTGGAATGAATCTCTGTTACCGTATGACTCATGTTGAGAATATCGCGTGTAATTTTTTTAGCTCCATGTTTAGTGCGAGAAAATATTAAAACCTTGTCGTTTTTATTTTTTTCTAATACAGAATCCAACAAACGCATTTTGTTATCTTTTTCTACCACAAAAACTTTTTGAGAAACATTTTCGGCCGCAGTTCCCTGCGGAGCAATTTCTATTCTTAAGGGTAGTTTCATAAAAGCACTGGCCAACATGGAAATGGTTTTGGGCATAGTAGCAGAAAACAACATGGTTTGTCGCTTCTTTGGTGCAGCTTGTAAAATTCTTTTAATCTCTGGCAAAAATCCTACAT
The DNA here is from genome assembly GCA_043815505.1 of bacterium. Taxonomy (GTDB): domain Bacteria; phylum Patescibacteriota; class JABMPQ01; order JABMPQ01; family JBDRIV01; genus JBDRIV01. The sequence goes on from JBDRIV010000004.1 coordinate 206,921, forward strand.
CCAGCATTCGATCCGCTTCGTCCAAAATAATAATACTAATTTGATTTAATTTATAAATTCCTTGTTTCATTAAATCAGCTAATCTTCCTGGTGTAGCCACCACAACGTGAGGATTTCTCCGCAAAGCTTTTACCTGCACTGCTTGAGATGCTCCTCCAATTACTACAGCTGTGCGTAGTCCAAGTGGTACACCAACTTGTCTAAGCGCTTCCTCTACTTGAAGTGCCAGCTCGCGAGTTGGAACTAAAACTAAACCTTGTCCTTTTGCTTTGGCAATGTGTTGAATCATAGGTATGCCAAAAGCTAAGGTCTTTCCCGTTCCGGTTTGGGCAATACCTACCACATCTTTTCCTTCCAAAGCGCCAGGAATAACCTGACATTGAATTGGCGTCGGGATAGAAAATTTATTTTTAGCAAGAATTGGCAGAAATTTCTCAGCAATTCCTAGATCGCTAAAATGAATTATTGGTTGTTCTTTTCTGGGCATAAAAATATGTGACCCGATGTTCTTTTTAGGTCACATTTGACGCAAAAATAGTCGAATCGCTAAAGATAATGAATTACTCTATTAAGCATAAACTATATAGTAAAAACATTATTCTGTCAATTATTATCTATTTAAATATTATATTTTAGTATTATTTTACTACACTAAAAACATCTCTTATTTTCAAATAAGAATTAAATCTTCTTAAAGAGAGTTTGAGGATAAGGGTTCGAGAGGAATGGTTGTGCCTGCAGGAGCATATTCAATTTTTGTACCAGCTGGCCAAATTAATTGAATATCTTCGTTGTAAGAAAAATCCAAATAAATTTCTGCACCAGCAACTGTAAGGTTGGTCATATTTGACACACCTTCAAAATTAGCAGTATGTTCTCCAGAAATTGATTGCACATATTGAACAGAACCATCATTAGTAGCTGTTGTAGCTATAGCACTGTCTGGACAAGACCAGGTTCCAGGAGTACCGCTAACAGTTTCGTGAATCGTGCCTTTGGGATAAAAAGGTCCAGCATCTGGTAATTGATCTGCCGTTATTCCCAAATCCGAAAAATCAATTTCGATATAACCGTCAATATAAACAACCTGTTCTGTTAAATTTTGACAAACACTAGAATACATTGATAAATCCGTACGCTGTACCTGACTGAAACTTATTTTCCAAGGTGTCAAATAAGCATTGTATTTAATACTTTCTGAATCCGCCAAAGAATGACCGACGATGTATTGATGATATGTCATTCCACCCAATGGTGCGGCTGATGAATCAGTATAAAATATGGTGTAATCGGTGCGATCAGTAACTTCTTTTGAACTGCCACTTTTATCAGTTATATTATTTGAAGTTGTTTTGTTGCCTCCCTGACAACTGAATCCTGTTAAAACAGTTACAGCCATTATAAGCAAAGTTACTGTAATAATTTTTGTTTTCATAGGTTTCAATTAAAAATATCTTGATTATAATATAACATATATTCGTCTTTTTAATGATTTTTTGTTTTGTTATTTAACTCCCATAAATTGAAGCAATTCATAAACCATAAACGCTGGCCAGACACAAGCTTTTAAAAATCCTAGAACGCCAATCCAAAATGAACCGGCAATGCTTATATAATATACCGCTGCACCAATAACACCAACACAATACACTCCGCCACCGCCAGTTTTTACCACATTCTTTTTCTTCCATTTTTTATCACCACACCAATCTTTTTCAAATTTATTTTTGAACCAATTTTCAATATTTTTTTCCATTTCTTCATCTGAAAATGATTCTTTCTTATTGTTTTCTTCTTCTATAGTTTTTTATTAATTATTAATTTATTTAAACCGGTCTTAAAGTTCCGGCCCAAACCTGCCAAGCCAGCAAAGATTTAGCCACCAAACTTAAAATAATGTACATCCATTCACCATAGGTATAACTTCTCCATTTGCCAACCTTTTTGTATTGCAGAATCATATTGATGGCAAAAATGTTAAAGAAGATAAACAGGGTGAAGAAAATCCAATAGACAAAAGTTGGCACTTCACCATTTTCTCCCCCACTACCAATTAGATAAATTGCGATGGCCACCCATGGCACAAAACCGGCAATGCAACCAAAAATATAAGAAGTCCAATTGGTTTTTTCCGTCGATTGATTGTGTAGTTCCATTATCCAACCAAAGAGAATCATCATAGCATTCAAAAAGAAAATGAGAAGCAGACTTACACCATCGTAAATTCCCACCAACATAGAAATGGCTACAATCATTAACGAAGAACTAAATGAATACTCAATCCAACGAGCGTAGTTGGCACCTTTTTTAAGATTCTTCACATACCATTTATAAATTCTTGGCAATGAAACCATTAGATGAGCCAAAGCTGACATAAATAGAAAAGTAGCAATTATCGGACCGAGGGGAAGTTCCCAAGCAGTTTCTAAAGATGGCGCCAGTTTTTGTGTGGCGGTATCAAATTGAATAAATGAAGTTGTAATTGGTAACTTAAAATCACTACTCAAAACAACCATTAGCACACCTTGAATTAGGTGTAAAAACATCATAAAGATGTTGAATTTGCGCAGATTAATAAACTTCTTTTCGTCCGTTTTTTCTTCTGGTTGTATATTTTCCTCCATAAATATTTTATTAATAATACTTTCCTTTATTTTACCAAAAAACTGCCTCTTAATAAAGGGGCGGCTAGATTCAAATTAACAAATTTATCTTGTCACCATTTTCTTGAAAATTGGGACCGAGACTATCAAGGTTGTAACCCCAAATATTATCAAAATTATAAATTCAGTAGAAATATCTGAAATTCCACCACCAAGTATCATCACTTTTCGCAAAGCTTCAATGGCATATGTTAGAGGTAAAACGTGAGCAATTTTTTGCATGAATTCTGGCATTTGTTGGATAGGAAAGAAAGCGCCCGACAAAAACAACATCGGAAACTGAAACATAAATAAAACTTGCGTGGCGGTTTCTTGTTCGGTTGCCGAAGCTGAAACTAAAACTCCTAAACCAACAAATGAAAACACGCCTAACAATAAAATTAGCAGAACTAAAAATAAATTACCATTGATGGTTACACCAAAAAGAAATACTGCCAGTAATAAAACGATGGCCCCCTGAATTAAACCTCTGATTGATTGAGCAGCAGCTTTGCCTAGAATAATTGATAAACGACCAATGGGAGAGATTAAAATTCCGTCCAATGTCCCCTGCTCTTTTTCGCGCGAAACCGAACCAGCCAGACCTGTTAAAACTGCTGTCATGACAACCATGGCCATAATGCCCGGCGCCACAAATTCAAAATAATTTGTTTCTCCAGTAAATAAACCAGCCAGACTGATTTTGATCGGTGTGACAATTGCTTGCACTAAATTTTGATCGGGCGGCGTTCCAGCCGAAACAGTCGAAGTTAGAATAGAACTTACTTTTTGTTGTTCTAAACCTTTGCTAAAACCGGTAACCATCTGACTTAAAGTTTGGGTAGTAATAGCCATGATTTGTGGATTGGATTGATCCTCCACGATGGTAACTTCTGTTTGTTCGTTGGCAGCAATCGCAGTAGCAAAATTTTCTGGAATAACAATACCACCAGAAACTTCTTGTTTTCTAATTCCTTCTTTTATAGCTTCCAAACTATCATAAGTTTCTACATTGAAAGCTTTTTTACCCTCAACTATTTCCAAATTAGCCACCGTGTCGATTAGTGCCTGACCCATTTGATCATCGTTGTTAACCACGCCGATTTCTATTCCTGTTAAAGTCGATTGACTAGGAAAAATAAAGCCAGTTAGAATCATCATAAAAATTGGCATGATAACAAACGTTACCAAACGCATACGATCGCGAGAAAATTCCAGCAAATCTTTTTTAGTTATTTTCCAAATGTCATGTAAACTTTTCATTGTTTTGTTTAATAATTTTACCTAACTCGGTTTTGACCTCCACCACGCATGGGACCATGGCCACCGCCACTTGAAGGCGCGGCTTTTATCATTTCATTACGCACGTCAAAGCCAGTTAATTGTAAAAAGACATCTTCCAAAGTTGGATTATCTTTGTCTGGCACTTGTTTTTTCAACTCGTCAGTAGTTCCCACTGCCACAATTTTACCTTGATCAATTACTGCCAAGCGATCGCACAACGCTTCAGCTTCAATCATATTATGGGTTGTTAGAATTACCGTTGTGCCGTGTGCTCTCAATTCTTCAATAAATTTTCTGATTAAATAGGTTGTTTGCGGATCAAGTCCCAATGTTGGTTCATCTAAAAATATAATTTCTGGTTCGGTTAGAAGCGCGCGCACAATATTAATTCTTTGTTTCATACCAGTAGAATATCCTCGCACTTTAGAATCCATCCAGTTTGTCATGCCTAGTCGGTCAACCCATTTTTCTGATCTTTTGTTAATTTCATCTTTGGATAAATTATTTAAGCCACCAAAAAACTCCAGATTTTCTCTGGCGGTTAGAAGATTATAAAGAATTATTTTTTCTGCCACCAAACCAATTTTAGTACGGATTTCATCTTGATCTTTTTTTATATCATAACCAGCAATTTGGGCCGAGCCTTTTGTTGGTGTTAGCAAAGTTGTTAAAATTCTGATGGTGGTTGATTTACCGGCGCCGTTCGGTCCCAGAAATCCAAAAATTTCTCCCTTTTCCACATTAAAGGAAATGGAATCTACGGCAGTAAATTTCTTAAATTTTTTAGTTAAATTTTTTACTTCAATTATACTCATTTCTTTTTGTTCTTGACTTTTTTCATTACTTTTTGTACAGCTTTCAATTTAGTTAATAAACTGGTTTCTATTTCTTGTAAATTGGCCAATTTAAACATGGAAAGCATGCCATTATCCAAACCAAAAACTAAAAGTTTCTCTCCTTTTTTAAGCTTCATTTTTTCTCTTGCTTCGGAAGGAATTACCACTTGACCCTTTTCTCCTAGCGTCGTTGAACCATGAAACATGATATTGTAACATTTTTTACTGGTCATAAAATTGCTTTAATAAATATCCTACATGTAGGATTTAGATACTAAGTAAACATATTCGTTCTGATATTTTGTGTCAAGAGGATAACTTAAAAATGCTCACTATTAAATGCAAGCAGAATTATTTAGAACGATAGCTTCTCTAAAGGCGCTTAATTTATTAACCGGCTCCGCCCTTTCTCCTCGTACAATACGAGAAGGAATTTTAAATAGTCGATAAATAAATATTAAGCTGACAATAATTCCCGTTGTCCAATAAATAATTTGCATTATCAAGCTTCCTGAATCGGTGCCAATAAAAACTCCGTGAATGAAAAGGGCTGTAAAAGTAATATAAGTAAGATAATAAAGAAGCCTCCAAAAATTGTATTTTTGAAATTTTTTTCTTCTCCCCCTTCGATTAATTCAAGTCTTTTTTGTAACAATTCTAGCGCCTATTTCTCTTTATTAGGACAATCCGCAAATTTCTCTCAATAGATGCCACCTTTCTTCTTCCGTTCCATTTAACAAGCTTAGCTTCACGAAATTCATTTGAAACCCTTAATCTAACATTTCAGGGTTTCTCATAAATATAGTTTTAGTTGCTTAACCGCTAATTATGATGATGGTAATTGATGTCTTATTCTTCATAGTTATCTTTTAATAGTATTGATTTCAATCTATTAAAAAACCGCTACGAAAGCGATGTTTTTGTTAATTTAATATCAGTTTAATGTAAAACTTTTTTTCATCTGTTTAAAACCTTTGCGGAATAACCCTTCGTCTTTCAGATTTTCATAGTTGCAACTTAATCCTCGACCGGTGTCATCATCAAGCATTATATAAACGTCTCTATAGGCTTTGCCTGTTTGTCCATAAATTACTTCTCGGGCTTCTTCGCCTGCCATTGTTGTTTCTTCTTCTTGAATTGATTCTGTGGTCGGATCACTCAACAGCCAATCAATAAATTGATCTAGCGTCTGTGGATTTCCTTCTTCATTAAATAAAGCATTTTGAAATCCATAAGCGTGGCAGGTTACCTTACCATCTTCTGATGTAAAAGTGCGACCATCGTTATTGGTTGGTGCTTCACCTAAAATCCAATCAGGAGGATACTCCACACTAAATCCGTAGCGCGTATTGGAATAATTTTGCCATTCGCCAATAGTATTAGAAAATATTCTAACTTCATCCACATCCGGTTCTGTTTCATCATCAAAATATCCATTTATATAGTAAATATACAAAACTAGAAGTCCAATAACAATTAGTAAGATTATTAAGATAAACCAAGTTTTTTTCATACTTCTTTTACTTTATTACTTCTCATTAATAGCATTATGTTGCCACTAATCAAAATGGCCGTTGTGACAATAACGGTAACTTTGATGCTTGAAATACCAGAATATATTTCCAATAGCGACATAAACTGAATAATCAGAACTGATATTGACCAAATTGCCAAATACCAAATATTTCCAGTACTAAGCACCTTACCACCAACTTTGGTGACTTTAGTTGTCATGCTAAGTCCAATTCCTATGCCAGCACCAACAAGCGGCCACAATCCATAGTAAATCCATTTGGAACCGGGTGCAAAGTTTAAACCATATAACCAATCAAAGATAAATAGCATGCCGACAGCCATAATAATAGACATGATTAACGAATTAGATTTTACCTCTTTGCTTTTTTTGAAGTTGACAACTTCAGAAAAGATAGTAAAGAAGAAAAGGACTAAGAACAATATGCCAATTATTTTTAATCCCCAGTTTAGTAAAAAGTATAGTATTTCCATAATATTTATTTATTTTTCTTGCCACAATTGGTGCAGAAATTGGCGCCAATCGCTAATTGGTTTCCGCAGCTAGTGCAGAATTTTTTGCCCACATCTGGCTTATCTTTCTTAGTTGCCTTATTAACAGCTTCATCTTTAATTTCAGCATTTTGTTCTTCTTTGGTTTTTGGCGTTTTTGCATTCTGACTTGAAGTAGTTTTCTTCATTTTGAATAATCCATTTTGTCCAAATAAACTATCAAAACGCTGCTTAAAATTAAATCCGCCTGATGTCCAATATGCAAACAAAGTTCCAGCTACACCGGCTGTAGCAGCTCCAGCTGCTTTTTTAGCATTATTTTTAGCCTCTGCCTTACTGGCTTCTATATCTATTACTTTTTCGGTATCTAATTTTCCGCCACCAGCCTTAGTAATTTTTTTTAATTCATCTTTAGCTGTTGTTTCTAGATTGTAACCGACAATCTTAAAATCAATATCAATTGAAGCTGATTTCAATGAACTGGCAGCCGCAATAGGATCACCGGAGCAATTTTCTCCGCCGTCAGTATAGATTACTAATTTTCCTTTTTCGCCATGATGATTGTTCTCCAAATAATTCTTGCCTTTTTCTATAGATTCAGCCACTGGCGAAGCTCCTCCCTGAGCTGTTGCCTGATCAAGTGCATTGAGTATTTTTGAATAGTCCTGAGTAAAACCTTGTAGCATCGGTACGGTACCGCAGTAAGTGAACATAAAAAGGGCAGCCTCATCGTCAGTTTTAGAAAGTTTGTTTACCAGTTTTGTAACTTCCTCTTTGGCTGTCTTAATCTTTTCACCGGCCATGGATCCAGATGAATCAATTACAATTACTACCGACGTCCCATCAATGGTACTGGTCACATCATCAGTATTATCCTGCTCTAATGGTTCAGGCAAAATAATACCATTTTGGGCAGCTTCATTAGAATTTCCCTTATCTCTTAAACCATACCAGCGATCAATAATAGCGTAATATGTTTCGTTATTCTTCGTCCAAGAAACATAAATACCATATTTTCTAACGCTGAAAATCTGGACATTATTGCCAACCATAGAAGCAAGATTGGTATCCAATGTAATAATTTTACCAACACTACTGGGATAATCGGTGGTAGCTGAAAGACAAATTACTTTCAGAGTTGAATTGTTCATAAAAACTGCAAAAACAGAATTATCGGCTTCTTCTACTAAAAACCTACTATCGGTTGTTTTCAAATAACCGCTCTCATTTACTCGTCCGGAATAATCCTGATAATCATAGTAAACCGTTTTTATATCTGGCTGTACATCAAAATTATAGGTTGTTCCCATGCCATCTTGAACCGATATATTCTGATTTTGAGCCGCAGTTACTCCTGCAATAAAAATTCCTATAACCACTAAAGTTAATATTGCCAATTTACTACCAGTTGAAATTTTTAAATTCTTTATGCTCATAAATTTATTCTAGATATTAGTTGGAGATGCTTGTAAAAGGCGGAAATTCCACTACGTAATCGGTTCCTTCTTCTTTGTTGCTGTAATAAATCCAAATTTCAACCTTTTTATTATTGGCATTCTTATAAATAGCACTTCTATTGCTGTCCTCACTTACTTTGTTCCAACCGAGATCAGGGAGTTCTTCTGCATAATAATCCAACACAGTTTTTCCGGTAGCTCCTTTAGGGGTTTTATAGGTTGCACTAACATATTCATCTTCATCGGTATATGCCCGCATGGTTGATTTGGGATAAATGGGAATATTAGCCACCTCTTTTACTGTTGAATTATCATCTTTGTCAGTCTTTGTACTATCATCAGTAGTTGTTTTATCGCTTTTACTTTCTTCGGGCGGCGTGTCCAAATCAGATTTATCAAACGGAACTTGTGGTGTATCTAAAGTGACATCTTCATCATCAGCCTGATTTGTATTCTCTTGATCATTATTATTAAAAAAATAATTGTATCCCCAATAGCCAGCGTAACCGATTGCTCCTAATAACAATACAATTATAATTATTATAATAATTATTTTTTTTGTTTTCATATTTTTGTGTTAATTAACTGCTAGACAATCAATGCTTGCAATAACCCAGTCATCGTCGCTGATTTTCAGATTAAAATCCCACATATCTTTCATATTGCCGCCGTATTCTGCGCCGACGGTAACAATAGCTGTGTTACCAGAAATTTCGGCTGTACCTATATTTACACTAGTTGGTCCGTCTTGAATACAATACGATAACGGCACAAATCCCGGTGTATCAATTTGTTGTTTAAGATTTGATGACAAATATTTTTTGGCGGCATCATAATCAACATTAGAATTTGGTAACATTCCCAGAGTATTATTTATATAATTAGTAACTACCTTTTCTGGTTTAATGCTTGGGGTGGTAGTTGTGTTATTTAAACTTGTATCAGTGTCATCATCAATATTTTTATCTGTTTCTTCATTAAACATTTCTTCCCAAAAATTTGGATTGTTTTCTATCTCATCTTGATACCAATTTCTGGCAACAATAAAACCCCAAATTGAGAGCCCTATTACAATAACTACAACTCCTAAACAGCCTAAACCAATTATTTTTCCCCCCGAATTTTTTTTCCTATTCGGTGAGACTACCGCATTTTCAGCCGGAGTTTCTTTAGGAACTTCCTCTTTTTGAGGCGTTTCTTCTCTTTGAGGCGTTTCTTCTTTTTTATTTTCTTTTTGTTTTTCTGGAGAATTTACTGTTCCACATTTAGCGCAAAATTTAGCATTATCTGCAAGCTTTTCTCCACATTTTGAACAATACATTACCCTCTTTTAATGATTTTGTTATTTCTATTATACAATAGATAAATAATTGAAGCAATACCTTTAATTCACAACCTGACTTTTCTAAAATTTATAAAGAGTGTAAAATAAGTAATGACTTAATGAAACATTATGAAAAAGTGGTTCATAACAACTATAATAATTATTGTCTTATTAATTTTGTTTCCTGTTGCTTGGTATTATTTTGATTTAAATTGGCCGTGGTCTGACTTAGGTGAAGATGATTTAAACAATAATGATTCGGGAGAATTTGTTTCGTATTCAGAAAACTGCAATAACCTAGTCAATAATTCTATTCCTCTAAAAGACAAACAAACTTTCTTTGATACTAATTACACAGCAGTGACTTTGACTTCACGTGATGCCTGGGATCAGGAAAAACTACCAGCTCAAGTAACAGAACTTGAAAGCCAGGACTATATTTGTTATCCGATGCCTTATGATTTCTCTGAATACTCTGAACCGGCCGGCATAAATGCTGAATTGGAAGTCACTAAAGTACAATGGGACTGTGAGTTAGAATACAACGACTATAAATATTTAGAAAGTTCTGAAACAACAACGAGGGAAGATTTGGTAACAAATGGCTATTCCTGTAAGGAACAAGAATGTGAAGAAAATGACGGCACAGAGAGTTCTATCTGGTTATGCGCTAAATAAATTCACTAAAAAGAGCTAAAATTTACCTTAGCTCTTTTTTATTTAACTATTATTCTGTAACACTAATCTTGTATGTCGCTTCAATCTCTCCTTCCTCCAATGCTTTAGCTTCATCAATTCCCCAACTTTCGTATCCTTCACTATTCTCTTGATAATAAAATGGTGAGACATCAATGATATCAAATTGATCTTTGTTAAATAAAGCATCATAATCAAATTCATCACAGGATCGATATTCAGCATGAGTATTGTAGAAGGTCTCCGTGGTCATGCCATATGATCCTACTGGCGGCAAACAGCTACGATAATAATCAAAAGCAGAATCTAAGTTATCAGCCACAGCTATCGGATCTGGTAAACCGCTCTTATTGCAATATGCTCCACCTATTGACCCACTAGAATATGTGCCCGATTGACCCTTTGTTTTCAGACTTCCAATATAATGATATCCCAAACCAACATCATTACTCGCTTGCTTTTGTGGTAAGGCCTCATCAATTCGTAATGCGTATATTATCTTTACTGGTGGCAATGCTTCCCCGTCAACCTCACTCTCCTCATCAATAACAATTCCTATTTGTCCTTCGAGTTTACCGCTTGTGGAAGATATGTCTAAAATTGTACCATTATACTTTTCTACCTCCGCACACTCACCAGCATTAGATGTTTTTGTTTTTTCTTCTGAGTTTATAGTTTTTTCTGTTTTTGTATCTTCATCACCAATTGAGTCTTGAGTAAATTTCCAAATAAGATATCCACCGATTGCCAGAACTATTATTAGTATGATTATTATGATTGATTTCTTGTTCATACTTTTTATATAAATATTATGCTTCTATACTACCAAAAAACCGCCTGTTCAACAATCCTAGTTTTCTGTTTTGTTAAGGCGGTTTTTAGTTGTTTAAGCGCTAATTAGCAGATGGCATATCATCCCATACTTCTAAATCATCAATGCCGTGGTATATTCCTGCCGGCGGTGTGCCGTTGGAAAAATTAGCTTGGATGATAAAATGTCCAGCTTTTTCAATGTTGCCAAATTGACCACTATCGTCTATCCATTCTCCGGTCGCATTGTCTGCAGTTTCATTATCTTCATCAACCCAAATACGGGCAATAGCGGCATCAAAATCAAAGAAGAAAGACCATTTATGCCAATTACCATCATTAACATCTTCTACAGGAAAAGTGTCTAAGCCTGTGTTGGTTCCATATTGTAGTCTTACGTCAGTATCATCGCCATCAAAAATATCGTTAACAGTGGTGAGGAAAATTATATGAGAATCTAATTCACTTTCATACGGATAACCGTATACTCTAATCCATTTGTTTTTTGGATAATAGGGGGGATTAGGCCACACAAAACCACTGTTGCGAGACCAGAATCTGACAAACAGTTTTTCTGTATTAATATCTTCATCTATATCTAGACCGTTGGTGCTACAAGCCGAACCATTATATCCAATATTTCCTCTAACATTTACCAAACCACAATCAATACCATCAACTTCTGGATTGAGAGGGATGTAGTTACCTTGGTCACAGGTAGTAGAGCTATCTGATCCACGGCTATCATTTTGCAGAAGGAAATAATTACCCGAATGTGGTGCCCAATTACTATAATTTTCTACAATTTCCGTAGCATGATCTTGCATACTACAATATTCCGGCTCACCGCTGGATAATGGAAATCCTTCCGGTCGGGAATCAACTTCACCGCTAAAATTCTCAAACCCATAAGAGTAGAGCAGATTGGCATCACCTTGCTGTTCACAATCCTCAGGACAAGTAACATAGTTCTCTCCTTCTTCACATTCACCATTGCCACATTCTGCTTCTTCACAATCAAAGTCCTCATCATCAATGTAGTTATCACAATCATTATCAATTCCGTCGGAGCATTCAGTTTCGGTGGTAGTACATCTTTGTTCTAGGACTTGATAGACTACGTTACCCACTTTAGGGCGATAGTAAGAATCCCTTTTCAACCGAAAACCGAATTGAAAATATTGCCAGTCGTAAGTAACGGTAGAGGGAACTGATATAACATGAAAACCATTGGTTGTAATAGGAATGGAGTACCAAGACAAAGTACTGTCATCAACATCAGCTGCAAACTGTTCCTCTGATCCTCTAAGGAAAAAATCAAATTCGTTGTTACTACCAATAAATTTACTAAACTGAGAGAAATTGAGAGGAGAAAGGAGAGTAGTGAAAGCTACTTTAGAAAGACCGGTGGCGGCGCTGTCTTCATCACCAAGAGAATCAGTGTCTATTACTTCAGAAGTAACCTTTATAATTCCATTTTTAGCCGCAATAGCATTATTGAAACGAGGTAGTTGTTCATAATCTCCTTCTATATTAAAAGTAGTCATATCATAAGGAGTGTTGTGTTTAATATATTTACCGGGGACATAAACAGTGGGCTCACCACTAAGTCCACTGGCATCAAAGTTTGATTCTCTGATATCTTCGGGTGGAATGATAGGAAGAACCGCTGCTCCAGCTACGGCCAGAGCAGAGATTATAAAGACACTCCAGACCATTAGCTTGAGGCGTTTTTTGGTTTTGGTTTGAGCGGTTGTTTGCTCTGTTTGGGTTTGTTTGACCATCATATTTTTGTTGTTATTTGTTTTATTTTGATTATTTTGAGACATATGATTATGCTAATAGTTGGTTTTATTGTAGCAGGAAATTGGCATTGAGTCAATGTTAGTTTTTTTATATTATTAAAATTAAACTATTTTTCTATCCACTTTTTGGCTAGGCAATTTTTATTCAAAATTCAAGTTTCATACGTTAGTTTCTTAAAAAAAGTAAAACTGGGATTATAAATAATTGCCTTAAAATATCAAAATTGATTAATGTGCCAATTTGATTTATACTTTAAGTAGAATATTTATCTTTTCACATTGTTATAATATAGGGAGATTACAATGGCAAAATATGAAGATGAACCAGATATGACAAATGCAGCTTTCACTGTAAACACCAATCCTATCATCAATGGTAGCCACATTCCCAACAATATTCCTCGAATAACTCAAGGACACAAAATATTAGCAGAACTTAGACGCCTTTTAGAAGAGGCTGATGAATTTGACTTGTTAGATTGACCACTACAAAAAAGAAGTGATCAAGTATCATCCATATTTAAAAAAACCGGAACAGAATTATATCAATTTCTGTTCCCTTTTTTTACTTAAAATACAAACAGTTATAGTTTTTCCCGTTCTAATATGTTCACAGGATTATAAATAGAGTTAGTTTTATAAAATTTTGATTATTTCCATCCTACTAAAAAAACCTCTAAATATTAGAGATTTCTTATTAATTCCACCTAAATTATATTAAAATTCACTAGTTGTTATATTCAATCCCTCTCTCAAATTTTTATTATACACAAAGAAGCTCATTAAAACATTTGTCTCGGCATCAAAAGTCTTTACATGTGGACCTCCTCCCTGATCAGGAGCTGTTACTATTTCTGCATTACCATCATTATTCATGTCGCCAACCGCTACATTAACTCCGCACGAATAATTTGAATCATAAGCAAAGAACGAAGATAATAATTTTGCATTTAACGGATTGAACACTTTAACATTAGGACCGTTTCCAGAGGAAACACCGGTTACAACCTCTACTGTTCCATCTCCTGTGAGATCTCCGGCTGCCACAGTAACTCCGGTAAAATAATTTGTGCTATCATATGCTTTCCATTCTGATACTAATTCGGCTTGGTGATTAAATATTTTGACAGTAGCTGGAAAATAACCACCACCACCAGAACCAACAATAATTTCTTCCCTGCCATTATTTGATGTATCACCAGTAGTTATGTATCCAGCTGCTCTTCCTGTATCTGGATAGGCAAAAAAACTACTAAGCAGCTTTCCGGTTTGATCCCAAATTTTTACGTGAGCAGGAGCAGCTTTAGCAGGAATTGTAATTATTTCCTTTTGGCCATTACCATTTGTGTCTCCAACAGCCACTTTTATTCCAAAACGGGCATTGGAGCTATATGCCATGAATTGACTAAGAAGAACCCCATTTTGATCAAATATTCTAACTTGAGGTCCTCCTCCTCCACCTGGACCTGTTACTATTTCTGTTTTGCCATCCATGTTTAAATCTCCTGCCGCTACATTTACCCCGAATCGATAATTTGAATCGTAGGCAAAAAAAGTGGTTAATGGATCACCATCTTGATTATCAAAAACACTAACTTGGGGGCCATCACCCTGTCCGGCACCAACAACAATATTATGTGAACGTTTTAAATTGGTCATGGAAACTGACGCCGATTTCGTATTATTTGCAAGATTACTATCTTCGCCATCACTAGAAACACTTACTGTGATAATAAAATCATTGGCTAATGAATTTGCATTTACAATAATTGTGATTTCATTCGCTTCTGCGCCGCTATCTATTATTGATGTCTCACAGGTTACTTCACCGTTCAATTCTTCACAGCTCCAGCCTGTTCCTGATGCTGAAATAAACGTGGAGTTTGGAGGTAGAATTATGGAAGCAACAACGTTTTCCGCTTCATCAGGACCATTATTGCTAATACTTATTCCGTAAGTAATGTTGTTTGTTGTCGGGTCCGCGCTAGTATTAATTTCCACTTTTAAATCAGTATTTTTATACGCTACCAAAACACTTTTTGAGGTAGTATTATTTGTAATATCATCATCAGTGGTATTTGAACTTATAGTGGCTTGAGTAGTAATTGTCCCCTCTGTTTGAGGAGCTTTTATTTTTATAGAAATATTGTCATTAGATGATGATTGCTTATTGAATATATTAATATTTTTTTCTTGCCTCCATATATCTACACTTGAACTGGCAGACAGAGATATTCTTGTACAAGTAACTTTCAAATTTGACTCATAACAACTCCAGCCGGTGCCAGAAGCAGAAACATATGTTGAACCTGATGGTAAGGTGGTTGTAGAAATTAAATTTTCGGCTTCATTGGGACCATTATTGGTAATACTAACTGTATAAATAATTGAATCTCCCGGCTCGACGGATGAAGCGCTAGCATTGATTGATGTAGAAAGATCAGCTGATAAACTATCATCATCTAATATAGTGTATGTATAATTTGTATTGGTGGTGGAATCACCACTCGCATCTCCAACTACAACATAGCTCGATGGATTCTGAAGGCCAAATATTATTGTTTCATTATTTTCTACTTTAGTATCGTTTTTAATAGTCAGAGGAATTGTCACCTTGGTTAGGGTTGTATAATCTGCGTTTGGTATAGTAATTGTTTTGGGACTTGAAAATGTATAATCTGTTCCCGTTGTTGCCGTACCTCCCGTAACAGCTACTTTTATTGTTAATGTGCCACTATAACCAGTGGCATCTCCACCACTGACACTTAATTTAAATACTGGACTGGTTACCGTCTCTGACTTACTGTTTGTTGCCTTGGTAAATTCTACTGTTAAACCATCGTCCTCGGTAATAGTAGCAGTTGCCGTTGATCGATTCGTTGTATCTTCATCGGCATCACCACTAATAGCACCGGCAGAGAAATTGTTCAGAGAAAGATTGATTGTTTCATTCCCTTCCAAAAGATTATCGTCGGTTACAGTAATTGAAAAAGCTACAGATTGAACAGTTGTGTAATCTCCTATCGGGATTGTAACAGATATTGGACCAGCGACATAATCTGTTCCTGCTGTAGCAGTGTTATCAGCTAATACCACGTTCACACTTTCACTAGCTGCTATTATTCCTCCGCGCACACTAAGATTACCACTAATAGAACCACTCGCCTCTGCTTCTGAGTAGGCTATATTATTGAACTCTACTAAAAGATAACTATGATCAGTAAAGTCTACTACGAAATCAGTCTTTGAATAATTCGTAACATTGGCGGCCGAAGTTGTGTTGGTAAAGGCTCCATCTAGCCAGACTATTTCCAAATTAGATATATCGTCAGCATCAGTATGACTAGTAGCATTACCAGTGAGGGAAACTTCTATGGTTGTTGCTCCTGTTCTATTTACCGAAGCACTTAGCCCTGCTGGTACATTGTTAACTTGAACATGAACACCAAGAGTTATTGGATCTACAAAGGTATCACCTGTTAAGGTAGCTGTGGTTGGATCATTGCCTATAGAGCCATCATTCGCTGCGTCCTCTGTAAAAGTAGTAACATCATAAGCAATGCTTGGTTGATCAGCAAAGTCTACACCCAGAGAACTGGAAGCTGGTCCAGTAGCATTATCTACATTGGCTGCTGTAGTGGTATTGGTGAAAGCGCCATCTTGGAAAGCAAAAGTAATGTCAGCTACATCATCGGCATCTAAGTGATTGGTAGCATTACCAGTCAGAGTTAGAGTGGCTACTGTATCTCCTGCTGACAGGGTAATAACAGCGGTGAGTCCAGTTGGCACATCAGCTAATACCAGTTCTGTGGTTTCATCAAGAATATCATCAGTGTCTGTATCTTGATAAGTGTCACCTGTTAGAGTAGCAATAATTGATCCGGTGACGGAGCCATCATTGGCTGTGGCTTCAGTAAACCCTGCTCCTGTATAAGCAATGCTTGGTTGATCAGCAAAGTCTATTTGACCTGTATTGTCAGTATAACCAACAACATCACTGGCCGTTGCATTGTTTGTAAACACACCATCGACGAAGGTAACTGTAAGGTCAGCTACATCATTTGCATCCAAATGATTGGTGGCATTACCGGTGAGAGTAAGAGTTGCCACAGTAGAACTGGTTTTGGTTAACACTGCCGTTAAACCGGTTGGAACATTGGCTACAGTATAGTGGGTGGTTTCAGTAAAAGGATTACCATTGGCAATTCCAGCTATGTAGGTATCATTTGTTAGAGTGGCCGTTCTTGATCCCGTAACTGATCCATCATTCGCTGTGGCTTCGGTAAAATTTCCTGACCAGGCGATACTTGCCCCCCCTTCAGTAACAATAGAAAAATAATCACCGTCGGTAACTGCGACGGTGTTCTTAGAATAAATGTTATCTGCTGCAATGGCATCGCCATTGCTCGCATCATCATAAAGTTGATACTCTATAGCACCACTAGAAAAATCGCCATCAGCATCAACGAGAAGATAATAATTTGTTTGTGCAGCGGGAAGATCAAAGTCTGCGTCCTCTGCATCAATAGTAAATGTCACCGTACCAACATCGCCCGTTTCTTGAATTTTCCATACCCGGTCTAGAATTTCCCGACCTGTGGGGGCACCAGTTGTACTAAAGGTGGCAGCGCCATTATCATTTCCCCAAATAAGAGATTCTAGACTACCCTGATCTGTAGCTGAACCAATAGAAACAATTCCGTCTGCGTTTTCTGATTTTGAGGTAACTTGATTCAGTTCAGAATCAGTGTCTTCCTCTACACCCGCCACATCATTATGATAAGTCTGATTAACAGAGGCATCCCAAACTACGGTGTCATCACTTAAGACATAATCTCCTTCGTGAATACCATCGGCGTTGGGAGCTTCAAAAGTGGTAGAGTCACCGTTATTGTCATTGGAGAGAGTAAGACCATATTTTAGCGCTAAATAGGATTCAATTTTTTGTAGGTCAGCTAAAGATACAGCATCGTCATAAACAATAGCTTCGGCGATTTTTCCGTCGAGGAAATTGGCGGAACGGTAAGCTCCGATTTGTAAATTACTAGTAGTACCTAAAAAACCCCCTGAATCAAGACCAGCATTTGCTTCCTCTTTCCCGTTAATATTAATAATCGTATCCACTAAACCGTTCCCATGCAACCCTGTCCCAATATAAGGCGTACTATCAAGTTGATCATTGGTGGTTTCTATGTCAAAGCTAGTACCATTACGTAAATTCATTCTTGCTGACCCGAGCCCAAAATTCATTGAATGGTTGCCGTTTGCTGGAGTTGATCCAGCAGAAATAAGGTTACCACTATAACTAGTATTATCACGAATAAAAACAACTACCTTAGTATAAGCATTACCGTTGGGAATTATCCCTGCAGTTACCGTTTCCATATAATCGCTATTAGCGCCATTAAATTCTATTACGGGGTTAAAATTTATTAGATCAGTGGTTCCACTTTCATAAGTTGGTTCATTCCCACCAGGTGCTGAAACATCATTGCCGTAACCTGATTGATCTGACCAGCTGGTCAGATTGGCTCCGTCGATGACGGTGGAGGTTCCTGTATTTGCTTTAAGCCACCATTTTATGTTAGTTAAGACACCTCCAGGTGTACCGCTAATAAAATCAATAACAGCATCATCTTTCTCGTATCTTCCCACATCAATCGCTGACGCAGTTGTAGTAAAGGCGCCGTCTTGCCAAGTTATAGTTAGATCACTAACATCATCTAAATTATTATGATAAGTAGCATTACCAGTGAAAGTTAGGGTAGCAGTATCCCCAGGACCACTAACATTCATGACAGCAGTTAATCCAGCTGGTTTATTGGTCAAAATAAAGTGAACTCCTTCAGTTAGAGTACTGCCACCGTTAACAAAAGTGTCATCAGTGATAGTAGCTACAACTGATCCGGTAACTGACCCATCATTATTTGCACTTTCAGTGAAAGATCCGGAGTAAGCAATAAAGGGATCCATGGCTTCATCTATAAACGGATCGGCTGGTAAGTTATAAGTGCTGGAATCAGTTGGCACAGTTTCTCCGGCAGCGTCGTTGCTATCACCCAAACTAACTGTTACTGTTCCGGTGGCAGCCGCAGATAAAGTTATAGTAATTTCATCAGTAGCGGTACGATCAATACTATCGATGGCAACTGGGGTACCATTATTTTTAACTTCAAATCCTCCTAATCCAGATGTTGGCAAAAGAGGTAAATTGTCATCAGAGAAAGACATGGTAACCAAAGTATTAGTGTCATCAATAAAAGCATTGAGTAGTATGGGGCCACGACCATCAGAACCACCATAAAAATGTTCTTCTAGTGCTGCCCACCAACGATCAGCTGCAGTTTGTCCTTCAGCATCAGTAGTAAGATGAACACCATCAGCTAATGGCCCAAGATCATAGATTTGAGGTCCATAAAGAATACCAGCATTGTCATCCCAAGCTTCTATGGTAGCAGCACGGATACCACTAACATAATTGGGAGCTGTCCCTACTTGCCCGATTACTGCTGCCACCATAGGAGGAGCGCCGGGAAGATCAGCCGCCATGTCAGAAGCAACTTGATCAAACGCGGTATTATAATCATTTTGACTAACATTATTATTAGCATCTCGTTCTCCTTGATGCCACAAAACAGCTTTGACTGCATTAACTCCAGAATCAGTAACTTGCTGCTGCATATTCTCGTACTGTCCTGATCCAGTACCACCTTTTTTCCAATCTTCATCAGGAGTAACTAAACCAGTTGCACTATCAGCAGTAGTAATAAAAGCAACTGGTACATCTTGGTTACCCATAATATGAGTTGCTAGTAATGGCCAAACGGAACCTTTTTCAGCTGGGTCAGGATCGGTAGGGTCATTACCTTCTAACCAATTATCATCCTCGTCAAAAACAGCTGCTTTAAGTGAGGCATGGGAATAGCTTTTTTGGTTGGTTAATCGACCTTCAGCATTTGACTGGCCTGCTACAACATAAACATCACCGATGCCAACATCAGCGACTGTGTCTTGAGTATCAGTATCTGATTCACATCTTACTATCAAACTACCTTGACCAGCTGATTGACTAGATAACGTTCCACTAAAAGTACCGCCTGCTAAACTACTGTCAATAGTAGCGTAGGCACCACCATTAAAAGAAGCTTCAGCATTATCACTATCACAGCCAACATAAGTACCAGTGATAGAAATATCAGCCTCATCACCACCATCGCGTTGATAAGTTTGATACTGAACTGGACTGGTAATAATAAGAGAGGCTGAAGTTATAAAAGAAAAGTAATCACCATTATTAAAATCTATGGTTGCTTCTAAATTATCACCATTAACTGAAAGTGTGACTTCGCGGTCAGATGTGGCAAAGCTAGGATCAGTGTGTACTACCATTTTTTCCAAGTCCGCTACTGCAGCTGACGGAATAGATACGGTAATAGTCCCAACATCACCTGTCTCTTGAACTTTCCAAACACGAGCAACACGTTTGTTAGAAATCCCGTTATAACTTGCTGTAGCTGCTAGCGCGCCGCCATCATTACCCCAAATAAGTGCTTCTCCATCGTCTTGCCCAGTAGCACCAGATATGATAATTTTATCTTCACCATCACTATCATCAGCACTGGATTGAGTTTGGTCTAGAGCTGAAGTATCATCTTGAGCAATTCCCGCCACATCATTATGATAAGTCTGATTAACAGAAGCATCCCAAGCTACGGTGTCGTCACTTAAGACATAATCTCCTTCGTGGATACCATCGGCGTTGGGAGCTTCAAAGGTGGTAGAGTCACCGTTATTGTCATTGGAGAGAGATAAACCATATTTTAAAGCCAGATAAGATTCAACCTTTTGAAGATTAGCTAGTGTTATGTCATCATCATAAATAATAGCTTCAGCAATCTTGCCATCGAGGAAGTTGGCGGAACGATAGGCGCCAAGCTGAATGGTGCCATTACCATTGAAAGCGTGGGCACCAGTATTATCACTGACTTCCTCTTTACCATTAACATCAACAATAGCATCGGTAATGCCAGCGCCATATTTTGCCACGCCAATATAGGGAGTAGCGATGCTTTGTGCTGTTGCGGATCCGATGTTTAGAGTAGTGATATGATATAAGCGCAACTGACTTATACCTGGTCCATACAAGAAAGCGTGAGTATCAGGTGTTGCCCCAGAGGAAATAAGGTTGTTGGCATAACCAGTGCTTTTAATTATATATACAGCTATTTTTGTATAAGCATTGTTACTACCAATTATTCCCGTGGCGGCGGTTCCTAAATAATCGCTATTAGCGCCAGTAAATTCTATTACTGGATTAAAATTTATTAAATCAGTAGTTCCACTTTCATAAGTTGGTTCATTTCCCCCTGGCGCTGTGACATTATTGCCGTTACCTGATTGATCTGACCAGCTGGTTAGATTAGCTCCGTCGATGACGGTGGATGTCCCCATATCAGCTTTGAGCCAGAGTCCTAAATTTGTCATTACTCCTCCTGGTCCATCAGTTGGTGGTGTATCATTAGCAATCTGCCAAAAGCGATCTTCTTTTATTTTGATGGATTTTTCTTCTAGATTCATTGAAGGTGAAGAATTTTCATTTTTAAGTTCAAGAGGACCAATAGTATAGTATTCTGGAGAAATATCAGGAGCATTAAAATCATAATTATACATTAAAGTATCACCTGCTACTGCCGAAACATTCCAAATAATTGTTTTACTATCTTTGGCTTCAGATATTCCTATAGCTCCTTCATTAGAAAGATTAGATATCTCAAAACTATCTGGAACAACATCAACAATATTTCCCTGATAATCTTCGTTAAATTTAACCTCGAGAGTCATAGGAGTTGGTCCTAGAGGATAGTTCCTGGTAGCTGAAGTTCTTCTAACAACAAAATCAGGTTTATCAACTTCATCAAAAACATTGATTTTTGAACTAATAGTTTTTTCACCGCTACCAATATCAGCTGTGAGTGTCATTAAGTATTCCCCTGCTTCGGTAAAAGTGTAATTGGCTTGGTAATCGGGAATAATGTGTCCTACTTCAAGAACCTCACATTCTCCGGTATTTTGCACTTCTGGTTGATCAATAATTTGGTTAGGAGTGGTAATTTCTAGTCTTACTTCAGCATTACAAACTGGTACGCCAAAATCATTAAGAACACCTATGTGAACATCCGCTTTTTCCCCAATCTGATAAGTATCTTTGTCAGTATTAACAGCCAAAACTCCCCAAACAAAGTCTTGAGTGAATATTTTTGTATTTTTATTTTTTTGACTAGAAACAGTTGCTTCTAAAGTATAAAGTCCCGGAGTAAAAGATCGCAATGGTTTTACTATCATTACTACTGATCCAGCTTGAAAACGAAGGTGGTCATTGGGAATGGTAAATTTATTTCCTTTAGTGTCAGTAACTGTGGCATCAACTTCCGCTTCGGTATCGTCAATAAGAACAGTTAAAGCTTCCTCCTTAGTCAACTCATCTCCCGTCTTTTTGTCTGGAATACTATTTTCAGAAAGTTTAAATGCTGTTTCACCAGTAACTAAATTTGGAACATCAGCAATAACCTGGGAAGATGATATGTATTCCTTATCACTGACAAAATTATCGTTAAAAACGAAAAAATAAATGCTTCCCAAAATCAGCAGTAATACACCAAAAATAATTGGTAAAATTGTATTTTTATTCTGGCCTATCTCCTCCTTACTAAAATAACCAAAAATGGTTTGAATTTTTCCTCCCACTTCAGTATTTTTCATTAAAAATGATTAATTATAAATTATGAAAGGATGCCCTTTCTTTATTGCAGTTTACATAAAAAATCTTTCCTAGTCAATCGTAAATATCCGCAATTAAGGTATTTTTGATACTTATAACAATTTTCATCAGAATTGCAGTTTTTTTGTATATTAAAAGTTTGTCCGCCACCCGTCAACTGATGGGGGCAGAGGCAATTCTTTGTGTAATATTATGTGTCTTTTGCTAAAACTCGTATTGGGTGCATCTTAAGGGAGATGCTATTAGAAATAAAGTTATCTAACTATGTAATTATTTAAAATGTCTGGGGTATTTAAAATATGTTTGTACAATACCAAAAATTGAATCTCCGACCCATATTTCACCATTCTTTACCATCTCTAATGCTTTTTTGGAAGAAACTTTTAATACCTCAATCTCTTCTGTCATATCTAAATTCTGTTTGGAATTAAATTCCAGATCTTTGGCATAATAACAATGAGTTACTTGTTTAGTTTTTGTGGGATTACTTGATATTTTTCCTATAAATTCTAAATTGTCTTCTGTTGTTTTTAATACCCACCTCTTCTTCTAGTTCTACTAAGGCTGATTCTTTTAAAGTTCTATTCTTTTGTTGAAATCCTCCTGGCAATTCAATCATTGTTTCTCCTACTGCGTGCTTATACTATTTAACTAAAACAATCTCATTATTAGTTGTAATAGGCAACACCATTACAACATTACCTAGTGGGGAGAAAAAATAATCATCAATAATAGTTCCCTCTAGTAATTCAACCTCATGGCGAATAACAGGAAACCATTTACTTGGTGAAACGTCTTCTTCTTTTATTACTTTCCATTTTTTCATATATTTTGTTTAATCTTTCACTACACAAAACATTCTAAATGAAAGACAATTTCATCTGCTTATTTGTTGAAATTTATTTCGTCATTCTGCCTCAAATTAGGATGCCATCAACAACACAAATTTTTTCCTACCGTACAGCAACTTGAAAACATCCTTAGACAAAAGATTAGTATTTCTTATAATTTCAGAACAAAAATTCTCACTTAGACAAACCTACCTGTTATTTTCGTTCCCAATCTCTGCGTTCAAGTTTACATCATAGAAGTTTTTATATGAACCTCCGACTTGTTGTGTCCAAGTCCATTCCACTGGCCCACCATAATTCCACCACGTCTGATACCTCAATGGGTATTTACAACCACCTCTTTCCGCATCATAGTTGTCATCACTTGTTTGCCATGTTTCTCCCAAATCAGGTGACACCAGCATTTTAGGACGGCTTCTGTCACCACAACTTCCCCCAGATATACCCGTGTCTTTACTGCTCCGAGATGCAACATATATTGTTTGACCGTCTGCTCCCAACCCAGGACTTGGATCACTATAACCGCATGTCTCTTCAATTAATTGCCATTCAGTCCAAGTATCTCCTAAATTATCAGATTGTTTAAATACTAAGCCAGTATATGTCGCCGTACTTTGAGCAAACACAAAGAGTTGATTAGCGCCTACTGTAAGAATTGCTGGATTGCTGGTGTTTTCATCTGACAAGGAAGTTCTTGTCCATGTTTCACCTTGATTGGATGATTTGGCAAACCACAACTCTCTTTCTGGAGATGCCATTTCAGAATAAGTTGCCACCAACACATTTTCAGAAGTAACCTCAAAATGAGGGTAATAGAATATACCACTGCCAGAACTTACGGTATATGGATCTGACCAGTTGTTTCCTCCATCTATTGACTTAAGTAAATATATTGGCTCATTAGATGAACCCCAATGAGTTGCAACATATAACGTTCCTGATTCATCTACGGTAGCATTCACGCTTCTATATACCCCAGTTGATGATTCTGACAAACTGGAATTCGTATATATTGTCTGTGGTGAAGGAGGTGTTTCATTATATCCAAATTTGACCATTTTCAAATTATCACCATCTCTATAAAAATGATAAACCATTTCATTGGGCCCAGAAATTAAACTGCTGGAGTAAATACCATCAGTATCTATGCGTGTCCAAGTTTCACCGTTATCAGTGGAACGATAAGTATGGTCATAACTACCAGCACTGGCCAAGGTAACTATAGTATCATTAATTCTAACCATTCTACGCCCACCAGAGTTATAATGGCAGTTATTTGAACTTATAGTTGAATCAATAATGATTGGTTCGTGTTCATACCAACCGCCTACTATCTCTTCACAATCCTCAGGACAAGTCTCGTGATTTTCCCCTTCCTCACAAACATCATTACCACATTCATTAGTAACTTCTTCACAATCAAAGTCCTCCTCGTCAACAAAGCTATCACAGTCATTATCTAAGTTATCTGTGCATTCAGTTTCTGTGGTGGTACATCTTTGCTCTAAGACTTGGTAGACTACGTTACCCACTTTAGGGCGATAGTAAGAGCCTTTGTTGAGACGGAAGCCAAATTGGACATATTGCCAGTTGTAGGTAACGGTAGAAGGAACAGAAATAACATGAAAACCATTGGTAGAAATGGAAGTTGAATACCAAGGGACAATACTATCATCGGTAGTAGCATCAAACTGTTCGTCTGTTCCTCTAAGAAAGAATTCTAATTCATTGTTACTACCTAAGAAATTGCCAAATAAGGAAGAATTAAGAGGTGAAAGTAAGGCGGTGAAAGCTACCTTGGAGAGACCAGTAGCAGCACTATTTTCATCACCGAAGGAAGCGGTGTCTATTACCTCTGAAGTTACCTTAACTATGCCATTATTATTTTCAATGGCGTTGTTGTAACGAGGTAGTTGTTCGTAATCTCCTTCTATATTAAAAGTAGTCATATCATAAGGAGTGTTGTGTTTAATATATTTACCGGGGACATAGACGGTTGGTTCTCCTGATAGTTCGTCGGCTTGGAAGTCTGATTCTCTGATTTCTTCTTTGGGGATAACGGGGAGAACGGCTGCTCCAGCTACGGCTAGAGCAGAGATTATAAAGACACTCCAGACCATTAGCTTGAGGCGTTTTTTGGTTTTGGTTTGAGCAGTTGTTTGCTCTGTTTGGGTTTGTTTGACCATCATATTTTTGTTGTTATTTGTTTTATTTTGATTATTTTGAGACATATGATTATGCTAAGGATTGATTTTATTATAACAAAAAACCGCCCTTCTGTATATTGCTTGCTCTGCTTGTCCCGAATTATTTTGAGGGGAGCTTATCGAAGAAGTTTACTCTGAGTTTATCGAAGAGGCGATTCTTTGTTTATTATAGACGATTTGCTAGAGATTTAATTCTTTTTCAGTAACAATACCCTTTGCAATTAAAACTTGCTTGATCTTTTCAACACGAGCTGCAATGATTTTAGAATCTTCATACCACCTTTCGACAGTTTTAATTAGATTGTCTATTGAGTTAGTAAGATTATCTATCTTCTTGCTTAAAGGTTTAACCTCTGTTTCAAAGCGCCTATTTACCTCTTCTGTTAAACTGTCAATTTTATTATCAACGCTGTCAAACTCTTTTTTAAATATCCTTGCTAGTCCTTCAAGGCCTTTGTCCAGTTCTTTTTTAGTTAGTGGTTCTGCCATTTTGATTGATTAAAGTAGTAATAGTATATCAAATCGGTTTTCAGTGTCAAACACTTTGGAAGTGAATCACTTGGCAACTTTGCTTATTGGCTTAAGTGTCGCTTGCCCGCGGATGCGGGACGCAGCCAGTTTACTCGCCGATTGCAAAGCAATCAAGGGGTGAACGTTGCCTGCCCGCTCCAAAACTTTAGTGAAAAAGGGTTAGAACAAGGTTAATAGATATACCAAGCTCTAGTCTTTGACAATTCTCACACTATATACTACATTATATAGTCAATGAGTGACAAAACCTGTTTTTTAATTATATCACTTAGGACAAAATGTTCTCTTTATTGGAGGAAAAGACTATGAACGCATTAATTCCTGGCTTCTTTGTTATTGTTGCTTTTATTGTAGCTGCTTACATTCATAAGAATAGTGAATGGCTCATCATTTCCTATTTCGTTACAGGAGCTGTTGGCTATGTTTTGGACTACCTACTACAATCTTTTCTCGAAAATCAACTCAGTAACTATACACTTTTCAGTCCGAATAGTGTGGATTTTACCGTTATGTATGCTGTATTGTTCGTTATTCCACTCGTTGTTATTTTCAGAAACAAATTGATGCGCTCCTGAACTATCTCAAATACTGCTAGTGGTTCTTCTAAATGAGACCCTTGTATTTATTTCAACTTCAATTGTGAAGATGGAATGATGCATGGGTTTTTTTGTCAAAAAACCGCCCTTCTGGCTATCAAGCTTGCTCTGAGCTTGCCGAAGAGGCGATCTTCTTTCAGGTGAACAGTTTTTTGTTTATTAACTCTTTTATTATGTGAGGTTTAATTCTTTTTCCGTGGCAATTCCTTTTTTTATTAGAACCTTCTTCATCCTTTCAATTCTTGCGGCAAGAATTTTAGACTCTTCTTGCCACTCTTCAACTTTCTTAACGTATTTATCTAGCATATTTATAAATCTGTCAAATTTATCATCAATTGCTTTAAACTTTTTGTTCATTTCTAATTTTAGAGAATCTATTTGCATATCTACACCATCAAGTCGCTTATCAATACCGTCAAAACGCTTATCAATTCTATTAAATTCTCCTTTAAAAGTTTGTGCTAACTTTTCAAGGCCTTTGTCCAGTTCTTTTTTAGTTAGTGGTTCTGCCATTTTGATTGATTAAAGTAGTAATAGTATATCAAATCGGTTTTCAGTGTCAAACACTTTGGAAGTGAATCACTTGGCAACTTTGCTTATTGGCTCAGTGTCGCGTGTCCAGCTGAACTGTGTGCAGCTGGGTGGACGTTGTTAGAACCAAGTTAGTCTCAAATGCTTGACATTTTCGTTATTATGTGTTAACATGTAATGTTCCTATTCTAGGGACAAAAGTGCCTATCCTTTGATGGGCTAGCCATTTCACCGAGGAGGATGAGAAAATGGCTAAGAAGAAATCGAAGACGTTCTTTGGGTCAATTTGGGATGAGGATCAGCGAGTTGAGTCTATGAATTTTCAACTCCATGACGCGACTGGGGAACTCGATCAACGTTGCGTCCAGAAATGTCATGCTCGCACAACACCCGAGGTTGATTTCTTTATCAGATTGGCTTCTCAAGCTGAGTCTGGCACCATCTACGAAAGAGCGCTTCATCTCTCGAAAGCCGAAGATGGACGCTTCATTCTAAGAGAAGGTGTCCGAACCCTGTATCTGAATCACCTAGAGTTCACCACCCATGATTTACCGAGATTCCTCGGCTACAAAATGGGTTTCTAAAACAACAAATCAGGCTGCTTCTTTTGAAGCTACAACGACCCGCCATATAAGAGGTCGTTTTTACTTACCAAAAAACCGCCCTCCTGTATATTGCTTGCTCTGAGTTTATCGAAGAGGCGATTCTTTGGGTGCCGAACGACCAAACCTATCTTGGATAGGAACGGGTCACTTGGCAACTTTGCTTATTGGCTCCCCAGTCCAAAGCTTATTATAATCCTTAAAGATGCCCGCTATCTAGCGGAACTGAAGGAGCAATTATTAGCAATTCAGGCGTTGTTGTGATGACTGTTCCTACTCCCGTGTTCAATTCCACGGTTTTCATTAATCCCTTTACTTCCTAACGTTTTGTTCTTTTTCGCTTTGTTGTTCTTATTGTTTCTCTTTTTGTTGTTATAAAGACACTGGTCCCATAAGATGTCTGCTAGTTGCTCGGTTCCCATGTCTAATATCTCTTTCTTTGTAAATTTGTCATAGCTATTATTGCTGTTCTTTGACATAAAATCATCTTTTAATAGCAGGTTATTAGTCCAATTACATGGCAAGGATATTATGATAGCACACCATATCATCCTCTATTATATTTAAACTGCTAGAACTAATTATATGTTTTCTAAAGCTTTCTAGGATCTCTTAAATGTTTTGAGTATATCAATCTGGCAAGTGGGTAAATTGCTTTTTTCAACAAAGATGGTCTATAAAAATCACCAAGGAATCTAATGGGATCCGCATTGTCGTGGAGCATTCCTACAAACAATCTATATGATCTACGTCCTAACATATGATACAGTAATCTGTTAGAAATAGATGTTTTTAGTCTAGGTAAAACCACTTTCTTAAATAGAGAATAATAATCTTTATTATCTATGATACTTTTAGCAGCTATATAACCTGTTGTCATTGCATGTCTAATCCCAAACCCCCATAAGTAATCTTGAGTTCCATTGGCTTCACCCACATATATTTTTCCGTCACTGGGTTCCTTAGGCAAGAAGAAATTTCCTGTCCCTCCGAATTGTTTTACATTAGTCATTGTAAAATTGATAGATTCTTTGCAAAGCTTGAGTGTTTTGTCACGATATTCATTTAGATTCTTGAAGTCATTGAAAATACAAGTAGCAATGACACCATGCCCATTATGGACGAGAAAATAGGAATATCCATCTTTGGCATATTTGTCATCTGCAATCATTACAATTCGATCTTCGGAATCTGTTTTAAATGTATAACCGCTAGCGAAACCATCTTTAACAGGATCGTTTACTGCTGGCCCAGTAGCTACAACATCTACTTCTTCAGGTTTTACCAAAGTATTATAAGCGACCTTGATATTGTCATATCTCATAATTTGTTGATTGAGACCATGGTCTAGTGATCTTTTTTCAACACCTCGCTTGACCATATAAAAAGCGGGGCGCTCTACATCAAATTCTCTTCTAAATCCATCAGGACCCCAGAAAGATATCTCTTTAAATCCGGGATGATCAAAATTTGTTTCTATATTAGCTCTCTCTAAAAAATCAAGAGCGTCTTCTTCAAAGCTCCAGTTTTCAATTCCTTGGAAATCCCCTTCAAATCTTTTTCCTGAAGTTTCATTTTTCTCATAGATTTCGACCTCATACCCTTCTTTGGCTAAACATAAGGCTGTAGTTATTCCGGATACACCTGCACCTGCAATTTTTATCTTTTTACCTTTCATAGTCTTTATTATTTTTTTTAATCCTATCAAAAAACCGCACTTTTGTACATCAGAGCAAGCGTGTTTGGCGATTTTTTGATATCTGGATTATCTATCTAGCCATCTTTAGTGGTGAGATTAGACAGGATATGTGTTATCCACAGTTTAGGGGGGTTAATTTGCTTTAAAAGTTATATTTTCATAGCTAAAACTCAGTGTCGTGGACATTGTTAGAACCAGGATAACAAAAAAGGCGTACGTAGATACTACTTAGTTCTACGACGCCCATTTGATTCTCCCCTTTGTTGTTTACTCCTTGAATCTCTTGATTTCGACGTGATCTTCTCTTATCTTTATCAATTTGTTGACCACAGCTGTCGTTTTATTAGTTGAGATAAACTCTATAAATTGGATTTCTGAATTCTGAAAAACGGTTTTGGTTAACGTTTCTCCAGGGTTGAGTTCCTGCAGAACACTGTCCTGCTTGGGGTCATGTAGGATAAGAATAACTTCTTCATCATCTGTTACAACTCGTTGCAAAATTAGAAGATAAAGAGTCAGGATCTCATCACCAACATTGGTGAAATTCGCGAGGTATTGATTATCTTCTGATTCCTCAACACATAATTCGACTCTGTGAAGAAGTTTGGTTTCACCAAAATCGATTAACTCTTCTACTTCCAATGGTTCATTTCCACCATTGGAATTAATATCACCAATCGACCTCGGCTCAAAAACGACCTCCTTTTCATTAACTACATCCGTAAACGCTGGTAGAAAGAAAACCCTCTTTCCTTTCACGGTACCTTCAGTAACGTTGATAGCAACGTAAATGAGTGCAACGATTGCTGCTCCCGCCAACAAACAGGCAATAAACCTTATAACATTTGCTGTTTCGACTTTCATTTTTTTCTTCCTCCCAATGAATTTGTTTTTGAAACTATTTCGAGATGTAAGAGTGCTATATTTATCCTACTAAAAACCGCCCTCCTGCGCAATGCTCCTGAGCGGGCAGGCCTGTTTTTTACCAGCCTGGGGCGGGGGCGATTTTTTGGATGCCATACGACCAAACCTATCTTGGATAGGAACGGGTCACTTGGCAACTTTGCTTATTGGTTTGAGTGTCGCGTGTCCAGCTGAACTGCGTGCAGCTTGAGTGGATGTTGTTAGAACCAGATTGATGGTTAGTACTTGACAATTGTATAATAAAGTGTTATTCTTCTATGATTCAATGAGTACAAGTTTCTGCTTTATAAACAGCTACTTCCTTGTTGAAGTATGCACATTTCTGGAGGTACAGAAAATGTTTTGGTGGCAAAGGACAAACATTGTTCACGGTGGATATCGAGTCGAATACGAAGTGATGAATAACATCGTGGCTGGTACACAAACATACACAGGCAGGCATCGTTATGTTCCTGCCTAAACAGTATCTTTGCCTTCGGGGCGTTAGTGAAACTAACGTCCTTTTCTTCTACCAAAAAACCGCCTGTTTGGCGATTTTTTGTTTACAACTGAAGTGTCGCGTGTCCAGCTGAACTGTGTGCAGCTGGGTGGACGTTGTTAGAACCAGGATTACTCAAAGAAATTATCCATTATCTGCTTAGCGTCTTCTAAATCACCATATTTCTTGCAATCAACACCTGACCCTAGAATCATACCTGATACTCTTTTCCCATCTTGTAGTTTGTATAAACATAGTATTTTTTTATCGTTCTCCAATGCTCTACCAATTTCGTATCCAACCCCCAATGATGGAATTGTAATTTCTGCAACAACCACATCTGAACTTAAAAGCCATTTCATATCACGATTATGTATAATTTCATCTTTCTCATTCTCTCCTAGACTGTTTAGATTACTATCACCAATATGCTCTGTAAGCACTTCTCCATATTTTTTTAGATGTTCAATGATTTGTAAATACAAATCTGTATCATCTCTGCCACCTCTTATGGCTCCAGCAAAATATATTTTCATTTTTGAAATTTAATTACTTCTACATCCTACCAAAAAACCGCCACTTTGGCGATTTTTTGTTTACAACTCCGCATTGTAGACAACATTAGAACCATATTAATGAAGCAGAAAGGGTGTGTTTATATACCAGACTTAAGGCCAGAAGCCTTAAAGAAGTAATTACCCCACACCTGTTTACACTATATATCAAATAAAAAAAGACCTTTTAACAATGTAGAGGTCTAACTGCGGTTGTGGTTTATGGATCAACATTGGGGAGAAATTCGACTTTTAGAATGGCAGAGAATTCTACTTCAATTCTTGTGCCGAAGTTTTCGATAATCCTGTCGCAAACTCGTTCGATCTCCGTTATAACTGATGCCACCTGCGATTCCATCAGGGGAGAATACATTCCGATGTTCCCATCAAGGGTGTAACTACCCCTCTTAATTATCACGTTGCAGGTCCCGACTGTGAGCTTGTTTTAACTGGGTTTCTTAGAATTGTTGGGGATTTTAGCAATACATAATAGAAAATCACGACTTTTTTAATGCAGCACTTAGTTGTTTCACAAATCTTTCATTACTCTTAGATGCCTCATCTTGCTCCTTTGAAATGTTTGTTACAGAGTTAATTGTCTTTATTAGTTCAAATAGTAGACTTCCCGTATTCATAAATAGAGTCGTATGGTTCTTTTCCATATGCATTTCCAGGCTTTCCATTTCGGGAGTCTCACCAGGTGTAAATACCCCAGTATGAAACAAGAACCCATATAATGACCCGTGCAGTGATTCAGAAGCATCTGTATAATACAGGGTCTGATAAATTAGAAAATGACCTATATTTGATTCTGAATTCTCCCCAATGATTTTTATTCTCTCCGGTATAGATGTATTGGTCCACCTTCTGATTTCTTTACCTTTTTTTGTAGTAAACTTTTTTAGAGCAATATCTAATTCTGACCCCTTCTTTGGTTCTTTCTTACCAGAATATTCTAATTTTATTTTTTGATCTCCAGCTTTAAATTCCTGATCAAGCCTTCGATAGGCTTTTTGTATTGTATATAAATAGTAATTATTGAACTCATCATCGGAACAAGTCAGTAAGTAGCAAATATTTACTACTCCCTCAAAATATCCTCTCGCAATCATTACAGATGCATTATAAAATCTATCATCTTCACTGAGCCTTTCCAATGCTCCTACGGTAGATAGTAAACTTCCAATAGCTACCAATATTTTTTTAACCCTTTCATGCTTGGGCGATTTCTTGAAAATTCCGTATACAATACTTGCTTGCTCTGATAAGAATATTCTTGATTTAGCTGTAAGGATTTTTGAACCAAAAAAGAGAGCACTCTGATTCATATAAATTCTTTAATAATTTTGTTCCATCCTACCAAAAAACCGCCTGTTTGGCGATTCTTTGTTTACAACTCAGTGTCGTGGACGTTGTTAGAACTAGAATCACTTCTCTACAATCGTAATTATTCCTTTCTCGGCGTCAACTTCTACTTTATCGCCATCTTTAAGCACTTGTGTTGCATTCTTTGTGCCAACTATACATGGGACACCTAGTTCTCTGGCGATAATAGCTGCGTGACATAAAAGCCCTCCTTCATTTGTTACTATGGCAGAAGCTTTTTTCACTGCATGCAATAGTCTGGGAGTTGTCATTATAGAAACCAAAACATCTCCTTGCTTAATTTTTTTGATATCAGCTTTGGTATTCACAATACGAACAATACCCACCACCTTACCAGAATAAGCTTTAATGCCGGCTATTTCACTAGTTTTAGCTATCTTTTCCGGTAACAATTGACTCTTTTCAATTTCTTTTGCTTTATTCTTTGTAAATATTTGTATTTTATTATTTTGTAACCAAAGAACATAGTATTTTTCTCTTTCACTCAATTTTTTACTATCAATCAATTTATCGTTTTGAATAAGACCAAGGAATTCACTGGGTAAGTAGAACATCAGATTCTTCTGAGAGATTCCATACTTTTCTGAGAGACTGATAAAAAATGGTGATGTCTTATCCCAAGCAGCACAACTTTCAACTTCGGCTTGTTCGTGCCATTTCCCAACTATATTTAGATCTTTTAGTTTGTTATTTTTTGATTCTAAGTACTTAATCACATATTCTGTATAATACACAATACCTCTTGCTAATTTATATTGACTTATAAAGCGTTTAAGTTCTTTATAGTTTTTTTTAGTTATTAGGGAATTAGTAGAATTTTTGAGCTCACTCAATATATGTTCCCAGGAAGGAATTAGTCTTTCCAAATAGCCATTTTTGTATTCCCTTCTAATGATTTCCTGTTGACCTTCAATATCGGAAGCAAGTTCATATACTGCTGTTAAGCTGTCATTGTTAACAACAAATAAATTTCTAACCTTAAACTCTGATTTATTACCAAACATTTCTCTGTAACCATCAATACGAATGAATCTCTCTAATAGAACGGTTTCTCTTGTAACAAGAAGTTTCCAATCGTTCATAATAAACTATCAATTAAAAATATTTCTTTCATAACTCAATCCTACCAAAAAACCGCCCTTCGGTAAACTCAGGATATATACCTGTTTGGCGATTCTTTGGGTGCCGAACGACCTTTGCAGTTCCGGATAGGAACGGGTCACTTGGCAACTTTGCTTATTGGCTCAGTGTCGTGGACGTTGTTAGAACCAGGATAATAAAAACTCAGAATCATTTTTATATCATTGATTAGAATATGGTATAATACTATGTAGAAAATATGTCTTTGTGTTTATGTGCAAAGATTCGTAAACTTCGTATCCTTATTCATCGCTGTATGAAAAGAGTAACAAAAACTACCTTGATAGCTGTTGGTTCTATAATAGGACTGATAATTCTTGTGTATCTTTATTTCTTTTTTGGGGAAATCAGAAGAATGCATTTTTCAAGTTGTGATACTGCTGTAACTGAAACATCATCCTTAGAAAAAATTGAACAAGTTTCAATGGCTTATTATAAATCTCCAAACCCCGATATTGTTGTTCCAATGATTAATACTCTTACAGAACAAGACACATTTCAAACAAATTCCTTTGGTCCAATGGCTGCATTTTTTAGTAGAATCTTTGCAGATAACCCAGACAAATTAGAAAGATGGGTTATGCAAGACCTTTGTGGTTTAAATAATCAACCTCTTTCAACTTTTGATGTGGTTGTAAATGCTTTATGGATGGCCGATACCCCTGAAGCAAGAGACATTCTTAATAAAATTGAAGATACAACAAAAGTCCCTGATGGAAAAAATTATATTGAAAGTCAAATAACTAGAGAGGTATTGGATTTAAAAACTATGAGTGTTACAACCTCTTTGGATTTAGATATTATTTGGTCCGCATTTTTTGCAACTGGAGATAAAGAATATATTGAACAAATTGTCTCTGTTCTCTATTCAGATGATGAAAATTCGTCTAATGATGTCTTATTAGAATCTACTGCTAAGTGGTCCCTTAAATCAAATTACGCGGACAATCCAAAAATAAAGGAAGTATGTGACTTGAATTCTGAATGCAAGAATCAACTTTTTTCTGAAGAATAATAAATAAAAAGATTTTCTTTACCAAAAAACAGGGTTATTCCCTGTTTTTATTTTCAACTCACTCACTGGGACGATTTTCGAACTTTCAAATGGATTGATGGGAACATCGAAGAGCTACTTAGTGAAATTAAAACTCAGTGTCGTGGACGTTGCTAGAGCTGATGCAGCGTTTAATTATTCTATACTTGATATGATTATTATGTGTTCAGTAGCGATACAATGTCTTTGATTATTATTCCCTTGTCATTCCTCTGATTCGTCCAATCTGAATATTTTATTCTATAAAAGTCCCACCCAGCAACCTCTAATCTTTCCTGTCTATCAAGGTCATTCTGTACATATATTGATAATTCATCGTCAAGTTCATCTTTGAAATGAGTTGGGCCATCACATTCAAAAGCGATTTTTTGACCATTGCTCTTATTATGTATCACGAAGTCAATTATATAACCACAACTGTTAACCTGGCTACGAATAGAGTAATCTTTGCCAAGCTCACTTCTCAAATAATCGTATACATTCTCTTCGAATTTATTTGTACATTTTATTTTCTCGTTAGTGAGATCGCCAATCTCTCCATTTTTATTAACATATTCTAAATATCTTTTTATCCAAATACCGCCAGGAATCTCAGAAATCGGCATACTTATAAAGCAATGAACCTGCTTTTTAGCTCTAGAGAAAGCAACATTTACTCGTCCCGTATTTATTGCTCCTTGAATATCTCCGCCCTCTCCAGTTAATGGTACGTATTTTCGTTTATCTTCTTTATTTTTTATTACAAATGAATAAAGAACTATGTCCTTCTCATCACCTTGAATTCCCTCAATTATACTTATTTTATAATTATCCTCTTCTTCTTTGTATCCTGCTTCTTCAAATACTTCTCTAATGTAAGATGCCTGTGCGTTAAAGAATGTTAAAATCCCAACAGACATCTCTGAGCACCGTTTTTCTTTTCTAATTTCTCCAAAATATTTAAGTATTGCTTTTGCTTCACTAACATTTATCTTGTCTGAAATCTCCTCACTTAAATCTACCTCTACTTGATTAATGGTCATTATTCTGTTTGTATTCTTGTATGTTATATAGTTATCGTTTACAACTACCAGACCTTTGTTTTTTGGTTTATAGAAATACTTATTACTAAAACCTATTAATTCTCTAGGTGACCTATAATGATATCTGAGAGATATCATTTGAGTTCCCCTTAATTCCGAAATATCAAGCACAGATTGCACCGCATCACCAGTTGCTTTAATTTTTAGTTCGTCAGGAATATTATATTTTTTAGCCAACTCATCAAAAAACTTATTTGATTTAAACCGTGTAGTACCATCTTTCATTTGCTCACTATCACCAACGAATATAACCTTTTTCCCCCTAAACATTGAGGGTAATGTGTATGCTATATTGCATTCGGAAGCTTCGTCAAGTATTACAATATCAAAAATATTGGGGTCCAGTGGAATAAGACGACTCGCATCATCTAGTTCCATAACCCAAGTAGGTATAAGATCAACTATTGTTCTAAAATTTTCTGGGTTCTTCCTGAGGTCATCAAAGGTTTTAAAGGCTCTTTTTGATTTTCTGAATGCTTTTGCTAATTTACTTATAATTGCTCTATTTTTTTGAATTTTCCACTTTTCAAACAATTTATTATTAATAATATTTTGCAAATAGTTTGCAATATGATCATTCTTTCCCTTTCTTGCATTCTTAATCTTTTTGGAAATATCATTTATATTGAATCTTGTCGATTTCTCCAATTCTCTTCTTTGCTTTTCTAATTTGTATACTTTAATAACATTATCTTTTGCGCTATCAAAATTCCTTTTTGACTTTTCAATAACTAGACTATTAAACAGCTTGAAGCTATTTTCAGATAAGCCACAAGTCTCTAGACTCTTCTTTACTACTGTTTTTAATTCCTTAATTTTGTTTTTATTCTCGCAAAATACTAGATAGTTTTCTAACTCCATTAACTCAATTTCTTGTGATTTTCTTGAAGACTCTTTATTTAGTGCTTCATCAATATAGTCAATAATTTCCTTAGGTAGTTTTTCTCGTGTTCGTTTCAACCTTACTTTACGCTTAAGATTATTAAATGCTCTTATTATATTTGAATTTCTGTCG
This sequence comes from bacterium, assembly GCA_043815505.1. Classification (GTDB taxonomy): domain Bacteria; phylum Patescibacteriota; class JABMPQ01; order JABMPQ01; family JBDRIV01; genus JBDRIV01. The sequence goes on from JBDRIV010000004.1 coordinate 244,228, forward strand.
TAGCCAGTTTTATGTACATCACTTAAAATACTCTTAATGGCGACAGAGAAACCTTTTACTGTTAAATCATAGTTGTGAAATAATTCATCAAATTTATTCTTATGGCTAGAAGTATGATATTCTTCTCTCTCTTCTTGGATTCTATTGACTAATGTCCTATTATTGTTTATTTCTTTCCACATCTTCTCATCGAAAGTATCTGTGAGCTTAGATACATTTCTAATTGGAACAATAAAACTCTCTAGATCACTAATTTTCTGAGATTTTGAGAAAATTTCTCTTTGGACCTCTACTACGCTATTAAACAGTTTTTTTAATTTATTTAGTTCTGTAGATTCTTTGTTAATTAGTTTTTTAGAATCATCGTGTAAATCATTCTTATTATACTCGATAAGTTTTTTTCTAATATCAGTATTAATTCCGATGTTTTCCATATGTGCAGCTAAACTAGTTAGCATATTTGCCACACCATCTTTTTCATCAATTTCGTTAACCTGTGCTGAAGACAAATTTGGAATATAACCAAAAAGGTATGCAACATTAAGTTCCTTTAGCTTGTCCTTCACTACTTTTACTGCTTGTGATTTTTGGCTCACAAATAACACTCTCTTTCCAGTAGCTGAATAATGACATATGAGATTTGCTATTGTTTGAGATTTTCCAGTCCCAGGAGGACCCTGAATAATAGAAGCTTTGTTTTTTGATAAACCAAGAGATCTATATTGTGACTCATCATAAGGAAATGGGAAATATACTTCCTTGTCGGTGACACTGTCACCAAAGCCATCGAATTCATCATCCCAATCCTCCGTCCAGCTGGATAAAGAGGTTTCATTAAGATCCTTTTCATCAACATTTATCATATTCTGGAGATCTTCAGCCAGGAAATAATTTGACTTTGAACTCAGTGCTATTTGCATTTCTTCTAATGAAAAGGATTTCTCATCATATATTGCTTCAGTTGTTTTTAGAAGTGCTTTTGTTTTATGCCATATATCAATAAATACTTTGTCATCTGTTATAGGTATATTAAGATCGCCCTTATCTTCAAGTATTTTTATTTCTTCAATCAATTGATAAAAAAGATTTTCACCTAACACATCCTCTAATAGACTGGTATTAACTTGTACTTCCGTATTGCTTGTATATATATGGTACTTACCCCTAGATTTTTTTTCAATATGAATTGGCATAGAAAACAATGGAAACCTATCAACTCGTTTACTAAAATCTTCTGGTAAATCATCATCCGTATCGTTCGTATCGTCATTTTCTAAAACTGGTAACTCAATTTCAAAGAAACCAAAGTTTAAGACTATTTGTTTTATATACTCATTATTACGATACTTGCTATATATATCCTCAACTTTACTTGCAATACTCTTCTCCTTCTCATATTGTTCTGAGTCTTTTTCAGTTACTTGTTTTGGATCGAGTGAATAAAAAATATCTAATTTTAGTAATTCTTCTAAATGACCGTCTGTATCACCATTTAGAAGTCCTATAAGTGACACTTGCTCTTCCGAAATAGACACAAAGTTTTTTCTTTGAGATGCAAAATTTCTCTGACGAGCTAACTTAACGTAATCAAGACAGTATTTGATATAGTTTTCAAGATTGTCATTCATATTATTCTAGCATTTAATATCCTTTTGATTCATACTCTAAAATTACCACCAATTCATATATTGATCAAATGAAAAACGGGTGGAGCTTTTTAGGCTTCACCCGTGTTGTTTGTTGTAGGTATTCTTATTGCACGCCCATCACGATACAAGCATCTGTGTCTGTATCACCAGAGGGCGGATAAGGAGGTTGGTTATATGGTGAAGGTGTAATGTCTTCACCAAAAAGTGTGAACACATTGTTCCCAAACACACTGCCGGATCTCGGAAGAGTTGCGCTGAAATGATACGAGAAGTTGTTGAAGCTAGTGAGGGTTTTCGTACCCTGCTTCCAATTATCAAAAACCGTACCATTTGCCAAATCTACTCGTATTTTGGCATATACTGTTCGAGGTGAATCGAAGTGCTTGGTGAGCAATACGTAGAAATCAACATTGAAAGGAAGGACCCCAGCTGGAGGTAGGCATTCGAGATTTACGGAGATTCTTTCTGTGCCAGGATTGAAAGTATCGAATACATAAGCTGACCCTGCAACGTTTATACTGGCACTATCTCGGTGAGCTCCAACAAGTGCATTATATCCATCAAGTGCTACTGCGGAGCCAAACCAAGCATCTTCAGTGAAGTCCGAAGGGATAAGTTTGTTTTCTTCAGTCCATTCTGTTCCATTCCGCTTGAACACATAGGCATCTTCATAGTGAGTTCCAATGACGATATAATCACCGTCAATAGATAAACTCCAACCGAAACTATCCCAATCCTGTCTATCAGAAGCCATTAATTCGGCTTCTTCCGTCCAGACAATGCCGTTTCTGTGGTAGACATATGCTGAACCTTTATAGCCATCGGTGCCTGTTGCTCCGATAACGGCGTAGTCACCATTTATGGAAACGACGTGTCCAAAGTAGTCATACGTCAGTCCATTAGATGCAGTAAGTTTTGCTTCCTCTGTCCAAGTTGAGCCTTCTCTGTGAAAGATGTAGGCTGAACCTGTGTAGGAATCATCTGCAACAGCACCGATAACTGCATAATCACCACATATGAACACTGATTGTCCAAAATGGTCATTTGCCACTCCGTCGCTTGCAAGAAGTTTCGTGTCTTCAGTCCAATCGACTCCGTCAAAACGGAAGATATAGGCTGAGCCTGAATCACCTCCGTTATCGTCGTCAACATAAGCTCCTAATACTGCATACTCGCCATCAAAATCAACGGAATACCCCAAAGAATCACCAGCTTCTCCGTCAGATGCAAAGAGCTTGGTGTCTTCAGTCCAAGTTATTCCATCTCTTTTAAAAACATAGACGGCACCCGCATTAGTAGCAACGTCATCGTCGCCGTGTGTACCTATAAGAATGATGTCTCCATAAATGCTTACAGATGATCCGAAAACATCATTTGCCTCACCAAAATTTGGTATAAGTTTTTGTTGTTGAATCCACAATCCATCTTCACGATGGAATACGTAAACTGAACCACCGTCCTGACCAATGTCATCATCGTATGTGGCGCCTACTACAGCGTAATCGCCATCAATGTCAACGGAATAACCAAAGTAGTCACCCTCTTGTGCATCAAGAGCAGCCAATTTGGCTGTTTCGGAGATTTGTCCGTGAGCTACACTACAGCTCACAAAAAAGACTGCTATAAAAACCAAGAGTGCTTTCTTAAACATTTCAGGTCTCCTTTTCTTGTGTTTGCTTGAACTGGCGTTTCAATCAAATAAGCCCTTTTCTCCTTTCTGGATTTGGAGTTATGTCATTAACCAACCAATTGTAAAAGAGCGAATTACTTCAAATCATAATACAACTAATCTAGTATCAAGTCAAAAAAACCGCCTATTATAACGGTTTTTGTTTACTCTTAAGATATAAATCATAAAAGTCTAACTTTGTGGCTTATCATAAATCAAAATAGTAGTTAAACTCAATTATTGTATAGTGCTACTAATTTATTAGTGTTTAAACTAGATGATTAGGGTTGATTTCGCGTGTTTAAACACACAAAAAAATCAATTAATCTGATTCCCCATCTCACTCGGGGGAATTTTGATGAACTTGTAGTACAGGAGGTGCATGGGACCCATCCATATAAAACTCAACAAAAATGTAACTGAAAATCTACCAATTAATACATTTATTATAGTAATCATCTTGTGCTTTGTCTGCATCTTTTCGAATTACTACAGCAGCTTTCTCTGGTATTCTAATTCTATCACGATCTCTCCAAGAAATTTTATCATTTACACAAAGTTGTATAAAACGCTCTTGACTACATTCATTTTCTAGTTCTTCTGTTGATTTATATAATTCAGGATAGTTTATGGGCATTTGCTCTTTAAAAGCAGCTAGTCTGTCTTCATATATACGATCTCCTGTTGCTTTTGCCTCATACTCACAATTTGCAAATTTTAATGTCTGGTCCTCTTTTTCATTCGATTGTTCTGATACCTCATTATTAGTATCTGGTTTTACTTCTTTTTGAATAACGGCAGGGGCAGAATATGTTTGTGCTGAAACTTCTTTTTCTTCTTCAAATACACCTTTTAGAGTAAGAGTTTTTTCAACTACACTTTCATTGTATTCTGCAACAATTCTTATATTGTTATCTCCATTTTCAAGTTCCAAAACCATTCCAAAATCACCACTTTCTGACACTCCTGACTGACTACCATTTATCTTCACAGTTGCGCTAGGTATTGAAACGTTTCCTTTAATTTCAAATTCCTTTGTATGAATTTCGTCATAATCATTGGCATTTGATATCTCAAGTTTTAGCTCTTCAGTTTCATTATTCTCTCCATCAGCTTTTTCATTTTGTAAGCTATTTATGACAGAACCTTCTGTACTATTATCACTAAATTCGTTCCAACCATATACTGAAACTAAGGCAACCAATACTACTACGCCTACAATTATAGATATTGCTTTTTTGTTCATTTTTTCGATTTATTAATTAACGTTTTACTATACTTTAGAATGCATTATTTTGCAACTAGTCACCAATTTAGTAATTACGTTGTTCCCAATAATCAAAATCAATAGTATATGAATCGTCATTATCACAGTTTGGGTCCATATTAAGCAATCCTCTATAATTATCATCATTCTCATTTACATATGCATATATAAATATTTTAGCACTTAAACTTTTTTTCTTGTCATAAACATCTTTGAGAACGGCCTCTATCTGTTTTTGAGTAGCACTTTCACTTACTATTAATCTGTATTCTATTCTTTTACATCCAACATATGATAAATCTGATTCACTATAAATATTATATTCTATTAGATTGTCATCAATTGTATTATTATCGTCTTCTATTCCATTGATATTCTCATCATTCAGTTCAGTTTCAGTAATTGCTTTATTTTTAGTAGAAATATTTTCCGTATTTTGTTCACTATTTATATTTTCATTAGCTTCTTTACTTTTTTCATAATTATTTGATGCTACAATCCAATATATCATCCCTGAAATAATAATTATAAATATTACTATTGTTATTATTACTTTTTTCATAGTATTGAATTAATTACATAAAGTTTCACAGGGTATACCGTCTTTATCATTATCTCTTATGCTACATCCACAAGTATTGAGCTGATAATAGGCCTCATCACAAGATGTAATCTGAGTACAGGTTCTTGAACAGTCGCACGTGTATGTTGTTGTTGCTGGAGGAACAACTGGAATTGCCTTATCTTCTTGTGTTGTTTCATCAACCTTATCTTGAACAGGTGGAGTTGAAATTGGTTCAGGTTCGATAAGTTCTGTAGACCCATTACATGTATCTTCCGCCCACAAACCAATCTTAGACTCCCTGGCCTGCTTTTCGTATTCTTTGTATTTATCAGTCATCGATACAGGATATTTCAAATAAGCATAAGCATAACCTTGCTTAATCATTTCAGCTCCAATATCAGTATTATTAAGATAAACATATCTGAGCAATCTTCCATATCTGTCTTTGTCGCCTTGTGACAAATCAACTAACAAGATTACTTTTTTTCCATTCACATATTCAGTCATTTTCTTTGATGCTTCTTCTCCAAAACATTGAACTGGTTTTCTAGGGTCTTTAGTTTCTGGTGTGTCAATTCCAAGTATTCTGACTTTGTTGCCGTCCGAAAGTTTAATTGTGTCTCCATCAATTACTTCTGAAACAATTGCTTCAGAGCCCACAGGATTGATTATGCTAGTATTATTAGATGAAATTGTTGTGTAACTTGATGGAATCTCTAAATCTTCCTTTGTGATATTTTGTTCTTCATCATCTGCTGTAATATCGTCTTCATATTCGACCAAGGAAGGAATAGTAATTTTATTTAGTTCAACTACTCCTGTTGGTTTTTCTGTGGTGGTTTCTTTTGATTCTTCTTCTGATGCCTTATCAAGAGCACTATTACATGTAGCAATAAATATCCATAGAATAAATATACCTATTAGAATTATCCATATTTTTAGATTGTTAGACTTCTTTTCTTCACTAATCATAATTTCAAATTACTTTGTACGTAATTCTTTTAAATTGTATTTTGTTTTAATCTTTGCATATTCGTCACGTATTCTACTTAACATACTAGCTTCTTTTTCACCATTATCCTTGATACTTGAATACTTTTGAGATATCTCATCACCAATATTTTTAACATCATCTTCTTCTATGTACAGTTTTGTTAAATCTCCATTTTTTTCTATTAATCCTTCGGCAAAATTCTTTCTCAAACTATCAATTTCAAAGTGGTCATCCATTATTTCTTTCGCATTATTATAAAAATCTCTAGAAAGCTTAGATAAATCTGCGGCAATTGTTTTATCATTTCCTCCTAGATTATTTGAATAACCATATAATTCGCTTACACACATATTTAATGAACTTAGAGATGTTGCATAATTATCATGTAGTGTTTTTCTGCTCCCATCCAATACATCAATAAAATTAGTTGCAGCAGTCTTTCTCTCTTCATTATTGGTTTCTAAATTAACCATATCACTAGTATATCTAAAATAATCCATTCGATTGCCACCTTGATCTTCCCCCAATTGCATTGCAATGCCTCCCAATGACACTTGATACATATAAGTGTAACATTCTTGAATTTTTTCTGAGAACTCATCGATCGATTTTTTTGTCGTATAATACCAAAAACCATATATAGCAGCTCCCGCTAATAATATTAAAACTATAATAACTAAAAGCTTTTTCATTTATTTATCTTAATAATTAATTATATTCTATCAATAATATGCCCTATTTAGCAAACCCTGGGGAAAACTTGATGTTTATGTAGTTTATTGATAAATTCAAAGCATAATTACTATTACTACTATGAATAACGCCCTACTAATTGAACAACTTGAGGATTGGTATAAAAGAATTAGTGAAGTTGATTGTAATAACAATCAAGATGTTCTTGTAGAGATTGTTGGAATTCAATTCTATGGTTTCGTCAAAAATAACAGAACTCTAAATATTGAATTCAGCAAACGACTTAATTACTTTAAGGAATTAAAAAACGATTCAGCATATTGTAATCTGGAAAAGAGTATATTTGATGATATTAGAAAATGTGTTGATTTATTTGAAACGGACACCAAATTGCTTAATAAAATACAGAGAGCATTCAACAATAAATTCTTTTTCACTGGTAAACAAAAAAGTGGTTTTGAATTTACAAAATGGTTAACCATACCTGAATATCTAAAGGAGGCGAAGAAGAAAGAAAGATACTACACGCTCATTGAACATCGTGACCCACCATTCATGTTTGAAGAAACAAGAAATATTTTCAATCAATTTGAAAAAATTGTGAAGTTATTTGAAACTATTATGTCTTACGAAAAGATTAAAAATGCTGATGAATTAATCAATAGTATTAAACAAAAAACATACCTCTTAAAAGAACATATATATAACAAACCTTTGATGCTCAACATTCATTCTTTCGAGAAAGCAATGCTAGTTATTGCGACAGCTCAACCTATTAAAGATTATGAAATTTGGTATGAGGTGGGAAATAGTAGACGACCAAGCAAATGTACTGATGAAAAAAAAGCGGTATTAACAGTGATTAGCGATTTGAAACATAGCTTACAAAAAAAGCATAGTTCAAAAATGAATAATCAAAAACTCGAACCTACTAGTATCACCATTAAGAGAGCTTCATTAAGTAAAAGCAATCACTTAATTGAGATTAACAATGGAGAAAAATGTATATCCTTTAGAAGTAAGTCTCAAGTAAATAACCCAGACAAAGAAACAAAATCCTTTAAAGTTTTATGCCTATTATGGGATTTTCGTTGGAAGGTAAATAATAAAACTGGTAAAATAATAAAAAAAGGGGGTTATGAAACGCTCGACAATTTGAAAACATATAGTCATTGTATATCAAAAGAGGCAGCATCTAAACAAATACAAAGACTTAAGGACCGTTTCATCAAAGAAAATGTCTCTATAAAAATTGAGGGGGTAAATGGTAAATATAGAATAGTTATTTATACAGAATAATCCATAAGACACTTTTCCGACTGTTTACTGGACAAATGTTGATTGTCTTGTGGTCACAAATTAGACGCATAACATTATGATACAGACAAGCAACACATTGTCTTAGACATTTTACTAAAAAAGAAATGCTAGAGTTAAAATACAACTTTAGTTTTTTTATACCTAAATTTATAACAATTACAAAAATGAATCCAATGAAAAAAGAATTAAAAGAAAAAGACTATTTCAAATCATCAGATATTTGCTTAGTCTCTGCACTAAGTACTTTTGGGTACCAAATTGAATCTATCGATACTCAGAATAAATCTAGAGCAGTCTTTTCAATTGAGAATGATAAGAAACTAGACGGTTTAATCCATCAATATTTCACTCACAAATTAAGAGTTGAACCACTCAGCTTTTTTAATGCTTTGAAAGAAATAAAAACACGCTTATATCACACTTAAATGTTAACAGAAGTCCAATTACAAAAATTCCAAGAGATATATAAGAAGAAATACGGCATTCGAATTTCTAAAGCCGAAGCTAGAGAAAAAGGAATGAAACTTATTAGATTGCTAAAAATTATTATCAAGAACCCTAAATAGCCTTTTTATAGTGTTGCGATACTAATCAAATTATATGAAATCACTCAATAGAAGATTTGAAAATCTAAAAAAGAAAAACTCAAATTGGAGTTCTTATATCTGTTTTGCCGAGACAATAATTAACCAAGAATTCCACGAACAAACAGTTCGACGTTGGTTCTATAAATTAGTTGATAAAAATGACTATTATTGGAAAGACAGAAATGCACTACTTAGAAATTTGGTTGATTTAACAAAAAGGCCTGAGGACTACAAGAAATAGACCTAAATTTGTCGCCTAGCAAGTTTATTTCGAAAACTGCTATAGAACATCAACTTATAAATTACTATTGCAAATACAATGAAAATGCAACAAAAATAATGTTTTATAATAATAAATTAGAATTACTATGGGAATTAAAATTAAAAATTATAAAGGAGAACTAGTTCACCCTTCTATAGACATTAAAAATGGAATAGCTATTCTTGGATTTAGATATTTTTCCGAGGAACAAAAGGATAATAATTTGTATATTATATCAGATGGCAATGAAATAGATGTAAAATATGATACTAATTTTGTATTTGACAATAATAATTATTCTATAAGATTAGATAACAGAAAATTAGCAAATATAGAAGAAAAATGGGATATAGATTCTCTTATTGAATATATAGATAACTTTTGTAAGGAAACTTCTAATCCAGCCCAAGTATTCAAGAACATTGTTAACATAACAAAAAAATATATAGAGTTAGAAAGAGAAGAAGATTATTTATTAATTAGCAGTTGGATTTTGGGAACATACTTTTTCCCAGCTTTTTCTGCATATTCTTTTCTGCATATCAAGGCACCAAAAAGGTCTGGCAAAACTCAGTTGCTAAACCTTTTACGCCAACTAGCTTATAATGCTATTAAAGCAAGACCTAGTTTAGCCGCGCTTGGAGATACTGTAGATTCATTGCGAGGAACATATCTTATTGACCAAGCTGATTCTTTAAGAAGAAAAGGTAACGAAGAGTTGGTTGATATTTTAACAGACTCATATAAAAAAGAAGGTGGCAAAAGAAGAATAATAAATATAAATAATGGTAAGCGACAATTGCTGGAACTTGATACATATAGTCCTAAAGTTTTTGCTTCAATTAATGATTTACCAGAAGATTTAGCGGATAGATGTATTGTCGTTCCATTAATTAGAAGTCAAAAGAACTTTTTAGAACCTAGTGAAGAGAATGAAAAATGGGATGAGTTACGTGGAGAAATTTATAAACTATTTTTATTGGATTCGGATAGAGTACGGTCTCAATACGATGTATTAAAAATACATTACAAACAAAACCCAAAAATAATAGGAAGAGAACTAGAATTATGGTTGCCACTAGAATCAATACTAAAGGTTTGTCTCGGGAACGATAGTGCTGATATTGAGATTATACAGAACCGATTTAGACAATTATATGGTTACACCGAATATGAAGCCAGCGAAATAGAAAAGGAGGTTATTTGTATAATAAATAATCTAGTTAAAAATAGTGACAAACCTATAACCCTTAAACCTAACGATATAAGAAGTAGAATCTCCAAAGATGATTTATGGGTTGATTGGTATCCTTCTAATCACAAAAAGAATATCAAGATTGGAAATGTAATCAAAAAATTCAATATTTCAAGCGAAAAAAAGAACACATCCTCAGGAGTGGCATATTCTTTTGATAATAGTAAGGTTGCTAAAATCCATTCTCTTTATTTAAAAAATGAAATCATCTCTTCAAACACTTCACCTTTACAAAAAAGCGTAGTTAATAAACCAACTATTAATGAAGTGTCAGAAATATTTAACTCTTAATAGTGATGACTCAACACTTCATTATTAAAACTGTAAAAGTTATGTGTCTTTATCTATAATCTCTTTATTTAAGCTAAATTGTTCATATTAATGAAGAGTATGGATACCTAATGACAATTATTAGCAAACAATACTCTTCTTATAAACAAGTAAAAACAAGGTGCTGATAAGCAGTATGTTTAACAGTTTTACCTAATAACAGTGTAATAACAGTGTAATAACAGTGTAATAACAGTGTAATAACAGTGTAATAACAGTGTAATAACAGTGTAATAACAGTGTAATAACAGTGTAATAACAGTGTAATAACAGTGTAATAACAG